>JASHPJ010000085.1 GCA_030038195.1 Acidobacteriaceae bacterium
GGCTTCCACCACCTTCGACTGCGCATCGCCCTCGGCCTCCTTCACCTTCTGCGCGGCTTCAGCCTCGGCCTGCAGCTCGGCAATCTTCACCTGTTTCTGCTGGATCTCGGTGTCCACGCTCATCTGGTCGTCCTGCTGCTCCTTGAGCAGAAGGCCTTCGAGCCCCTGCGCATACTCGGGTGGAAGTTGAATGTCGGAGAGCATCACCTCTTCCACCACAATGCCGTCGGCTGCCAGCTTGCGGGTAATCACGCCGGCAGCGCGCTGGCGCACCTCATCGCGCCTGGTGGAAAATATCTCGCGCACCGTGTACTCCGGCGCCAGGTCGCGCCAGGCGCTCGCTACTATCGGAGGCACCAGTTCCTTGTCCGCCGGCTGCGGCAGATGCGCCTGCACGCTGGCCAGCTTGTTAGGATCGAGCCGGTAGCGCACCGTGATGCCCAGCCCGATATTGAGCCCTTCGCGCGACTGCACGCTCAAGCCCGCATTTTGCGCCGTCTTCTTCGCACCCTCTTCCACAATTCCCGTCGTGAACAGGTGATCGCGCAGGTCGAAGGTCTGCACGCTGTCTACCAGCGGGGTAATAAAGTGCACGCCTGGATAAAGCGTACCCGGCAGCGTGCCGCTCACCTGGCTCACCCTTACGCCGCCCATGCCGCTGGGCACCACCACGATGCTTGCGGCCATCAGCAGCGGCGGGCAGGCCGCAACCGCCAGTGCAACCGGCTTGCGCCACGCAATCTCCTTCGGTTCAGCTTTTGCTTCTTCTCCGTCCAACTCCACTCCCTGCGCCTTTCTTCGCGCAAGCTGGATGCGCAGCCATAAGCCATAGAGTGGAATCGCTACTGCGGCAGTCAGCAACAGCACTCCCGCGACCGTCAGCGACAACTTCAGTGCGAGCATTTCCCGTCTCCGTTCAGGTGATCGAGCTCCTTGCGTTTCCCGGTCTCCGGCCGTGGAGCAAACAGCAGCCGGACCAGTCCTCCCAGCGTCAGCTCTTCAAAGAGCAGTGCTGCAGCGAGAGGAAGCAGCACCGTTCCCACATCAGCGAAAGTGCGATCGAGCAGATTCATCGCGACCCTCCTTACAGGGCGCCGGCAACCGCCGCGGCGATGGCGGCTGCAGTTGCGTGTGCAGCGGGCGCAGCCGGCTGGGCTGGGGCTGCGGTCTTGGCCACCTGCGTGTTCGCCGCCGGCTGTGCTGCGCCGCCAAACAGCTCCGCTGTCTCTTCATCGCGCTGTCCAATCAGCTCCACCGTGTCGCCCACCTGCACCTGCGCATAGAGTTCTTCCAGGTCCACCTTGCCCATCCGAATGCACCCATGCGAGGCCGCCTTGCCAATCGAGCTCGGAACGTTGGTGCCATGAATGCCGTATCCGCGAATGCTCAGCCCCATCCACCGCGTCCCCACCGGATTGTTCGGTCCCGGCGCAACCACGCGGCCATCATGCGAATAAGTCGGATTCACCACCCGCCGCTCGATCGTGAACGTCCCCACCGGGCTCGGCGTGGAAAGCTTGCCCACCGCCACCATGTAGATCTTCTTCACCTGGCCGTCTTCCACCAGCGCCAGCTCGCGATCTTCCAGGCTCACCACGATTACCCGCTTGTGTATCATCGCCGTCGCCGACTGCTGCTTTGCTGCCGTCTGCCCCACTGCCTGCGCCACCAGAACCATCCCCATCGCCGCCGTCGCCGCCATCCTCATCTGCTTCAGAGCTGTCATCGTGTCTCCCCGATCGCCAACTGCCTGCGCCCGGCAGCAGTGCAACCCGCACGCCAAGCGGAGTAGATTGAAAAGAAAGGAGTTGCCGGCATCAAGAACCGACGGGAACGTGTCAGCGCCCGCACACTGTGCGCGCGTTGACACGGAGTTGGATAGGAATGGGTCGCGCTGCGCCGGGAAAGGCGATCCGGCTGCGATTGGCGGCTCTTTGACTCGCGTCGCCGCCCGATGTACGCCTTCAGCCACACCGGGTTCGAGCGAAACCAGCGTGAGCGTGTCTGGTGGGAAAGAGGTGCAAGGTTACCGCTCCCTGATGATTGCGTCCACTGCAAGGCAGTGGCTCTGAGATTCAGCTATCCTGGCTTCGCTGTAGTATTTTGTTCGAAGAAGCAACGAGGTACCGGAATGGCATTCACACGAAGAGAGTTGTTGCAGCTTTCCACCGCTGGCGCGGCCGTGCTGGGCGCGCGCATCGCCCTGCCTGAACTCTTGCCGAGCGCATCACCGCGTATGCCGGCGCCCATGGCAGCATCCTCGGAACAGGAGCTCTACGCCAGCCTTCTCCACACCTGGTGCGACGGCCTCGTCGCCCGCCAGGTCAGTGGCATGGCCGACCCCATGTTCAACGGCGGCTTGCTTTGCGCTGCCTGCGCGCTCATCCACGGCCGCTGTGGAGACGCTGTCTACCCGCTTCTTCGCGTTGCACACACTACGGGCGACGAAAAATATCTCCGCTCCGCCGTCGCTGTCCACGAGTGGTCGGAGCGAACCGTGAGCCGGCCTGATGGCAGTTGGGTCAACGACGTCTCGCTCAGCACCTGGCAGGGCATTACTGTCTTCCATGCCGTTGCACTAGCCGAGGCGCTGGCGCATCACGGCGCCATCCTCGACTCCGCCACGCGTGCCCGCTGGACTGATCGCCTCGCGCGCTCCGCCAAATTCCTCGACGGCTTCATCACCATCGAAACCGGCAACATCAACTATCCCGTCACCGCCAGCCTGGCCTTTCTGCTCTGCAGCCAGGTGCTCGGCAACTCGCACTATGCTGACCGCGCCCACAATCTCGCCCATCAGGTCGTTGAACAACAGTTCACCGCAAGCAGTTTTCTTTTCGGCGAAGGCCATCCGCTCAACGGCATCTCACCCAAAGGCTGCCGTCCTGTCGATCTGGGCTACAACATCGAAGAGTCGCTGCCCTCGCTGGCTCTCTACGCCAAGCTCGCCAGCGATCAGCCGGTCCTCGAACAGGTCCTCGCCGCGCTCAAGACGCATATCGAGTTCATGCTGCCCGACGGCGCGTGGGACAACAGTTGGGGCACGCGCAACTATAAGTGGAGCTGGTGGGGCAGCCGCACCAGCGACGGCTGCCATCCCGGCCTGGTTCTGCTCTCCGACCACGATTCGCGCTTCCGCGAAGCCGCACGCCGCAACCTTGAGCTGATGGCCGCCTGCACCCACAACGGCCTGCTCTATGGTGGCCCTGACTACTTCGTTCATAACGATCCGGCGTGCGTCCATCACACCTTCACTCACGCCAAGGCACTGGCCACCGTTCTTGATCGCGCCGACTTCAGCACGGAAATTACGCCGCGCCCATCCCTTCCGCGCGACGAGCCTTACGGCCTCAGGAGTTTCTCTGACATCGGCACAAGACTCGCCGCCATCGGCCCATGGCGCGCCACCGTGACTGAATACGACTGGGAATATGTGGAGCACGTGCAGGCAGGCGCGGGCGGCTCCAGCGGCGGACATGTCTCCGGCGGCGCGCTTGCGCTGCTCTTCCACAAGCGGCTCGGCCCGATCTTGACCGCCAGCATGACCCAGTACCAGATGATCGAGATCTCCAACCAGCAGGCCTATCGCACCGGATCGCACATCGAGCTTACGCCGCGCATCGAGTGCGCCGCCACCGAAACCTACGCCAGTGTCAACGATCTCAAAGCCACGCTCACCGCCAATCAGCATGGCGGCAGCATCGTCTTCGAGGCACACGGCCGGCTGCTCACCGCATCGCGCCAGGCACCATCCAGTGGCGACATTGCCTACCACTTCACCTACACGCTGAATGATGCGCGCGTTGAAATCGTCGCCAGCGTGACCGGCTCCACGCCCGTGCCGATCCGTTTTATCGTGCCGGTCCTCGCCCGCGCCAGCGACCGCGTCGAGCAGCCGGACCCCAAAACAGTCCGCGTCACAAAGCCGCAGGGCACGCTCATCGTGCATACTGACGCGCCAGGCTTTGAGCCCCTGCCTGCAGAGCGCACTTTTAATCTTGTCCCCGGCTTTGAAGCCATTCCGCTGTCGCTCGTCCTCGAACCTGGCAACGAAGTCCGCGTGTACCTGGAAGCCGCCACAGCCTAGAGCTGTCTTTGGTTTCCATATCAGCTGTTTCTAGGAAATTATTTGGCTACAGCATTTTCAGAATTGCTGTAGACTG
The DNA here is from genome assembly GCA_030038195.1 of Acidobacteriaceae bacterium. Classification (GTDB taxonomy): domain Bacteria; phylum Acidobacteriota; class Terriglobia; order Terriglobales; family Acidobacteriaceae; genus Telmatobacter. Next base: position 4,164 of record JASHPJ010000085.1, read on the forward strand.
AAAGTACACGCTCAAGTGGCTTTTTCCTTAAGAAAAAGCCATCTTTTACGGCTCTCAAAAAGTCTACGTGCATTCCGAAAATGCTCTAGCCAGACTGGGCCTGATCCTGATCGGCTACCAGCTCTTCTTGATCAACGCATCTACGGCAAACCCGCCATTGGGATCGCGCGTGGCACTCAGCGAAACCCTGGGCGATACCTTGTACTGCCCCTGAATCGTCTGGCTCTGTGTGGAGGCCACATTGGCTGAAAAGGTCACGAACAGGTTGCTCGTCACCCGTTGCTGGATGGTGATGTTCGCCCCCGGCGGTCCTTGCGAGCTGCTCTGGGCCAGCACCGGGCTGATGGAGAGCTGCGAGATGCCTGCGATCTTCGAAACCCGGCTCGTCACCTGGCTCGACACCTGCGATGCCACCAGCGACTCCGCCTGCTGATTCGCCGTCATCGGGTTCTGCGCGCTCGCCTCCGTCGTCTGGCCGAACGCCAGCAGGTTGATAATGTCTGCCGTTGGCAGCGCCGGATCGGACGAATACTCGGTGCGCAGTTGTTCTACCGGCCCGTTGAATCGCAGATTGATGTTGTACTGCTGAATCGACGTGGTCAGCATCAGGTTCACCACCGGCTCGGTCTCTGATGGGTTTACAAACTGCACCGTGCCTCCGGTCAGCACAAACCGGTTGCCGTTGGCGATGATGTCGCCGCCGCTCAGGTTCACGCGGCCCAGAATCACCGGCTGCGCTGCCGTCCCGCGCACCTGCAGGTTCGCCGTGCCGCCCACGCTCAGTGTCCGGCTCACCAGGTTCACATTGTTCGTCGACCGCACTGCAATATTGAGCGCCAGGTTCTGCGCAAATCCACGCTGCGGCGGTGCCTGAACTCCGCTGGAAAACTGGCGGATAAAGGCCGTCAGGTCGAAAGTGGGCGTAAACGAGAGATCGGAGACGTTCATCGTTCCGCCCAGTGCGGCATGATTCAGCGCTCCGGTAAGCCGGAGCGTGGCATCCATGTTTTCCCGCATCCCCTGCGGATAAAGAAGTCGCACGCCCTGCGCCGCTACGCCCATGTTGAACTGCAACTGCGGCCGCAACACAATGCCGCCCTGCGCCGTCACCGTTCCTCCCCCAACCGTTCCTTGAAGCCTGTCGATGTTGAGCCGGTCCGCCGAGAGCGTCAGCACGCCGTTGCCGTGCTGTAATCCCACCGGCAAATCCGCGGAGAGAAAGCTCACGTTTACCACGTCGATTTCCCCGCCCAGGTTCCTGCTATCGAGTGGCCCATGCGAGTTGATGTTCAGTCTCAGCTCGCCCGAGCTCTGCAGATCAGGATTGAATATCTGCAGGAGCTGCAGATTCACCGTTCCCTGCGCCAGCAGCGACGCCGGAGCATCTCCACTTGTCGGAATCACTGCCTGCAGCTTCAGGTCCGTGTCCGTTCCGCGGATCGACGCCGGCTGCAGATTCACGATGCCGTTTTTGTAATCGATCTGTATCGGCGCAGCCGCCGCCAGCTCGATATGGTTGCCGTATCCCAGCTTCAGCAGCGGAATCATCGCATGCGCTTCGATCTGGCCGCGATTTTTCAGCGGCCCATGCAGCGTGGCATGCACTTCGGCCTGCCCATTCACGTCCGCAGCCTCGTCCGGAGCGTACGCTGCCAGTAGTGGCTTCAGCGAAAATGCCTTAGTATCGAGCGCAGCATCGGCAAGGTAATCCCCGCTCAGTTCCACTGCCGCCTTGCCTTGAAGCGCAGCGCCCATCACGGAAGAGCTCAGCTCCGCATGCGCAACCCGATCAGCGACATGCGCATCGAGCTTGAGCGCCGAGATTGTCTGCCCACCAATCGCCAACGCAGGAATCTCCACGCTCGCATCCATCTGCGGATGATCGAAGCTGCCCTGCCCGCTTGCCTGCAGAGTCACCGCGCCGCTCACCTGCATGCCGCGCGCCTCAACCGCGTGCAGCTTGCCCAGATCGATTCCGCTCACCGTCAGTTGCGCAGCATAGGTCTTCGCATGCGGCCGTATCGTCGCCTTACCCACGACTTCTCCACCCACAAGCCGCGCTGAAAGATCGGCATGCACGTCGTTGCCATCGCCGGAAAAGCTCAAGCTCGCTGACCGGACCGGCTCGTCGTACACCGTCACTCCAGCCAGCGACACATGCCCGTTTCCCTGGGGATTTGCTCCGCTGCCATGCAGCAAAAGGCTGGCGTTCAGCTTGCCCGTCACTGGAATCGGCTGCTCCGCCAGCTTCGCCAGTTCAGCCACGTCCATCCGTGATGCACTGAGGTGCACCTGGACCGGGTTCTGATCCGTGAAAGACCAGTTATCCAGACCAGCGCTCGCGCTCAATCCAATGCGGCCGCCCGAAGCGGATGCAATCTCCGCACGCTCCACTTCCGCATGCGACGGACTCAAATCGATCTGAGCCTGCACGGCCTTCCAGTCCGTGCCGTTCACGTGCACGTTCGCAGCAGAGAGCGCGCCGGTCAGATGCGGCGCAGCAGTTGTCCCTTGCACCTGCCCTTCGAACGACGCCTCACCGGCCAGATCGAGTTGCCGCAGCGACTCGGCTGGTGCAGCCGTGCGAAACAATTCGGCCATCTCCGCCACCTCGCGTAGATCGTTCGCCTGCACCTTCATCGCGAGGCTCGATCGGCGTCCTGCAACCCCGTTCAGCGCCACGTTCGTCTGCGCCGTGCGCAGGTAGCTGTTCTGCACCGTCAGTTGCTTGCTGGTGCCGTTATACGTGCCATGTATCACGCTTTCCACGGGAACCGCCGTCGCATCCTGCGTGCCGCCCGGCCGGAAAACCTGCCCATTCGCCGCGGCATCCACATGTGCCGTCAGATCGTCCAGCGTCTTGCCCCACGATGCTGTCGCCGTCGCATCCAGTGCGCCATGCACGGCCACGCCCGGTTGCGTTCCTACGTGCAGAAATACCTGTCTGAGCCTGGCCAACGACACACCGCGCAGTGCAGCGCTCACGCTCGTGCGCGAGTCGTCGCCGACGTTCTTCATCGTTCCCTGCGCAGTCAACACGCCGCCCAGCACGCTTGCACGCAGATCGCACACAGTCGCGTCGCCATTCGCAAGAGCGTAGTGCGCGGCTAGATTGTCAATCTCGACGCGTAGAGAGCTCGCCTTTACCTTTACATTGAGCCTGCGGCCGGTCAGCGCGCCATTCGCGGTCAATGACTGAAGCAGCCCGCGCCCGGCAGCCTGCTGATAGCGCAGCGAGCCCTTCGTGTCAATCAGTCCGTCCGGAATCGACGGCTCTTTGAAGATCTGCGCAAGCTGGCCGCCGTCCAGAGTCGCATCGTACTGCGCCTGCACCTCGGGCCTGCCATAGTCTTTCAGCAAACCGGAAAGTCTCACCTGCGATGTCCCGCTGCTCACCTTCGCTTCAATCAGATGAAACTCCGACCGCGTCGCATCGAAGCTCACATCGAGGTTATGCGCCAATGGCCGCATCGCGCCGTACTGCAAATGTGCATTCGTATATGCCAATCTCCCCCTGTACTTTGCAAGCAGACTGTTGAATGTCGCGTGGAAGTCCACATCGTGCACATCGGCCGCCAGCGCGCTCGGCCTGCTGTTGAAGTACACCTCGCCGCGATCGACTTCCGCATGACGGATGGCGAGATCGAAAACACTCGTCCCATTACCGTTCCCGCTGCTCTTCAGCGTGGGAAGACTCGATGCGCCGTTCGCGTCAATCGTGATCCACACAACTGGATGATCGACGCGCACCGTCGAGAGATGCCACTTCCAGGCCAGCACCGAAACCACGCGCGCGCCAATCTCCACATGATCAATCCGCAGCAGTTCGGGACGCGCGTACGGCGGCGCGCCATCGACGCTTACGCCATAGAGGTCCACGCGCAGCGTTGCCGGGTGCAGGGAAAAATTCTCAAGCCGCACGCCCACGCCCAGCTGCGCACTTGCTGCCTCTTCAACTTTCCTGATCAGCCGGCGATGCACTCCTTCGTTGTTCACCAGCGCAACAAGCGCTATCGCCGCAACGAGGACTACGAGCACAGCGCATCCCGTCGCCCACACAATCGCGCGCGCGATCCGGCGAGCCATACGCCGATTCCTGGGTTGCGCAGAATCGTGGGATGCTTCGTTCGTGTCCATCGTTACCTCGCTCAGAATGCCTGGCCGATGCTGATAAAGTATTGCGTGGCCTTGACTCCGCTGACAGGATTCAGGTTGCGGCCCAGATCGAAGCGAATGGGTCCAACCGGCGTAGAGTAGCGCAGGCCAACGCCTGTGTTATTCGAGTAAAGCGAAGTGAAATGGTCGAGCCCGGCGCTTGGAAATACGTTTCCGCCGTCATAGAAGGGCACAATGGAAAGGCCTCTTTTAAACGGCAGAGGAACGCGCGCTTCGCCGTTCACGATGAACAGCTCATTGCCGCCACTCGGTACCTGGATAGTGGAGCAGTCGGTGCTTGAGCCGCTGCTGCATACCTGCACCTTCCGCTGCGGTCCCGCTCCGTCCAGCGGAAACCCGCGCAGCGTGTTGCCGCCGCCGCTGAAGAACTGCTCGCTCAGCGGAACAAAGCTGCCATCGAACGGCTGCGCCAGCCCGATGCGAATGCTGCTGGCCCACACAACGTGATGAAACTTCTCCTTGTAATACGCCGCCTGCGCCGTCAGCTTGGCAAAATCGACGCTGGCACCAAGAGGCTTCGCATTGAAGTCCACCTCGATCGTGCGCAGAACTCCCTGGTGCTCGTCGAGCACATTGTCGCGCGTATCCCGCGTCAGGTTCACGGCCAGCGTGGAAAGCCGCGTGTGCTGATCCTGTGCAGGCACCAGGTCCGGAATCAGGATGCGCGTCAAATCCGTCTGGCTGAAGCTGTAGCGCGCAAAGAAAATATCTTTCTTTGATCTGTCGATTGCCCGTTGCAGCTGGGCGCCGCCCTGCGCAATCTGCGAGGAGAAGATCGGATTTTCTTCGTTGCGCTCGAAGGATGTGGAGACCGTCGCCCGCCATGGCGACCAGCGAAAGTTCGGATCGATATAGTAGAGCGCGCCGCGCTGATCCAGCCTCCCGGCAAAGGCAGTCAGTGAAAGCGATTCGCCCTTTCCGCGCATGTTGTTGCGCGTGTACTGCACCGTTCCGCGCGGCCCGTAGAAAGTTGCCTGGCTCGCCGTGAAGTTCGCCGGAAGTCCCACCGGCGGCAGCCCCGGCAGCGCAACCGTCCCGCTCGGAATGTTTCCGCCGCGCTCGATCACCTCGAACCCAAAGCCGTACGTGAATTCGTTTCTCTTCGCCTCGTGCACCTTTAACAGCACGTCTTCGTTGGCCTGGGTCGTAATCTCGCGCCGGGGATCGACCTCGGCCCAGTCAAAAACACCCGTGTGGTCGTAGAGCATGCTTCCAGCAGTCAGCAGGTCCGTCTCAGTCAGGGGCTTTCCCGTCTTGAGCACGGCCACATCCCGATTGATCAATCTCTGCCGTGTATGCACCCGCCCCAGCGTCACCAGCTTGCCGGTCATCACCTTCGGCCCTTCATCAATGTGATAGACCACGTTGATCTGGTGCGGTTCCTGCCGGGACACTTCCGTCGCCGTCTCGTGAAAACTCGCGTTCAGGTAGCCGGCCTGCAGATAGTGCGCAAGTATCGTTGCCCGGTCAGCCTGCACATGCGCCTGCGAGTACGGCTGGCCGGCTTCGACCTTCAGGCCATCGGGCGCGAACTGCGATTGAGGAAACGTGCTGGCACCGCGGATCGTGAGCGCATTCACAATGTCCTGCGGACCCTCCGTTACCCGAAACACAACCTGCACATTCTTTCCCTTGCGCGTCACAGCCGCCGTCACCTGTACACTGCTGAATCCCTCTGACTCGTACACGGCCTTGAGGTTATTGGCACTCGACCGTACCAGAGGATCGCTGTACTTGCCGGGAGAAAACCACCGCTTCGTCTCCACGGCTACGCTCGGCATCAACTGTGAGGCGGGCAGGCTTGCGTTGCCTGTCACGCTCACGGACGTCACCTTGTGCTTCTGCCCCTTCGCAATCCGATACACAACCGTATCGCCGTTCGATCCCGCGCCGTTCGATCCTTTCGATCCTTGATTGACACGCGCATCCACATTGACGTCGAAAAACCCCTTGGCCTGGAAGTAGGAGACCAGGGCCTGCCGTCCTTCCTGTACGGTCTCCTCGTCCACACCCACTCCCTGATACACCGGCAGCAGCGATCTCTGCGTGCGGCCCCACACATGCGCACCCGCAATCTCGACCCGCGTCTTTTCTCCCGCGCTGATCTTGAAATGAATGTCGGCGCGGTTCGTATCGGCGTGATATTCGGCGTCCGCCAGCTTCACCTGCGCGCCCAGAAATCCCTGCTTCGCCAGCGCCGACTGCAGATACCGCGTCGCCTTGTTCAGCGTGCCACGATGATACGCCCTGCCCTCGCGAATAGCCGCACCATGGGCGCGCGCCAGCAGCGTTGTGAGCCTGTTCTTCAGCCGCGCGGCGTCATCTGCCGGCACGCCTTCCAGCAACACCGCGCCAAATTCGGCCCGCCGGCCCAGCGTCACGTGGAATACAACATTGGCAACGCCGTGCCTCGCGTCGGCCTTCACCTTCGGGCTCACCGCAGCCTCAAAGTAGCCCGCCTGCCGGAAGAACGTAACCAGCCGCTGCCTGTCCGCCTCCACATCAGCTGCATTGAACGGCGTCTGCACCGGGTAATTCGCCGTCTGCAGCAACTGCGAGTACGCAAACTGCTCCGCTCCGGGAAACTCGAAGATGCCGAAGTAAACAGCCGGCTCCAGCACCAGCAGAACCCGCACGCCATCCGGCTCCGACTCGGCTTCCACTCGCACGTCGCTGAACTTTCTCGTCGCTTTCAGCGCAGCCGCGGTCTGGTCCACTTTTGTTTTTGCAAACGGCTGTCCAGCCTGCTGCACGAACAGCGAGGCGAATTGCGCGGCGTTCAGCTCCGGACGGCCGGCAATCTCAATCGACGCAACATTTTGCCCTTCATACGAAGACAGAACCTGTTCCGTCGCAGGCGTATTTTCAGGGGACTGTTCCGGCGTGGCATCCTTCGCTTGCGCATCCGCCTGGGCGCAGATAGCCGGGAAACAGATCAGCAGAAATGCAAGCAGCCACCAGCGGAGCGGCGGCCAGCTCCACTCCATCATCGCTCCACATCGAGCCTTCATCCTGACAAAGGACAGGGGACGGTCGCATGTCACTTTCGGCTAAGATGCGCTGGCAGAAACCTTGGTTTCTCCCGCCAGTCACTTCATAATACCTTCTCGCTCCGCAAGTTTTGCGCGCGCGTGTTTCAAAAAAGAGCGGTTCGCCTTGCAGAGTCCAGGCGATTCCTTGCAGGTTTCCCGGTTCCTAGCGGCTTTTCCTCGCGCATCGCGGATAAGATCGATCCTGGTTTTGCATTTCGTCGGCCCGTTAGCGTTGAAGTTTGTATAATCTGGCGTTATGGTCATACGGCTCAAAGACATCGCAGAAGAACTCGGGGTGTCTGTCGTCACCGTGTCGCGGGCGCTCCGCGACCGGCCCGACATTGCCAGGGAAACCAAGGCGAAGATCCTGGAGCGGGTAAGGCAGTTGAATTATCGCCCAAACCTGATGGCCCGCAGCCTGGTGACGGGCCGCAGTTCGCTCATCGGCCTGGTTGTGCCTGACCTCATCCATCCTTTCTTTGCTGAGATCGCCAAGAGCCTGGCCGCGGCCCTCAGGAAAAAAGACTACTTCCTCATCGTCTCCTCGTCGGAAAGCGACCCGCAACTCGAGCAGGACGAGATCGAGCACATGCTCGCCCACCATCTCGACTGCTTCGTCATCGCCTCCTGCCAGAAGGATCCCGAGAGCCTGCGCAGAATTGGCGAAGCTGGCGTGCCGCTGGTTCTTATCGACCGAAGCTTTTCTGGATTTTCCTCGAACTTTATCGGCGTCAACGATCATCGCGCCGGCGAGCTGGCGGTCGAGCACCTCATCGCCCAGGGCTGCAGGCGCATCGCCCACATTCGCGGCCCCGTGACCAACATAGGCAACAGCCGCGCAGAAGGCTATCGCAGTGCTCTGCACAAGCATGGGTTGCCTGTCCACGAGCAATATGTGGTTGCCTGCGGAGAAGCCTCTGATTCCGACGGCGAGACTCGCGGCAAGCGCGCCATGGAGGAGATTCTCGCCCTGAAGCCGCGGCCGGACGGCATCTTCTGCTTCAATGACACCATCGCCGTTGGCGCCATGGTCAGCGCCATCGACGCCGGCCTGCGCATCCCCAGGGACATGGCGATCCTGGGTTGCGGCAACTTTCACTACAGCAGCAAGCTGCGCGTTCCCCTGTCGAGCGTCGATCAAAAATCGAAGGAGATTGGCGAGCGCACCGCGAAGATGATCTTCTCGCTCCTGGAGAAATCCTCTTCGCGGCCGCGCACGGTGATTCTGGAGCCGGAGCTGATCGTACGCGAGTCCTCCCGTCTGAAGTAGCCGCTTACTTCGAATCGGTCACCAGGTTGCCGTTGATGTCGCGCACCTCCACGGGCCCGATATCGGCATCCTTGAGAGCCGGCTCAATCTTGGCCCGGTCTCCCGCCGCCACCAGGATGATCTGGTCGGGATGCAGATACTCCTGCGCCGCCTGCGCAATGTCGGCCTGCGTCACCGCAGCATACTTGGCCGGCAGGCTGGAGTAGTAATCGAGCGGCCGGTCGTAGACAAAGATGCCGTCGATCGCGTTGGCAACTTGCGCCGTTGTCTCAAACCGGCCGGGCAGCGAGCGGATCGATGCCTCCTTTGCGGCTGCCAACTCGTCCGCGGTCGAAGGGCTCGCCGGAAACTTGCGCAGCTCGTTCATCATCTCTTTGGCGGCCGGGCCGGTTACATCGGTCCGCACCAGGCTGCCCACGTAGAACTCGCCGGCATCGCGGAAGTTCAGAAAGTCCGAGCGCGCGCCATAGGTGTACCCGTGCACTTCGCGCAGGTTCATGTTGATGCGGCTGCCAAAGCTGCCGCCCAGCGTGTAGTTCAGCACGTCCAGCGTGTCGGCTGCCGGCGAGCTGGCCGGCACGCCCAGCCCCAGCGCCTCCAGCGCCGTTTGCGGCGCGCCCGGCTTGTCCACAATCACCACGCGTGTCGAAGGCGGCGCGGGCGCCGTCGGCGCCGCAGGAGTCGCGGCGGCATGACCGCTCCAGCTTCCGAAGTACTGCTGCGCAAGCTTCTCTGCCTCGCTGCGGGTCACGTCGCCGGCCAGGATGAGCGCCGAGTCCTGCGGTCCGTAGTGATCGCCATAGAAGCCCGCAATATCGGCCGCCGTCAGCGCAGTCACGCTTTCCGTCGTCCCGCTGGCCGTCATGCCATAGGGTGAGTCGCCGAACAGCAGCTTCGGTCCTACGCGAGCCGCCATGCTCTGCACGTTGTCCGTCTCCTGGCCAATGCGCACCAGCCTCTGCTTGCGCCGCCGGTCGATATCTTCCGGCCGGAAGGCGGGATGCTCCGCCACGTCGGCGAGCAGGTCCATTCCTTCCGCCGTGTGATAGGTCAGCAGGCTCATCGAAGCCGATGCGGAGTCCATGCCCGCGCCCGTATTGATGTGCGTGCCGATGCGCTCCTGGTCGTCCGCCAGCTTTGTCAGATCGCGCGAAACCGTCCCGTCGCCCATAATTTCTGCAGTGAGCGTGGCCAGTCCGCTCTTGCCTTCCGGATCGTTGAAGCTCCCCGCCCGCGCAACAATCTCGGCGGTCAGCACCGGCAGCGCGTGGTCTTCCACCAGCAGCACCTTCAGCCCGTTCGCCAGCGTGAACTCCGCAGGCACCGGCAGATGCAGCGCCGGCGCCGGACCGGCCTCAGGCTTGTTCTTGCGCCACTCCTGCGATGCCTCGAACTCCGGCGTATACGGATTGGTGATCTTCACGTTCGCATCCGTATCGGCCGGGCTGCGCGGCACGTCGTCGAGCACTTTTTTGCCGGGCACGCAGTACACCACAACCGCCGAATCCCTGGTCAGATATTTCTGCGCCGCCGCCTTTGCGCTTGCCGTAGTCACGGCTTCGGTCATGGCCACATCCTTGGCCAGGAATCCCGGATCGCCCGTGTACTGGTTGTACTGATCCAGCGTATCGGCAATTCCGCCAAACCCGCCCAGCCGCTGCAATCCGCTGATCTTCTGCGTCAGGTCGGTCGCCTTGGAGGCTGCCACTTCTTCGGCCGTCGGACCCTCCTGCTGCAGCTTGCCCAGCACATTCCAGAAGGTCGCTTCCAGGTCTTCAAGCTTTACACCGGGCTTGGCCGTAATGTCGCAGAAAGCCAGTCCCGTCAGCTTCAGCTCGTCCGTATCACAAGACACGCTTTGCGCCATCTGCGACTTGTACACCAGCGCCTCATCGAGCCGGCTGGCCTTGGCCATTCCCAGCGCGAACATGGCCGCGCGCACGCTGTAGGACTGCGGCGTGTAGATCGGTGGCGTGAGCCACGCAAAGCTGATGCGCGAAAGCTTCACCGTATCGGTAATCGTGGCCCGCCGCTGTGACGTGATGGCCGGCGTCGCAGCCGTCACCGGCGCAACCTTCGGACCGCGCGGGATCGGCCCGAAATACTTCGTCAGCAGCGCGCGCAGCCTGACCGGATCAAAGTCACCGGCAATCGCGATGGACGCATTATTCGGCGTGTAGAACTGCTGGTGAAAATCCCGCACATCCGCAATCCGCGCCGACTCGATGTCGGCATGGCTGCCGATCACTGCGCCATAATATGGATGGTCTTTGGGAAACAGCAGGTGGAAGACCGCCTCGTCGGCGACATAATACGGCCGTCCTTCGCCCTGCCGCCGTTCGTTGCGGACCACGTCGCGCTGGTTGGCCAGCAGGTTGCGGTCCAGTCCCTCCATCAAAAAGCCCATGCGGTCGCTCTCCAGCCACAGGGCCAGCTCCAGTTGATTCGCAGGCATCGTCTCGAAGTAATTGGTGCGGTCGAAGCTGGTGGTGCCGTTCACGTCGGTCGCGCCCGCAGCCTGCACATCCTTGATGTGCGCCTTCTCGCCCACGTGCTCTGAGCCCTCGAACATCATGTGCTCGAACAGGTGCGCAAACCCCGTGCGCCCCGGCCGCTCATTGAGCGGCCCCACGTGATACCACAGATCGACCGCCACCAGCGGCAGCCGGTGATCCTCGTGGGTGATCACCGTCAGCCCATTCGGCAACGTGTACTTCTGGTATTGGATCTCCGGCAGCTTGTGCGCAGCCTGCGCGCCTGCGTTCAGGCCGAAGCAAACCAGCAGCGAGAAAAGAAGAAGGCTTGTGCGTCTGCAGCAGAAAGAGTTCACGGGATATCTCCTCAACATCTCATTGAAGAAACAAGGGTGCAGACAGGATAATACGAAAGGCCGGGATCGCTAACTGCGCATTTGCACGGCGCGCCGTCAAGCTGCATCTACGATTCCTCCACCGAAAGGTGGATGCTCATCTGAACCATCCGCGCTTACCATCCAGGCGTGCCCATCCGGCTCGCCACAACTCACCCCACCGGAGGTCGTCATCATGCCACATATCCCGCTCTCGCCCGACTTGCCCGGCATCCGCGGCGCCATGGCTTTTCGTCCTGAAACCGCGCGCCCGCTCAATGCGCTCGTCGAAATCCTGCTTCGCGGTCCCAATACGCTCACGCCCGGCGAGCGCGAGCTCATCGCCACCTACGTATCCAGCCGCAACTGCACTCACTACTGCCACAACATTCACGGGGCCATTGCCGCCGCCCACCTGGGCGGAGACGAGGCGCTGGTCAGGCAGGTAAAGACTGACTTCATGCAGGCTGAAATCAGCCCCAAGCTCAAGACGCTGCTCGCGATCGCCGGCAAGGTGCAGCAGGATGGCAAGCTGGTCACCGCAGCGGACGTGGAAGCCGCGCGCCGCGCAGGCGCCAGTGACCTCGAAATTCACGACACCGTGCTCATCGCCGCCGCTTTCTGCATGTACAACCGCTACGTGGACGGCCTCGGCACGCTGCAGCCTGACGACGAAGCCTTCTACCGCGAGCGCGGCAAGCGTGTCGCGCGCGACGGCTACGTCACCGTGAGCGAAGAGTATCTCGCCACCCACGCCGCAGCGCATTGAGGAGAAACCATGCCGCACATCCATCTGCCTGAAGGTCTTCCCGGCATTACCGCCGGCTTCGCTTTCCGTCCCGAGACAGCCAGGCCCATGCGCGAGCTTGCACACATCCTGCTCCACGAGCCCAGCTCGCTCACGCCTGGCGAGCGCGAGCTCATCGCCACCTACGTCTCATCGCGGAACAACTGCCAGTTTTGCCAGTTGAGCCATGGCGCCGCTGCCGCGAGTCATCTTGGCGACGCATCGGTCGTCAACCAGGTCAAAACCGACTTTGCCAGTGCGCCGGTAAGTCCCAAACTCAAGGCTTTGCTGGCCATTGCCGGCAAAGTGCAGCAGGATGGCAAGCTGGTTACCGCGGCGGACGTGGAAGCCGCGCGCAAGCAGGGCGCGACGGACCTCGACATTCACGACACCGTGCTCATTGCCGCCGCCTTCTGCATGTACAACCGTTACGTGGATGGCCTGGGAACCTGGCAACCCACCGATCCGGAGATGTATACCCAGATGGGCAAACGCCTGGCCGCAGACGGCTACAAAACGCCTTCGCCCCGGCAGCCTGTCGCGGCAGGCTGAGTCTTCCCGGTCCGCACGCAGAATCAGCGGGAATTGCCGAAGGCGCCGGGAAGGCTCTCGAAATATCCGGCGACTTCGAGCCAATTATCTACGCGCACAAAACCGGTCACAGCCAGGTTGTGCGGTGCTGTGTACAGCAGCCCCTGTCCTTCAAAGCGCTGTAGATTGCGCGGCTGGTCGTCGATCAGAAAATCGGCGCGAAGAATGCTCTTGTCGCCGCAAAAAACATAATGCGTGGGTGGAATGAACGAAAAGTGCCGCTGCAGCCAGCGATATTTAGGCCCCAGGGAATTCGGCACCACCATCGCCTGCGTGGCGATGAAGATTTCAAACCGCGTGGAAAGCTCCTTAAGAACCCGCTGCGCGTCGGCCATCAACGGCAGGTCTTCAAAAAAATCCTCGGCGTCGAGGAAGGCGCGCAGTTGCTGCTGGCGGTCGAGCGGCGTAATCTCCCATAGCCCTTTGCCCGCCAGGTCCTCGAGCGTCACATCCTCGTCAAAGGCTTGGTTGTAACGGCGCAGGTGCTCGGCCAGCGTGTCCGCCATCACCTCGTCCATGTCCACACAGATGCGCCGCACGCCCTCGTTGCCCTCCTTGACTCCCCTTGAAAAGGGTAACAGGGCAGGAGCAGCCTCAGGCCGGCTCGGCAAAGCCTAACCGGGCCTGCGAATGGCGCGTCCCGCGCCGGGAATCGCTTCAGGCTGCGGAGCCTTCGGCGCCGGCGCCATCGCCGGATCCCAGTACAGCAGTCGGCTGCAACTGTCGCACGCCAGCAGCTCCCCTTCGCGCAACTGGTTCCAGGTCTGCGGTCTGACGCCCATCCGGCATCCGGTGCACTGCTGGTTGTCCGCGCGGACAATGCCTGTGCCGCGCGCCGCAGCCAGGCGATCGAACCGGCTCAGCCAGTCCGTCTCAATCAATGCGCGCACCGCGTCGCGCTCCGCGTTGAGCGCAGCCAGCCTTTCTGCCAGCTCCTGCCGCCGCGCCGCAATTCTCTCCCGTGTCTTTTCGAGGGCCGCGGCCAGCGATTCCACATCCGCTCGCGCCCGCGCCAGCGCTGCTTCCTGCTCTTCCGTGCGCTCCAGGCTGGCCAGTTCCTCGTTTTCCAGCCGCTCGATCTCGCTGGTCGCAAACTGGATCTCGTGCTCGATCGCTTCAGCCTGCGCTGAGGTCTTCACCGCGTCGAGCTGGGCGCGAAAATGCGCAGCTTTCTGCCGGTGGGCCGCAATCTCGCGCTCATGCTGCGTGCGCAGCATGTCCTCGCGGTTGATTGCGTCGGACACCTCAACCGACCGCCGTTCGGCCGTGGCAAGCTGGGCCTGCGCATAATCGAGCTCGGCGGGCAGCGCGCGCGTCTCTTCATTCACCCGCGCACGCTCAAGCTCCACGCTCTGCAGCTTTACAAGGTTTTCAATCAGGGCTTGCATCTGTGCAATGAAGTCTACGGCATCGACCGCCAAAACGGAAAATCTCTACCCCGGCCGCGCAAGTTGCATCTATGCCTAGATGGAAGAAATACCTGCGAAAATGGAAAGCGAACGCAGTGAGGATATAAGCTTGGCGCAGAAATCCAACCGGCGCAGCCGCCGCTGGCTCAAGTGGACGTTATCTCTAGCGCTGGCGGCTTTCATCATCGCCGCCATCGCGGTCACCATCGCCATGCGCCGCGCTGAACCGATCCTGCGCACCTACATTGTTCAGGCTCTCTCAGATCACTTCCACGCCCGCGTCGAGCTTGGCAGCTTTCACATCTCCGTGGCGGACGGCTTGTGGGCTGAAGGCCGCGGCCTACGCATCTGGCCACCTGCACAGGTTCACAGCGTCGCTATCCCTGCACCAACCCCCGATCACCCTCTTATCAGCCTCGATGCGTTCCGCTTTCATGCGCCGCTGCGCTTCTCGCCGGGCAAGCCCATCCATATCTCCGTCGTGCAGCTTAAAGGGCTGGCCGTAGATATCCCTCCGAAGTCGCGGTTTACTCACAGCCTCTCCGCCGCGCCCGCTTTGAACCAGGACAGCGGCAAGTCAAATGTGGCGCAGGCGCTGCTCAATCTCGTTCTCGATAGCATCGTGTGCACAGACGCGCATCTGACCATTGAAACCAGCAAACCCGGCAAGCTACCGCTGGAGTTCGCCATCGCGCGTCTCACGCTCACCAATATCCAGCCCTCTGGAACCATGAACTTCGACGCGCAGTTGACCAACCCGCGGCCCACCGGAACCGTCTTCACTACCGGAACTTTCGGCCCATGGACCGTGGACGATCCAGGCGACAGCGCTGTGGCCGGCCAGTACACCTTCAACCACGCAAACCTGGCCGATTTCAAAGGCATCGCCGGCACTCTCAGCTCCACCGGCAAGTACCAGGGCACACTCCGTGAACTGAACGTGGACGGTGTTACCGACACGCCCGACTTCCGGCTCACGCACTTCGGCTCGCCCATGCCGCTGCATACCCAGTTTCACGCCCAGGTGGATGCAACCAACGGCGACACGCGGCTCGAGCAGGTGAACGCCACGCTCGGGCAGTCACCGTTCACGGTCCGCGGAGAGATCGTGCGTGTGCCCGGCAACTATGGCGCGGCAAAACCTCCGGCCGGGCAAAATGCCGCACCACGCATCCAAGGCCATGACATCTCGCTCATGGTCAGTGTAGACAGCGGCCACATCGAAGATTTCCTGCGTCTCTTCACTTCGAGTGGAACGTCGCTGTTGACCGGCACACTGGCCATGAAGACCTCGCTCGACATTCCTCCCGGCGCTAACCCTGTCCAGCAGCGCATGAAGCTCAACGGCAGCTTCACGCTCAACGGCGCGCAGTTTACTGACCTCAAGATCCAGCAGCGAATTGCGGAACTCAGCCTGCGCGGCCAGGGCCAGCCGAAGGAGGCTAAGAAAGACAACTCCGCAGCCGCGGTGCTCTCTACCATGCAGAGTGACTTTCAGATGAGCGGCGGCGTCATCACCCTGCCCGACCTCAAGTATTCCGTGCCCGGCGCAGACATCGATATGAAAGGAACCTATGGCGTAGACGGCGGCACGCTCAGCTTCACCGGCACGGCACGCATGCAGGCCACCGTCTCGCAGATGGTCGGCGGCTGGAAGGGCCTGCTGCTCAAGCCCGCCGACCGCTTCTTCAAAAAAGACGGAGCCGGAACCGAAGTGCCCATCCACATCGGCGGCACGCGCGAGCATCCCGATTTCGGCGTCGACATCAAAGGCGTAAAGACCACCTCGCCACAGCGTCCTGACCAAAGCCAGTAGCTCCCGCGCTTCGAAGCTGATAAGCCACCGTGGCGCCTTCCTCGGGAAATTGCCGCCTTGAATAATCCAACGCGGCCTGCATCGAAAGCGAGAATTGCATTAACCCGCTTGACGCCGTAGACGCTCGGGCTTGGGCGGTGGCGGGCTGAAACAGTGAATGCGCCATTCAAGAAGCTCTCCAGCCATGCTCCTCACCTGCGCTTCCACAATCGCCTGCAACCGGGCAGGAATGCCTATCGCGCGCAGATTCAGCGTGAGTTCGTGCGGATGCGCGGGTTCTGCGTCCAAATCGCCCTCCACCTCGACTGCTTCGCCATTTGCGCTCATAGCCGCCTTGAGCCAGCCGGCGGGGCAGCGATCGAACAGCTTCAAATGCGCAATGTGCACTCCGACCGCACTCAACTCCGCTTCCAGCTTCTCGAGAAGCGGCCCTGCCAGCGAAGCCGGCGACAGCGGGACCGGCAGCTTGCAGCGCGCGCTCAAATTGAGCCACGCCAGTGCGGCCTCAGCGCGCGCATATCGATCGTAATCCAGCTCCAGCGTCTTGTTGCCTGCCTCCTGGCAACCCGCCAGAACCTGGTCCAGCCATTCCTCCACTCCAGCTCCGCTCTTTGCACTCACCCGCAATAACGGCACGTCTGGAACCTCGACAGCATCCGGATAGCGGTCGGCTTTCGTCAGGCAAAGCAGGTCGGCCTCCTGCATCTGTTTGCGCATCAGGAAATCGATATTGGGGTCGGCTTCTCCGTTGAGCAGCGCAGACAGACGGGCCGGGTCTACCAGCACAGTCAGCGGCGCCACGCGGCAGCGCTCGAAATCCTCAAGCAGCGGCTGCAGAACCGTTGCAACAATGTCCGTGCAACTTCCTACCGGTTCGGCAAAGATCACATCCGGCGCGTAGCCGCGCAACGTGTCGAATACGGAAAGAAGATCGCTGAACCGGCAGCAGAAACACCCGCCCGTCACTTCGCCGGCGGCAATTCCACGCTGTTCTACAAAGCGGGTATCCACCAGCTCATTGCCCTGATCGTTGAGCACCACGGCGCAGCGGTATCCGCGCTTTTCGAGCAGTTCGCAGGCTGCCAGGATCAGGCTCGTCTTTCCCGCGCCGAGAAATCCCCCGACCACGACCACCCATGGTCTCCATCCGCCGGCCGCAGAGCTCATGCGCTCACCTCGATCTGCAGCCTGTCTCCGGCGCCGAGCCTGACTGCTTCACGAAGATTCACCACCACTGTTTTGCTGCGCCTTTCCACGGTGTTTGCCAGCACGGCGTCGCCCTTGCGCACAACAGCCGTCTGGCCCGCAGCGGAAATCTCGTACGCCTGGCAAGCCAAGCTGCCCTCGATCACCTGCAGGCTGAACTGCGCCGTGGTCGGCCGGTTGCGGTAAGCAAAGGTTCCCCAGCCGGTGGCGGTTGCCCAGAAACAGTCGAATCGATCGTGCGGAATGCGCGGCGCCACAACCAGCGCAGCCTTTGCGCCGTCATAGGCAAAGCCGCTCAGCGCCACGACAGTCGACCACGAGGACATGGCGCGCGCATAGTGATGCCCGCATTCCGCCTCATCCCACGGGTTGCGTTTTTCGCCGTCGTAGCGCAGGCGCGCATTGCGCACGATTTCGATCCCCTTTTCGGCCATGCCCCACGAGATCATGAGCGCAGCCAGTGTGTACTCGAGCCCGGTCCATGCCTCGGAGTAGTACGGGAACGGGATGTGCGGCCGTTCTGCCTTGCCATAGTCGCAAACCACGACCGCGGCCTCCTCGTTGAGCGCATAGGTGCGCGCCACATTGTCATGTGCGGCCAGAGTCTGCTTTGCGTTGTAACGATAGATGGACTCGAGTGTCGCGCGGATGTGCTCCGGATCAACCAGCGCTCCCAGGTTGTCGGCATCCGCGAGATACTGCCCCACCAGTTGATCGATAAGGCAGCCATCGCCGACCTGGTACTCCGGTTTCTCGGTATCTTCAGCTCCCATGCCTCCGCGCAGGCTGGCGGCAATCTCGCTGGCCTTGAAGCCGCGAATCTTCTGCACGTAATATTCGCCGTTGAAGAGATTGGCGTCGATCCAACGGCGTCCTCGCTCGCCCAGGCTGCGATAGTCCTGCGCCGCCGCGCTGTCGCCCACCGCCTCGGCCATCTCTGCGCACGCCCGCAGCGCGGCCAGGTAGTAGATGCTGCACATGGAATTCGGCCCGTAGAACTCGACGTCGTACGTGTTGTGCTGCACGCCTTCAAGAACGCCACTGCGGTCGCTGTCCCACCCGCCCGGAATCCACGCAAACTCGATCGCCTTCTTCACCCGCGGCCAGAGGCCACGAAGCCATTCAAGATCGCCCGAGAGTTTCCAGTCCAGCCACGCGTGCACAATCTGGCCCATCTGGCCGTCGGCCGCAGCGTTGGACGAACGCTCCTTTCCATCCGGCAGCAACTGGCGAAAATGCATGGCGCCGGCATCATCCATCGAGTAGCCGAAGGCGCTCTTGCGCAGCGACCGCGCAAATGCCGGAAAGAGAAACGGCGTAACAGTCTCGTAGTTCCACACGTGCGTGCAGTTGCCAAAGCAGCAGCCCGCCGTATCCCCGCTTCCTTCGAAAGCGTGAAACTCTCCGTCCGCCGTTCGGAAACATGTAGTCGTCGCCAGTGTTGAAAGATTGGCGCTGGCTGCATCCTTTACGGCGGCCGGCAGCGAGCTCTCCGCCAGCGCTGAGGCGAAGGACTTCGTGCGCGCCTCCAGCGTCTCCCAATGCGCAACGGCGTAAGCAACCGCCTGCCACGCGTCTGTGAAGCGAGTTGCATAGTAGTTGCCGATAATTGTGTTGCCTTCCCCGGCAGGCGACTCCCATCCGCACCACTCCGGCGTGCGATTGGGAAAATGCCAGCCAAGCATGAACCGGAAATCCGCCGTCTGGCCAGGCCCGATCTCAGCCTGCATGCAGACCGCACCCACCGCATTGTGCGGATCTGGTTGCGCCGTGAACCGTCCCTCTTTGGAAAACTGGTCCCAGAACAAGAGTGGCGAGTTCCACCATCGGCCCTGCGGCCAGCCAATCCAATATGTGACCTGCGCGCTGGAGCCGGGCAGCGCTGTCAGCGCAAAACTGCCGCTCATCGGATCGCTTGCCAGAATCCCCGGATTCGTCATCAGCAGCCCGGCCATGCCTTTTTCAACCCGGTATTCGTTGCTGCGCTGATCGGTCGCCTTGCCGGCGCCGTGCGCCAGGACCGGATTCTCGATCGAAAAAGCAATACTCGCCTTGGCAACCGCGCTGCCTGGATTCCTGACGCGATAATGCAGCATCGTCACCGGCAGGCCGGAAGCCTCAATGTCATGTGGAACGAATGGCGAGAATGCATCAAGCTCCACCTTGACCGGAAGAACGCGATCGTGAAACTCGATGTGCGCGAGTGGATACGCCCCGGTGAAAGTTGCAGACTCCAGCCGACTCAGGCCCGGCACATTGTCGGAGCCCAACCCATCCGGACCTTCGTAAGGAGGCTGGATGCGGGATTCGAGCACCCGCGCTACCGGCTTGCCGCCACCTGCCTGGGCCCAGATGGAAGCAAAAGCATAGCGCGGTCGAAAGCCCTTGTTCGGCCGATTGAAGATCTCCCAGTCGCGCAACTGCCCGCGGCCTCCCAGGCTGATGCTGCCGGCCGCAACGCCGCCCAGCGGGAAAGCAATCATGCGCAGTTGGCGCCCTTCAAACCGACGCGGATAATCCTGCTCTTGCCGGGTCGATATGCTGTTGGGGAGTTCCTGCGCAGCTGCCGCTTGCGGCGTTGTAGACCAGTTGCCGGCCTGCGTCGCTGCGCCAAGCGCGCCTGCGGCCTGCTTCAGAAAATCGCGGCGGTCGGTCTTGAATCCATCGCTCATAGGCTGCTCTCCGGCGGCGTGTTCAGAGTAAACCAGACCACCCCTGCGGATCACTGGTTTCAGTGCTGCGCCGCAATTCGGTGAGCGCCTCAGGGCGACACGGTTACCGTAGAACCGGGGCGCCGGCGGCCAGGATACGCCGGTTGAAGGCTGCCTGAAGCACGGGATCGGCGATCGCTTCTATCTGCAGAAGGCTCTTCATGGCCGGGTATTCGATGGCGGGAAGCAGAAAGTTGTCAGGCAGCGCGTTGATAATCTCCGGAAATGACCGGTGCGTCGCGTCGGAAACATCCATCAGCCTGGTGCGGAACTCTTTTTGCGGAGTTGCGCGCTCCAGCGGATAGCCCGTGCCAAACTCTCCGCTGAAGAGCCGGTCGAAGATGAAGCGCAGGTTCACTTCGCCGGCCCATCCGTAGCCCTGGTTCAACGCCAGCGAGATGCAGTTGCCGGCGTTGATGCGCGCAAACATCCACGCGTCTAGATCGTTGAGGATATGTCCGCAGAAGACGCCGGGATATTGCAGCGCCGAGTTCAGGTAGCCCTGCCCGGTGCCGCAGCCGCCCACCACAAAGTCCACCAGCCTGAGGTTGAGAAGAATCGCGGTCATCAGGCCGGTGTGGATGTAAGAGAGCTCGGGATGCGCGCCGCGCTCAGTCATGCCCACGTTGAAGACTTCATGCCCGCGGCCTTCCAGGGCAGCCAGGATATCGGCATTGCGGTGCGCCGCGCTGGTCTCGTTAATCACTGCAATCCTCATGGTTTCGCGCCTCCTTTGGCTGGGCCGGCATGCGCGCCGCGCACTCTTGTTCAGACCGTCGGGAACTCCGCGATGCGGAGCCGCGAGCAGCCGTATGGAATGAGCTCGACCACCGTCTCCGGCTGGCTGGTGCTCACCGGACTGGCCGGCACCGGCGCAGCGTTGGCTCCGTTCATGCCCCACTCCGGAACAAGCCGCGCCTTGACCCTCAGAATAATCGGAACGTCCTCGGGCCAGGGAAGGTATTCGGTGGAACCGGGAGCGCGCACCGGCTCGCCCTTTTGCGCAAACGGCATGGAGCTGATCTTATGAAAGCTCATCTCGCATTGCGGGTTGCTGCGATCGATGGAGAGCGCATAGTTCCAGAAATGACGAGGCACCATCAATATATACGATATACGCCATATACGCTCCGGAAAGGCTTTTGGCCTTCCCGGAGTATAGCCAGGCGGCTTCGTTTCTATTGAAGCTGGAGTTGAGCTTTAGAACTGGTAGCGCAAGGAAAGTTCCATGATTCTGGGATCCAGAGCACTCGTCACCTGCCCGAAGCTTCCGCTTCCTACATTGGTTGTTACCGCGTTAAAGTTGGCATGGTTGAAGACGTTGAAGGCCTCAGCCCGGAATTGAAATTTCTGGTTGTCTTTCACCGCGAAATCCTTGTAGAGCGCTGTATCGAAGTCCACTAATCCCGGTCCACGCAGGATGCCGGTTTTGGCGGTGCCAAAGTAGCCGTACGCAGGAGCGGCAAACGAGGCCGTCGAGAACCAGTTGTAACGCTCCCTCACATATGTGACCGGAGCAACCTGATTCGGTCTCGTCGCCAGTCCCTGGTTGGACACACTCAGTCCGGGATCGAGAGCATAACCGCTGCGAAGGGCCGTCATCCCGCTGAACGTCCATCCGGAAAGCGCCGTGCGCGTCAGCATCGCCGAGTTCTTAAATCCGGGGATATTCCAGATATAGCTGATCCCGGAAATCTGCCGCACATCTAAATTCGTATCGCCATAGTCGGCAGTCGGCTTATAAATATTCTGCGTCCCCCCGCTCTGCGCGAAGATGCCACTGCCCCGGTTCTCAGAGAGACCGTGGGAAAAGGTATACGACGCGGACAGAAAGAAGCCGTGGCTGAAAGAGTGCCGAAGCGCTCCAACCAAGCCATACCAAATAGCATTCGCATCGCTCACATAATCGGATATAGACGCGTATCCGAGATATGGCGCATTCTGGTAGGCGAATGTTCCCGTATTGATTGCGGGATCAAAATCGTAGCCCGATACCGGCATGGGCTGATTGATATTGATGACGCGTCCGAGGTGCTGAGCGTTGTTTCCGACCACTCCAACGGACGCCGTCCATGAGCCCAGGAACTGCCGATCCAGATTCAAGCTGTACGTCTGGACTCTTGCTGCCTGCAGGTCAGGGCTTTGCGTAGAAAGTGTGGGAGCGCCGAGCGGCGCCGTCCCCGTGCCGATTGGATCAGGAAATGATGGGTGCTGCAAGGTAAGCGAAGTGACATCCGGGATATTCGTTCCGCAATAGAAGGTGCAGTCGGTTCCGGTGAAGACCCTTTCATTCGTAATCCCGTAGCCTCCGCGCACTGCAGTAGTTCCGTTGCCAAAGACATCGTACGCAAAGCCAACCATAGGCATCCAATACCACTGATGATTCGTTGAGTAATTCAGTGGGACCCCATTCACACCGTCCCGGATCATGCCGTTCACCGGATTGTAGGTTGGCGTAGGAGTAATCGTACCATTCGCGTTGACAACCGGCGCATCCGAAGCATTATAAGCCGACGGGAGGAACATATCCAATGAGTTATCTTGTGGGGTTGGTAGCGGCATAAACTGTGCACGCAGACCATAGTTCACAGTAAGCCGATGTGTCAGCCTCCAGCTATCTTGTGCATATCCAGCGTAAATGCGAGCGTGGATATACATTCGTCTCACAGTGCTGAACTGAGTAAAGGTGTTAGCGTAACCGAGAAGATAGTCTGCAATTGGATTCCCGGTAGCATACCCATCGAAGTTCCACTCCCCTTGACTGTATGAAAATTCGTCCTGGCGCTTGGTGCTTTGGACATAATTGCCCCCCGCACCTATTTGGTGCTTGCCCTTGAGCCAGCTCCAATCTTCTGAAAAAGTCCATTCCAAGTCTGCCAGATGGGGCTCATCATAACTACTCATCGTGCCCATTGAAGACCAGCCGCCAGAAAAACTTATGCTGGGTAAGCGGTCAGACAGAAGGCCGTTGTAGGGCAAGATCGAGCTGAACCCGGAGACCTGACTCGTAAGATAGTATCCCCTCAGCAAATAACTATGGACATCCATATTCATACCGAGGGTTGCCTGGTTGACCATGGAAGGGGACAGCGTTGAAGTGAGTTGCAGAAATGACACACGATAGGTCCCGGGATCGTATTGGGTTGTAGTCGAGTATGGTCCAACGTGATTCGGGTCCAGTTCTAGTTCGTGTATCTGAAAAAATCCACCTGAAAGTTGCTCCTTGTCCGTTATCTCCTGATCGCCCCTAACCTGATAATGGTTTTGAGAGAGCGTACCAGGATTTAGGTTGAGGTAGTCGTCGAAACCCGCCGCTGTATTGTTCGGGAGCGGCTGTAACGCATTCAGCAGAGCAAGTGCGCTCTGGTTAATACTAGTCTGTGGAATCACGTATTGTCCGGTGCTGTTTTGTGGAAACGGCTGGCCTGTCGTCGGGTCTGTAATCGCTGTACTGAAGAGGCCACTTCGTTCAGCCGCGGTGGGACTGGTTCCTGTGTTAACCTCACCGGTAAGCTTCCTAACGAAATGCGCACTGAAAAAGAAGAAACTCTTGGTTTTATCTTGGTTATACACGCGAGGAATAAAGACCGGCCCTCCCAGTGTACCGCCAAATATGTTTTGTCTTTCAACCGGGATCTTGGTGGCAAAGAAGTTACGCGAGTCGAGCGCCGTATTTCTCAGGAAATCGAAAGCCGTTCCGTGAAAGTCACGTGTTCCGGCGCGTGTTTGTATCATCACGACTGAAGCACCCATCAGGCTGTATTTCGGGCTGTAATTATTTTGAATGACTCTTACTTCCTGAATGCTGTCCGGGCTCGGCATGATCGTAGTCTGGGTCATGTTGCCCGTATTCATATTCCAAATGCCGTCGATCGTATAGTAAGTTGCATTTTGTCCCATGCCATTTATGCTCATGGCGTTGCTTGTTCCATGACCGCCTGTTCCCAAAGCCGATCCCTGTTGAGTATTCAAGACGCCCGGCATGAGCGATGAGAGGCTTTGATAGTTTCTTCCGTTAAGGGGGAGGGTTGCAGCTTGTTCCTGGCCTACCTGGTTGGCAGTTTCACTTGTTGTGGTTTCAATCTGCCCCAGGTTTGCACTGACAGTCACGTTGGTTGCTACCTGGCCAATTTTGAGCGCTACATTTACGGTCCTTACTCCACTTGGCTCGACAAGGATTCCGACTTCCATATAGGTCTCGAATCCGTCTTTCGTGACAGTAATCTTGTATTTGCCGACCGGGAGAGCCGTAATTGCATAAGCTCCATCCGAGTTGGTGACTGCGTGAACAGATGACGACGTCTCCTCATTCTCGATTACCACACTTGCGCCAGCTACTGCTCCGCCAGATTGGTCCGTCACGATCCCGTTAATTGTCCCCGCTGTCGATTGCGCCCACAGTGTTGCGCCGATCCAGGGAAGCAAAAATGACGATAGAACAGCTAGGTGTCTCAGCCTCTTCATAAGTTTGGCCATTGTCACTCCTTTGTGGTTCCAAATGGATGTCTTGTGGGGTTCCTATTCGGACTCCCGATCTTTGTCGCGGCACTTCTATTTCTGCTGGGCCATGGAATCCTGAATCTCCTTCAAAGCCTGCCCGAGCAGTTGAAATGTAGGCACCGGTTCGATGTAGTAGATCCGTATCATCGAGCCGTAGTTCTTTGTGAAGTCATAGCGGAGATCCTGTGTTACGGCAGGTGCATCCACCTTTTCCCACGGCGCAGCGGATGGATCGACTAGCGCGGCAATGTCTCCCATGTCGAAGATTCCTTTCTTGGGTGACATAAAACCCGGCCGGCGATGGCGAATCTCCTGCAGATACGCGCCTAATGGCCCAAGCGAGCCGAAGCGCCGCTCGTCCTCTTCAGGGTCGATTTGCAGGTGCGTTCCTGTGTCGAACAGGATCAAGCGACATTGCAGCTCGAACAGAAGACGCGCGGCGAGGATGTCGTTGTACGCGTTGTAATTCCAGCAGCGCAGCGGCCATTGCGTCCGGCCGTGCCAGAAGACCACCAGGCGGTCGGCAATACTGGGGTCCTTCAGCAATGCGGCCGCGGCGTCCGTCGCTGGCCCGAGCAGGACGAGCCATATTGGTGACTCAGGGGTTGCCGATTTGGCTTCCTTGATGATGAAATCTACGCCTTCGGAATGAACCGTTTCGTCGCGGTAGATAAGCGGGTCAGCGCCACGCTTCACCGGAACCTTGTCCGTCATACCTGCCTTTGCGAGTACGCGCTGAATCTCTTCATACGATTTCTCGACACCCTGCACACCGCCTGTCTCGCCAAAATTCGCCGCGATGATTCCCTCGAGATGGAGCCTTTGGGGTTCGCCAAGCGCCAACGAGAGTGCGTACTGATCGTCGATTTCGCTGCCGGCATCCGTGTCAATGATCAGCCGGAGAGGACCCGGAGGCGGTGGCCACGGCGCTAATGGACGTTGCGGCTGGCCAAACGCGGATACCTTGAAAAGCGTTGCGATGATCAAGCTAAGCAGGAGTGCTTTCCCGGGCAGGGACGTTTGGCGGTTGACAATCCAATTCATGTTGTCTCCTCGACGTAAAATCAGCCATTCAAAACCGCACGCATCATAGGCCAACTTTTTTTGATGTGTCAAGCAATTCTTGTAAATATGTGTAAATAAAAGAGATTATAGTGGTATGACCTCGTACCTCCTACCAAGATATGCTAAAAGAGCGTTGTTTTAACACAGTCGCCATGCTGTCAGACCTCCTACCAGTTGAATAGCGCATGAAAAAAATCTATGATCGGCTCGGGGCTCGAATCAGCCTATGGTACGGACATCGCTCAAGCAGGCACCCAAACTTCGTTTTGCCGCGATCGGCAATAAAAGCGCTCTGGTCGACCGGGTCGTGCGATCGATCCAGGATCAGATCCTTTCCGAACGGCTTCTCGTGGGAACCAAGCTTCCCCCGGAGCGAGAGTTCGCCGAACGCCTCGGCGTAAGCCGTACCGTGGTCCGCGAGGCTGTGCGCGTGCTCGCGGCGAAAGGCCTCCTTGAGACCTCACACGGAGTCGGCACAACTGTGCGTGCGCTTACCCGCGAAGAAGCCGTCAAGCCGCTGAATCTCTTTCTTCGCTTGATGGGCCGCGACATCAGCCTCGATCATCTGCACCAAGTGCGGTCGCTGATTGAGATAGAGAACACACGGCTGGCCGCCGAGCAGGCCTCAGAGCAAGACATTGAAGACCTGCAGCGGATTCTCGTTGAGATGGACGCTGCCAAGGACGATTCCGCGCTCTTCGCCGCAAAAGACACCGAGTTTCACCGACGTCTAGCCGAGACCACGCACAATCCGCTGCTTATCCTGCTGCTCGACTCCATCCAGGACCTGATGATTGAAGTGCGCAAACTGGTAGCTAAAGAAGACGGCCTGGTGAAGCGCGTGATGCCGGCGCATGCCGCAATTCTCGATTCTATCCGCACCCGCGACGTAAAGAAAGCACGGCAGATCATGCGCGAGCATCTGCTGGCCGCGCTCGATATCCAGAAGCAGGCGATTCTTTCTTCTTCCGGGTAGAGCGAAGACGGAAGCGCAATCCTACCCAGGTTCGAGCGCGCGCCCAGACACAGCAGTAGGCAGGCCGGATGCCCGGCCACCCATCCGTACAATCCGCCATTCTCCGCCGCTGGCCGGCGCGCAGTGATTCACCGGGAAAAATGCGACCCCCTTGCGGTTGACTCTTGCACCGGTTCCGGGTGCTTTGGCAGTTCGATCACAGTCCGCTCGCGGCGGCACATCGCCATCAAGTGGTATGACGTAAGAGGTCTTACCACAATTATTATTTATTGATAATAAACACCTTATTTTATCCTTGTTGACGTGAGTCAACGCTTGCCCTACTATGGACGCTCATAAGCCGGGACGTGGCCGGGAGCAAAGCAAGCGCATTTCTTCCGCTCGGGCCTGGGCAATCTGCAGGCTGTGCGAAGATTTTTCCGCAGAGATGCAGCGCAACAGGAACGAGCGCCGGCTGCGCGAAAGGACTGGAAACCGTGAGCAATGACTCTGTGATCTGGATCGGCAACGACCATGGCGGATTCGAGCTGAAGATGCAGATTATCGCCCACCTCGCCAAGCGTGGCATTGGCGTGCACGATGTCGGAAGCGCGTCGACTGAGATCGTCCGCTACCCGCTTTTTGCCGCGCAGGTAGCCGAGGCAATCGTCCAAGGCGAGGCGAAGCGCGGAATCCTGATCTGCTCGACCGGCATCGGGATGAGCATCATCGCCAACCGCTATCGCGGTATTCGCGCCGCGCTTTGTACCAGCGTGTACATGGGCAAGATGACCCGTGCGCACAACGACTCCAACATCCTGTGCCTGGGCGGCAAAATCACGCCGGCGCAGGAGGCGCTGGAAATCCTGGACGCATGGCTCGACACGCCATATGAGGGTGGGCGCCACGACATATCGCTTGGACTCATCCTCGAAGCGGAGAGTGTGATTGCAAGCTGCGGGGTGTGGGAGCCACTCAACCAGATGGCTCCAGGCGAGAAGAAGCCATGAGCGTAAACAGAGCACGCGATGAAATTGCCGCACCGTTGCAGCTCCACATCGCACATGCGATGAGCGGGAACGCAGCAGGCCGCAGGCAGCCTTTGCAGAGTGGCGGAGATCCATGGAAAGGAAATCCGTGATGAAGATCGGCCTGGTGGTTTCCACTGCAGATGCGCCGCCGAGCGCTTATGTTGTCTACCGCGACGATCTTGGCAATTGCATCGATCGCTGCGCCGCGCTGGGCTATGACGGCGTGGAGCTGGCTCTGCGCGACAGATCGCAGGTCGTTGTACCTCACATCAAGCGCCGCCTCGCGGCAACGGGACTCGCAGTGCCTTGCATCTCGACAGGCCAGGTCTTCGCTGCAGACCGGCTGTACTTCACGCATCCCGATGCTGAGGTGAGGAGCCAGGCCGTCGTGCGCATCGTCGACATGATTCATCTGGCGGCGGAGTTCGGCGCGAAGGTCAACATGGGCCGCGTGCGCGGGCTGATCCACAACGGCGAGGATCCGCTGGCGGTGCGGCAGCGGTACATCGAATGCGTGCACCGCTGTGCGGATATCGCCGAACTGCTTGGCGTGGAGCTGATTATAGAACCGGTGAATCGGTATGAAGTGAACTTCGTCAACAACTGTGCCGAGGGCCTGGAGATCATCCGTGCATCGGCGCGGCCATGCCAGCGGCTCATGCCAGACACCTTCCACATGAACATCGAGGATGCTTCATTCCGCGGCAGCTTTCTTGCGGGGAAGGATGTTATCAGCTACGTTCATGTGGCCGATTCCAACCGCCTGGCGCCGGGATGGGGACATCTGCCGTTCGACGAAGTATTCGAGGCCCTCCATGAGATTGGCTATGATGGCTGGATCACGGCAGAGGTGCTGCCTCTCCCCGATCCTGACAAAGCCGCCGCGCAGGCCGTGCGCTATCTGCGCGCGCGGATTGCAGGCCAATATGCATCCAATCGCAAAGTCTGAAGCTGCAAGCGGCCGGCAGACTTCCTTAAACTGGGATGCATCGGCGAAAGAAGATTACGGCGGCGTGACACGATTTCTGTCCAGGGTCCTCGACAAGGATGAAACCGATTCCCAACCTGCGCTGGTGGATCGCCGGGCTGCTGAGCGCGGCGAGCGCGCTCGCCTACGTAGACAGACAGACGCTGCCGCTGGTGGTTGGAGAGATTCAAAAGACCATCTCCATCTCGAATCAGCAGTACGGCAACCTTCAATTCGCCTTCCTGCTTGCCTACGGAATCATGTATGCCGGCGCCGGGAAGATTACCGACGTTCTGGGGTCGCGTTGGGGTTATTTCGTGATCATCATCTGGTGGTCGGCGGCAAACCTGATGCAGGGTACTGTGTCGAGCGTTACGGGGCTCGGCGTGGGATTGTTCCTGCTCGGTTTTGGTGAAGGTGGCTGCTTTCCGGCAGGAGCGAAGGCCATCGCGGAGTGGTTCTCCGCAAAAGACCGCTCACTGGCCTTTGGCATCTTCAACTCAGGCTCCGGACTGGGTGCAACCGTTGCCCCTCCGCTCATCGCCGCAATCGTATTGCAGCTTGACTGGCGTTGGGTATTCTTCCTCACCGGCGCATCGGGATTCGCGTGGGCGGCGATATGGCTTGCCTTATACCGCGCGCCTTCGCAGAACAAGCTCCTGACGGAGAACGAGCGCGCTTACCTGGCCGGGGCGGCTTCCGCTGCGCCGGCAGCGGCTGCACACATCTCGTGGCTCGATCTATTCCGCTACCGGCAGGTGTGGGGATTGGTGATTGCAAAGTTCCTTTCTGATTCAGCGTGGTTCTTCTTCATCTTCTGGCTGCCAAAGTATCTGTCGGACGTGCGCGGCCTCAACATCAGATCCCTTGGCTACTACGCATGGATTCCCTACGCGCTGGCGGCGCTCGGCAGCCTGGTGGGCGGATGGCTGTCGAGCCATCTGATCCGGAAAACTGTCAGCCTTGATCGCTCCCGGAAGATCTGCCTGGCAGTCAGCGCAGCGTGCCTGCCGCTTTCGCTCTTGATTACGATCTCCCCGTTGTCCATCTGCATCGTCTTTTTCAGTCTTGCCATGTTCGGGCATCAGTTCTGGTCCACGATCGTGCAGACGCTTCCGACCGATCTGTTTCCCTCAACGATCGTCGGCTCGGTTGCTGGACTGCTGGGAGCAGCAGGCGCCTTTGGCGGGATGCTGTTCAATCCCATCGTGGGCGCGCTGCTCACCCGCTATCACAGCTACGCGCTGGTCTTCAGGATTGCGGGGCTGAT
>JASHPJ010000086.1 GCA_030038195.1 Acidobacteriaceae bacterium
CAACGGCATCGTGGACTCGGTGGACTCCGAGCGCATCATCGTGCGCGTCGAGGGCGAGCACCATCCCACGCAGCTCTCGCGCGAGGTGGGTTCGGACATCTACCAGCTCATCAAGTTCAAGCGCTCGAACCAGAATACCTGCATCAATCAAAAGCCTGTCGTCCGCGAGGGCGACCGCGTGGTGAAGGGCCAGGTGATCGCCGACGGCCCGTGCACCGAGCAGGGCGAGCTGGCGCTGGGACGCAACGTGCTGGTGGCCTTCATGCCCTGGCGCGGCTACAACTTCGAAGACGCGATCCTGATCAGCGAGAAGCTGGTGAAGGAGGACTACTACACCTCGGTGCACATCGAGGAGTTCGAGATCGAAGCCCGCGACACCAAGCTCGGTCCCGAGGAGATCACGCGCGACATTCCCAATGTGAGCGAGCATGCGCTGCGCGACCTGGACGAGAGCGGCGTGATCCGCATCGGCGCACAGATCGGCCACGGCGACATCCTGGTGGGCAAGGTTACGCCCAAGGGCGAGACGCAGCTCACGCCGGAAGAGAAGCTGCTGCGCGCGATCTTCGGCGAGAAGGCCGGCGACGTGCGCGACGCCTCGCTCACCTGCCCTCCGGGCATCGAGGGCACGGTGGTGGACGTGCGCATCTTCAGCCGCAAGGGCCAGGAGAAGGACGAGCGCGCCAAGCTGATCGAAGCCGAGTACGTGGCCAAGCTCGAAAAGAACCTGGGCGACGAGATCCGCATTCTGACCGACGAGCGTCTGAAGCGCCTGGAAGGGATCCTGGGCGGCAAGGAGGTGCTGGCCGACCTGCACGACGAGCGCACCAACAAGCGGCTGCTGACCAAGGGCGCGATTCTCGATCGCGACACCATCGAGCGCATCTCGACCAAGAACCTGAAGCGCATCCGCTACGCCGACAAGGATCCGCGGGTCAACGAGCAGATCGACGAGATCGAGGAGATGACCTCGCGGCAGATCGAAGTGCTGCGCAAGATCACCAATGAGAAGGTGGCCAAGCTGCAGAAGGGCGACGAGCTGCCTCCGGGCGTGATCAAGCTGGTGAAGGTCTACGTCGCCATGAAGCGCAAGCTCTCGGTGGGCGACAAGATGGCCGGCCGCCACGGCAACAAGGGCGTGATTGCGCGCATACTGCCGGAAGAGGACATGCCGTATCTGCCCGATGGCACGCCGGTGGAGATCGTGCTCAACCCGCTGGGTGTTCCTTCGCGTATGAACGTGGGCCAGATTCTGGAGACGCACCTGGGCTGGGCGGCGCACGGGCTCGGCGAGAAGATCGCCGCGCTGGTGAAGGGCAACAGCGACGCCAATTTCATCCGCGAAGAGGTGAAGAAGGAGTTTGCCGGCACCGCGACGCTGCGCCAGTTGCTCGAGCTCGACGACGAGATACTGCTGCGCGTGACGCGCGGCATGGAGCGCGGTATCTGGTTCGGGACCAATGTGTTTGACGGCGCGCAGGAGAGTGAGATCAAGGCTCTGCTGGCTGCCGCCGGGCTGCCGATCTCGGGCAAGACAGCGCTCTACGACGGCATGACCGGCGATCAGTTCGAGCAGCCGGTGACCGTGGGCTACATCTACATGCTCAAGCTCTCGCACCTGGTGGACGACAAGATTCACGCGCGCTCCATCGGGCCGTACTCGCTCATCACCCAGCAGCCGCTGGGCGGCAAGGCGCAGTTCGGCGGCCAGCGCTTTGGCGAGATGGAGGTGTGGGCCCTGGAAGCCTACGGCGCGGCATACATTCTGCAGGAGCTGCTCACCGCCAAGTCCGATGACGTGTACGGCCGCACCAAGATCTACGAGGCCATCGTCAAGGGAGAAGCGGCCATCGAGCCGGGCGTGCCCGAGTCGTTCAACGTGCTCATCCGCGAGCTGCAGTCGCTCTGCCTGGACGTGGAGCTGATCAAGCGCGCCGACATAAACAAGAAAGCGCCTGCGCCGGCGGAAGTGGCCGCCGTCGCCGATTAGATGCAGCCTCAAGCTGCCAGCTTCTAGCCTCTAGCTTGTCTGAGGCGGGACTGGCAGCCTAGACAAAGCAAGGTTTGCGAAATGTGTGACCGCTTCAAATACGCACACATTTTGCCGGAAAGATGAACTGCTTCCTAAACCTGGGAAGCTAAAAGCTAGTAGCTAGAAGCTAGTAGCTGGGAAATTGGAGGGTCGCCTTGTTCCGTTCGAACCCGTTTGAGCTTACCAGCCCCATCACCGACTTTGACGCCATCCGCATCATGCTCGCCTCTCCGGAAAAGATCCGGAGCTGGTCGCATGGCGAGGTCACCAAGCCGGAGACCATCAACTACCGCACCTTCAAGCCGGAGCGCGACGGCCTGTTCTGCGCGCGCATCTTCGGTCCCGTGACCGACTGGGAGTGCCTCTGCGGCAAGTACAAGCGCATGAAGCACCGCGGCGTGATCTGCGACAAGTGCGGCGTCGAGGTGACCGTGAGCAAGGTGCGCCGCGAGCGCATGGGCCACATTGAGCTGGCCTCTCCCTGCTCGCACGTGTGGTTCTTCAAGGGTCTGCCTTCGCGCATCGGCCACCTGCTCGACATCTCGCTGCGCGACCTGGAAAGCATTCTCTACTTCGAGTCTTATGTCGTCGTTGATCCCGGCGACGCACCGGTGCGCGAGCGTGAGATCATCAAGGACGAGACCCGCTTCCGCGAGCTCGACCAGCAGTTCCGCCCCTCGGGCTTCAAGGCCATGATGGGCGCAGAAGCCATCAAAGAGCTGCTCAAGCGCGTCAATGTGGAAGACCTGGCCAACGAGCTGCGCGAGCGTATGAAGAGCGAGAGCTCTGCTCAGAAGAAGCTTAAGTATGCCAAGCGTCTCAAGGTCGTCGAGGCCTTCCGCAAGTCGAGCAACAAGCCGCAGTGGATGATCCTCGACGTGCTGCCGGTCATTCCTCCCGAGCTGCGCCCGCTGGTGCCGCTCGATGGTGGCCGCTTCGCCACGTCGGATCTGAACGATCTCTATCGCCGCGTGATCAACCGCAACAACCGGTTGAAGAAGCTGATGGACCTGCACGCGCCCGAAGTGATCGTACGCAACGAAAAGCGCATGCTCCAGGAGGCCGTCGACGCGCTGTTTGACAACGGCCGCCGTGGACGCGTGCTGCGCGGCGCGAACAACCGTCCGCTCAAGTCACTCTCTGACACGCTCAAGGGCAAGCAGGGCCGCTTCCGCCAGAACCTGCTGGGCAAGCGCGTGGACTACTCGGGCCGCTCGGTCATCGTGGTCGGTCCGGAGCTGAAGCTGCACCAGTGCGGCCTGCCCAAGAAGATGGCGCTGGAGCTGTTCAAGCCGTTCATCTACCACCGGCTGGAGCAGACCGGCCAGTGCACCACCATCAAGCAGGCCAAGGAGATGGTGGAGATGCAGGAGCCGGTGGTGTGGGACATTCTTGAGGAAGTCATCAAGGACCACCCGGTGCTGCTGAACCGCGCCCCAACCCTCCACCGTCTCGGCATCCAGGCCTTTGAGCCGGTGCTGGTGGAAGGCAAGGCCATCAAGATTCATCCGCTGGTCTGCACTGCCTTTAACGCCGACTTCGACGGCGACCAGATGGCCGTGCACATTCCCCTGTCGCCTGAGGCGCAGATTGAAGCCAGCGTGCTGATGCTTGCCTCGCACAACATCCTGTCGCCGGCCTCCGGCCAGCCCATCACCGTGCCCACGCAGGACATGGTGCTCGGCCTCTACTACCTGACCAAGGCCAAGAAGGGAGCCAGGGGTGAAGGCCGCGTGTTCGCCAACACCGAAGAGGTGCTGATGGCGCTCGAAGCCAAGGAGGTCGAGACTCTTTCGCCCGTCCGCCTGCGCTACACCGGCAAGGTGCTGGACATGACCACGGCCTACGACGACCAGGATCTCACTCACACCGAGCCGGTGGACTTCGACAAGGAGTACATCAACACCACGGTCGGCCGCGTGATCCTGAACGACGCGCTGCCCGCGGGCATGCCGTACATCAACGGCCTGCTCAAGAAGAAGGGCATCGGCCAGCTTGTGAACTACTGCAACCAGAACCTCGGACTTGAAGTGACAGTGGGCATGCTGGACCGCATCAAGTCCCTTGGCTTCCAGTTCGCCACGCGCTCGGGTCTCTCCGTGGGCCTGGACGACATGGTCATCCCCGAGAGCAAGTACACCGTGGTGGACGAGGCCGACAAGAAGGTGATCGAGGTCCAGAAGCAGTACATGGATGGCGCCATCACCAACGGCGAGCGCTCGAACAAGGTCATCCAGATGTGGTCGGCGGTGACGGACAAGGTTGCCGACGAGATGTTCTCGAACATGAAGCGCGCCGACGAAGAGGGCGCCATGAACCCGATCTACATCATGGCCGATTCCGGCGCCCGCGGTTCGAAGCAGCAGATTCGCCAGCTCAGCGGCATGCGCGGACTGATGGCCAAGCCGTCAGGAGAAGTGATTGAGACGCCCATCACGGCGAACTTCCGTGAAGGCCTCACCGTGCTCGAGTACTTCATCTCGACCCATGGCGCGCGCAAGGGTCTGGCCGACACGGCGCTCAAGACGGCCGACTCCGGCTACCTCACCCGCCGCCTGGTCGACGTGGCGCAGGACGTGATCGTGACCGAGAACGACTGCGGCACGGTCGAAGGCATCTACGTGGGCTCGATCGTCGAGTCCGGTGAGATCATCGAGCCGCTGAGGGACCGCATCATCGGCCGTGTATCGCTTGAACGGATCAAGGACTACGACGGCAACGTAGTAGTCGACGTGAACCAGCCCATCGACGAGGAGATCGCTTCGGCCATCCAAGGCGCGGGCGTGGAGAAGGTGAAGATTCGCTCTGTGCTCACCTGCGAGTCGCGCCGCGGCGTCTGCGCGCTGTGCTACGGCCGCAACCTCGGCTCCGGCCGCATGGTCGAGCTGGGCGAAACCTGCGGCGTCATTGCCGCGCAATCCATCGGCGAGCCGGGCACGCAGCTTACCATGCGCACCTTCCACGTGGGCGGCACGGCCAGCCGGGTGGCCGACAAGTCGCGCCTCGACGCCAAGAACAACGGCTTCGTGCGCTTCATCAACCTCAACACCGTCGAAAGCAAGGACGGCACGCTGGTGGCCATGAACCGCTCCGGTTCGGTTGCCATCGTGGACGAGCGCGGCCGTGAGAAGGAGCGCTACCAGGTGGTCTACGGCGCGCGCCTGCGCGTAAAAGACGGCGGCACGGTGAAGCTGGGCGAGCTGCTGGCCGAGTGGGATCCGTACACCTACGCCATTCTCACCGAGATTGGCGGCACGGTTGGCTTCAAGGACCTGCAGGAAGGCATCACGCTCAACGAGGAAGTGGACGAAGTCACCGGGCTGTCGCGCTGGGTGGTAGCCGACTCGCCCGATGAGAAGCGCCAGCCGGCCTTCCTGATCAAGAACGCGAAGGCCAACAAGCGCTACCTGCTGCCGCGCGGCGCTCACCTGATGGTGCAGGAGGGCGACGAGGTGGGTCCTGGCGATGTGCTGGCCAAGATTCCCAAGGAGTCGACGCGCACCAAGGATATTACCGGTGGTCTGCCGCGCGTGGTCGAGCTCTTCGAGGCCCGCAAGCCGCGCGAAACCGCGATCATCAGCGAGATCGATGGCACGGTCCGCTTTGGCGAAGTCAGCAAGGGTCAGCGCAAGATCTACGTCACCGCCGACAACGGCGACGAGAAGGAGTACTCGGTTCCACGCGGCATCCATGTCAACGTGCAGGAGGGTGAACGCCTGCGCGCCGGCGATCCGCTGATGGACGGGCCCCTGAACCCGCACGACATTCTTGCCGTGCTGGGCGAGAAGGAGCTGCAGGCTTACCTGGTGAACGAAATCCAGGAGGTCTACCGCCTGCAGGGCGTGGCCATCAGCGACAAGCACATCGAAGTGATTGTGCGCCAGATGCTGCGCTGGGTGCGCATCGACGAAGTGGGAGACACGAACTTCCTGCTCGAGCAGCAGGTGGATCGCTTCCGCTTCCGCGAAGAGAACGAGCGCGTGCTGCAGGCGGGAGGCCGTCCGGCCATCGGGCGTCCGCTGCTGCTGGGCATCACCAAGGCCTCGCTCTCGACCGACAGCTTCATCTCCGCGGCCAGCTTCCAGGAGACCACGCGCGTGCTCACCGAAGCCAGCATCAACGGCGCGGTAGACAACCTGCGCGGCCTCAAGGAGAACGTCATCGTCGGCCGCCTGATCCCGGCGGGCACGGGTCTGGAGTACTACCGCAACGTCCAGCTCTCGCCGGAGCTGGAAGAAGCGGCAGCCCGCGTGCAGCAGGAGGTCTCTGCGGAGATCGAAGCCGCCGAGCGCGAGCTGGAGATGATGCGCCAGGAAGGCGAAGCCGAGGAGATGGCCGCAGAATAAGAGCAACCCGGTTAAGACAGGCTGTATTGCAAACTCGATTGAGGCCCGACGTGCGCCGGGCCTCTTATTTGTGCCGGATAAGTGCGCCGGACTTGCACGAAATCTCTCATGTTGACATCCGACCCAAAGCGGTACATACTCATGTCGTATGCCGACCCGAGAGAGCGACGACCGCATTGCCCTGCTCCAGGGCACCCTTGACCTGCTTATCCTCAAGACCCTTTTGCTCGGCCCGTGCCACGGCCAGGGAGTAGCGCGCTCCATCCAGCGCCAGTCGGAAGAGGTGCTCTTCGTCGATCATGGATCGCTCTACCTCGCACTGCAGCGCCTTGAGGACAAGAAGCTCATCCAGGCCAGGTGGGGGGTGAGCGAAAACAACCGCAAGGCGCGTTTTTACTCGCTCACCGCAAAGGGCCGCGCCGAATTGCTGGAGAAGACAACGCAATGGAAGCGGCTTACGCGCGCGATGGGTTTGATTCTCGAATCGCAGGGCGAGGAGGCTTGAGCATGTTCAGACGCAGGCGGAGTGCGGAAGATTTTGCTGAAGAGATCCAGGCTCACCTCGAACTCGAAGCGGATACGCTGCGCGCCGAAGGCCTGAGCGAAGAGGAAGCGCGACGCTGTGCACGCGTTCAATTCGGCAGCGTTCGCGGCGCACAGGAGCAGTTCTACCTGAAAGGCCGCTGGCAGTGGCTCGACAGGCTCATACGCGATCTGCGTTTTGGGTTCACGCTCGACGACGAAGCGAAGAGCGCTCCCGTGATGGTAGTCTCGTACAACTACTGGACGCGTCGTTTCAACCGCGACCCTGGCGCACTGGGGACCATCGTTTACGTGAAAGGCGTTCCGTTCACGGTGATTGGAGTTGCGGCGCAAGGCTTTGAAGGAACGGAGCCCGGCCGTTTCATGGATTTTTGGATTCCGCTGCAGAACCACATCGAGTTCAATGTGCTGGGTAACACTCCCCTGGGCATGGATACGAACGGTCTCGTTGTCTTCGGCCTCAATCCACAGTCCATTCATTCCGAGCCGCAACTTGTGCAGTTTTACGAAGAGCTGCAGCGACGCCTTCGCCTGCTGCCCGGCGTTGAATCGGCCTCGATCATGCAGGAGCGCATCGGCTCCTTCTGGTCCAACAACAGCAACGTCACCGTGGACGGACATGATCCGGATATGGGCAAGCGATCTTCGACGCTGGTCCGTCAAAACGACATTGGCCCCGATTTCTTTCATACGCTGGGCGTGCCGATCATCGCCGGGCGCGAGTTCACGGACGCAGACACCGGCCTCTACGGCACCCTGGCGTATCGCGTCAGCCGCCGCACGGCGGAGATCGGCGTGCGCATGGCCCTGGGAGCCGGCCGCGGACAGGTCGTCTGGATGATCCTCCGCGACAGCCTGCTGCTTACAGCATTCGGCGTTGTGGCCGGTGTGCCTCTTGCGATCTTCGTCGGACGCGCATTGGCATCGTCCCTCTATGGCGTAAAGCCGCTGGATGTGTTCACTTACGCGCTCGCCGTGGTTGGCGTCGCTCTTGTCGCACTCGGCGCCAGCGCGTCGCCCGCCAGCCGCGCGGCGAGCATCGATCCGCTGAAGGCCCTGCGCACCGAGTGACCCCCGCAGCGGCTTCTAGAGCGTTTTCGATTCACATGTTGACATCTTTGGAGCCGTGAAAGGCGGCTTTTTCTGGGGAAAAAGCCGCTTAGCATCGTACGTTTTGTCCACAGCAGAATCGAAAACGCTATAACGGTAGAGCGCCGCGTCGGGTTGCAGCGCGGCCCCCTGCTTTTTCCTGAAAACGGTTTCTACGGTCGGTCTTCCGGGGCCAGCTCGTGATCCGGCTGCCGCGTCTTCGGGGCGCGCTCGTGCCGCGGCTGCGACTGCTTAGTTACGTACATGGCGGAGTCCGCAGTGCTCAGCAGGCTGTCCTTCGTTGCGCCATCCTCGGGATAAAGCGCAATGCCGATGCTCGCCGACCCGCGAATCTCATATCCCTCGCCGGGAAAGGGCTTGTCGAAGCAGGATTCCAGCCGCCGCGCGATTTCTTCCACGCCGGAGCGTCCGCGCACATTGGGCACCAGCACGGCGAACTCGTCGCCGCCCAGCCGCGCCAGCATGTCGCCGGGCCGCAGTTGCCGCTTCATGCGCGCCGCAACTTCCTGCAGGTACAGATCGCCGGCGCGATGGCCATACACGTCGTTCACCTGCTTGAACTCGTTCAGATCGATATAGAGCAGGCCGAAGACACCCGCC
This sequence comes from Acidobacteriaceae bacterium, assembly GCA_030038195.1. GTDB lineage: Bacteria > Acidobacteriota > Terriglobia > Terriglobales > Acidobacteriaceae > Telmatobacter. Next base: position 8,632 of record JASHPJ010000086.1, read on the forward strand.
GACTCGCGCGCCGACTGGATCAGGTGCTCGAGATGCCGCTCCAGCGAGAAGCGGTTCTGGATGTCGGTGAGCAAGTCGAACTCCGACCGGTGCACGAGGTCGGAGTAGAGACGCGAGGTTTCAATGGCCAGCGTGGCCAGGCCTGCCCCCATCTGCAGCGCCTCGGTTTCCGCGGCGCAGGGCTTGGTATAGGAGTCGAAGGCTGCGAAGATCGAGCCGAGCGCCGGCCCGGAGCGCGCCGCAATCGGCTGCTCTTCGATGCGCAGCGAGGTGTCGGCAAGATCGGGCGGAGAATTGCCCAGCCGGGCTCCGTCCACAATCTGGCACCAGCACGCCGCGCCGTTCAGCTTGACCGAGACCAGCTCCGTAATCCGCTCCAGGATCTCCGATAGTGGCCTCGAGTTGTTGATGTCTTCGAGAATGCGCCCGCGGCGCTGCTCCACGTAAGCCAGCACGCCAATCTGCCGCCGCACCCTGCGCTCCACCAGCCACTCGCGCACGCCCACCATCAGCAGCGCAATCAGCAGCAGCCCCACCAGCATGGCGAGATGGCTGATGTTCAGCCAGGAGGGCTCCGCCACCACGGCGATGTCGTCCGGCGACCGCATGAGAATGTTGAACGGAACGTTGCCGCCGAAGGGATCGGCGCTCTCCAGAACGCAGATGCCGCTTACCCGGATCGTCGATCCCGCAGGAATCTCGCGCAGCGGCGGCAGGCTGCCGTCAGCGTTAGTGTGCTTGAAGATGGCGGAAAACAGGTAGCCGTCGCTCGACAGGACGTATTCGTCCTGCCCGGCTTCGCGCACCATCATCACCACCTTGCCTTCGAGCGAGACAAGATTGAAGATCGGCTTGCTCGCAATCAGGTCCTGCAGCTCGAACGGCTGCGGCACGATGGGCGCAGCCACGTGGCTATCCTGAATCTCGCCGCCGGTCAGCTCCAGGAATCCGTCGTTCACGCCGGGAAGGCCGGTGGCATCCGCCAGGTTGCCGATGCGCACCGGCGCAAAGCTGTGTGTCTTGATCCACAGGCTTCTCGAGCCATCCTGCAGCACCACTGCCGAGCCCGGCTCATAGTAGGTCACGGTTCCGTGAACCCGCACCCGCGCCGTGCGATTCTCGACATGGTAGCTCCCGATCACCTCGTTCATGGGGGTCAGGGGCAGGGACCATGGGTCTACGGCCGCCGGCTTGAGAACCTTGATATCCGCCAGGCTGGCGATGTACAGAATCACGCCGGTCATCTGCATCTTGCCGTCGAACCGGCCGGCAGCCACGCAGGTAATCTCCGCCTCGGCGTCCAGCAGCTTCGGAAGCACGCTGGCGTCGCTGTTTTCGAGATAGGCATCGATGAAGCCGCCGTCGGTAAGGATGCGCAGCGTGGTGCTGCGCCCTTTGATCGCCGGAGACTGGTTGATGTCGGCCGAGCGGATCACGCCCTGCAGGGTAATCCGCATGGAGTCGAAATTTCCCTTGATCAGCCCGTCAAAGGTGGCCGGAGCCGGCCTGGGAAGATCGCCGTGCCCCACCACGGTGATATTCCGGCTCACCACCAGCGGCCGAAAGCCCGCCTGGGTTGCGCCTTTCACCAGCACGCGGTCGCCGGGAGCCAGCGCGGCAGAGGTTGTAGCCTGCACATAGATGGCGTCCTGGCCATCCTGCACGAAGAGTTCCTTTGCATATCCGCGGAAATAGGTGACCGTCGCCTCGAACGCCACGGGCAGCCCCTGCGCCGCCTCGGCATCGGTGAGCTGTTTCACCGCGTGCAGCGTGGTGAATGGCGCAGGCGCGGCCCATGATACTGGGGCAAATCCTACGCAGATCAGGACCGCTGAAAGGAATCTCTTCATTGCAAAAGATCCGGTCGCGCCAATGCAGTTTTCCGGGCCGCCTGAATCGTATCCGCGCCGCATCTGCTGCCGGGCGCGGCAATTTCGGCGGCCAGTAAGCTGTTTCAGTGCTGCGAAATTATGGAGAATCAGGACGCATCCATCTTACTATCATGTAAATCTGCTTTAATAGCCATTTTAGAAGGAGTAACCCCCTTCGAACCGTTTTGCACAACCGTTTGAGGCTTTTATTTATGGCAAATCGAAGCGGGATTTCAACGCCGGCCACGCCACTCGCGCGGCTCAGCCCGCAGCCGTCGCGCTCCATCCGGATTCTCGGAGTCCCACTCGACATGGGTGCCAGCCGCCGCGGCGTGGACATGGGGCCGTCGGCCATGCGCGTGGCCGGGCTCGAAACCCGCCTGGAAGCCCTCGGCCATCACGTCACAGACGGCGGCAACATCCGGGTGGAAGTGGCGGAAACCCGCGCCTCCGGCGACCGCACCGCGCACTACCTGGCGGAGATTGCCGAAACCTGCGCCCGCACTGCGGAAGCGGTGGTGGCAACGCTCGAAGCCGACGAAACGCCGCTGGTCCTGGGCGGCGACCACTCCATCGCCGCCGGCTCGGTCTCCGGCGTGGCCGAGTTCTATCGCCGCCGCGGCCAGAGCATCGGCGTCATCTGGATCGACGCGCACGCGGACATCAACACGCCGCAGACCTCGCCCTCCGGCAACGTGCACGGCATGCCGCTGGCCGCGCTGCTCGGCCTTGGCCCGCGGCCGCTTGCCGATCTCTTCGGCTACGCGCCCAAGATCGCGCCGGAGAACACGGTGCTCATCGGCGTGCGCGACATCGACGCCGCCGAGCGCGAAAATATCCGTCGCGCCGGCATGACCGAGGTCTACACCATGCGCGACATCGACGAGCGGGGCATGCGCACGGTGATGGAAGAGGCCCTGCGCGCCGCCGGTCGCGGCACGGCCGGCTATCACGTCTCGCTCGACCTGGACTGGATCGACCCCGAAGACGCGCCCGGTGTGGGCACGCCGGTGCGCGGCGGCGCGACGTATCGGGAGGCCCATCTGGCCATGGAGATTCTCGCCGACCACGGCCGCCTGCTCAGCTTCGAGATGGTCGAAGTGAACCCGGTGATCGACGAGCACAACCGCACCGCCGATCTTGCTGTCGAGCTGGCCTGCTCCGCGTTTGGAAAGAAGATTCTCTGAGATAGCCAAGCGGCGTTTGCGGCCCAGTTCGAGCGGCTCGATGAGCGACAATAGACCGAGCATGGCTAAAAAACTGCGCGTGGGCATTCTGTTTGGCGGGCGCAGCGGCGAGCATGAGGTCTCGCTGCTGTCGGCTGCCTCCATCCTCAAGGCAATTGACCGGGACAAGTTCGACGTGACGCCGATCGGCATCACTAAGGAGGGCCGCTGGCTGGCCGCTGCCGATGCGCGCGGCCTGCTCGACGGCGATACGAGCGCCGTGGCGCGCCGGCTGCGCGCAGGCGACCCCGAGACGACGCCCGGCGCCAAGCTGCTGCATGAGGGCATGCCGACGCTTCTGGCTCCGATGCCCGGTCCGCAAGGCCCGGAAGGCAAGGCGATTGAGGTTATTTTTCCGGTGCTGCACGGCACTTTTGGCGAGGACGGCACCATCCAGGGCCTCTTCGAGCTAGCCGGCATTCCTTACGTGGGCTCGGGCGTGCTGGGCTCGGCCGCGGGCATGGACAAGGACGTGATGAAGCGGTTGTTTGCGCAGGCTGGTCTACCCATTGTGAAGCACATCACGGTGCTGCGCGCGGAGTGGGAAAAGTCGCCGCGCAAGACCGTGGCGCAGATCGAGGCGGCGCTGCGCTACCCGCTGTTTGTGAAGCCAGCGAACCTGGGCTCGTCGGTGGGCATCTCCAAGGTCCACGACCGCAAAGAACTGGGCCCGGCGCTCACACTGGCCGCGCGCTACGACCGCAAGCTGGTCGTCGAGCAGGGAGTGGGTGGCAAAAAGGGCCGCGCGCGCGAACTGGAAGTAGCCGTGCTGGGCAACGACGCGCCCAAGGCGAGCGTGGTGGGTGAGATCATTCCCGGCAAGGAGTTCTACGACTACGAGGCCAAGTATCTTTCCGAGGGTTCGGTGGCCGTTATTCCCGCCAAGCTCACCCCGTCCGAAGCCAAAAAGATACGGGAGATGGGCGTTGCCGCTTTCCGCGCCTGCGACCTCTCAGGGCTGGCCCGCGTGGACTTTCTCATGGAGCCGGACGGCAAGCGGCGTATCTACCTGAACGAGGTGAACACGCTGCCCGGTTTCACGCAGATCAGCATGTATCCCAAGCTCTGGGAAGCCACGGGCCTGAGCTACAAGGACCTGATCACAAGGCTCATCGAGCTGGCCCTCGAGCGCCAGGCTGAAAAGAGCTGCACGAGCTACACCCGCGAAGAGTAACGCCGGTTGCCGGCGATTCTACGTGCTTTCGGGAACATGTATCCGTTTGCCGGCGTCTAAGCTTAATGTAGACAGAGGATTTCGGCGCGGCTGCCGCGTGGGCTGCCGTATGCTGAAGCCAGAGGACGTTTCCCGATGACCCTGCTCGATGCTCCTGTCTTTGATGAAGCGCGCGACCGCCGCCGGCGCACCCTGCTCACCGGCGCCGCGGTGCTGGTGTGCATTCTTTTTATTGCCTGGTGGCTCGTGGCCGGCCGTCCCGTGGACTGGCCGTGGAACTGGGACGCGCATCTCTTCGGCCGGGCCACCGTGAACCGCTTTTTGACCGCCGTCGAAAAGAACGACCTCAACGCCGCTTACGGCATCTGGATGCACGACAAGGACTGGCAGCAGCATCCGCAGAAGTACGGCGTGTATCCTTTCAGCCGCTTCCAGCAGGACTGGGGTCCCACCAGCCCTGACAACGAGTACGCTCCCATCCAGAGCCACAGGATCGCCGCCGCCCGCGTCTACGGCAACGTGCTGCTGGTGGCCGTGCTCATCAACGGCCGCAAGAGCGACGCGCTGAACCTGGACTACGACCCCAAGACCAGGACCCTGAACTTCTCGCCGCCGGGCGTGGCGCTGTACCTGGGACCATAATTGATAGAGCGCGATCAAGTGGCCCGTGTAGTTTTGTGCTTGCCCAGGTCCTTCGCAGGGCCAGCATCCGGTCTTGAGCTTTTCTTTTTTAGTGGACTGGCTCGGTCAGCACTTCCGTCGCCTTACTCATCCTGGCGGTGCGCTCCAGCTTGTCCCAGTTGAAGGGCTTGCCATCGATGGCGCGCTTGAGCGTCTTGAACAGCACCACGGAGAAGAGTTGCCGGTACGAGAAGCGCTGCAGCCAGATGTGGAAGAGCAGCCAGCCGTCGCCCTTGTTGGCGGGATGGCGCCGCTCCAGGCTGAAGGCTACCGACGAGGTGATGAAGTCGATCACCAGGAAGCCGAGAAAGTAGGTCACCAGTTTCTCAAAGCTCGCCGGCGAAGCTGCCTCGGGGTGATAGTGCTTGTCGATAAAGAAGTTGACGATACCCCAGGCGAAGAGCAGGTCAATGAACGGAGACACCAGCGGCAGGAACATCTGGAAGATAAGAATGTTGGGCAGCGCGAACAGGCCCATCGCCTGGTTGCGCACAAACGCGGCACGATGCTTCCAGATGGCCTGCAGCGTTCCAAACGACCAGCGGAACCGCTGCTGCATCAGGCCCTTCGCGTCGATAGGCGCTTCCGTGAAGGCGAGTGAGCGGTCTTCGTAGTCCACGCGCAGTCCCTGCTCAAGCAGGTTCATGGTCAGGTCGGCGTCTTCGGCGACGGTATTCAGCGGATAGCCGCCGCCAGCCTTGACCGCAGCCGTGCGCCATGCGCCAATCGCGCCCGGAACCACCGTCACCACGTGGAAGAGATCCAGCGCGCGGCGCTCGAAGTTCTGGCTGGTGATGTACTCGAGGGCCTGCCAGCGCGTCCACAGGTTCACGCGGTTGCCTACCTTGGCGTTGCCCGCCATGGCGCCGATGCGCGGGTCCTCAAAGTGCTGCACCAGCTTGGAGATGGCGTCGGGTGCAACGACCGTATCCGCGTCGATGCCCACGTAAATTTCTTCGTGCGTGCGCTCGAGCGCGTAGTTGAGCGCTGCGGCTTTGCCGGCATTCTCCTTGGTGAGCACCTGCACGCGTCCGGCCTTGATCTCCTGCGCGTAGGCCGCAGCGGTTACCTCAGCCGTGCGGTCGCTCGAGCCGTCGTCGACGACGATGACGTGGAGATTCCTGTAATCGGAGTTGAGCACCGAGCGGATGGTGCGCACGATCACCGTTTCTTCGTTGTACGCGGGAATGAGCACGGCGACGCGCGGGTTGTAACCGGGCCGGGCTTCGCGACGAGGACGGCGCATGCGGTCGATGACGGCGAACAGGCCCACGATGATGAGCCGCGCGCACATCAGGATGTCGCCCACGAAGAAGACCATCACGATGAAGTTGCCGATGATGTCGACCGCCGAGAACGCGATCGAGTCAGGCAGGGAGCGCATACGCTGCCAGAAGGTGAGCGGCGGCATCACCTGCGCCGTGGTCTTGCCCATGAGCGCTGACACGGGAACGATCTTGTAGCCGTGCGCGCGCAGCGTATCGATCAGCACCGGCAGCGCGTCCACCGTGGCCTGGCGGTTGCCACCGCCGTCGTGCATCAGGATGATGGAGCCGCGGAACTGCGGCTTGGTCTTCATCGTTTGCAGTTGATCGAGCACGGACTGCACGATCTCCGCCGTCGTCTTGCGCGGCTGTTCGTCCCAGTCGTGCGTGTCGATCTTGTTGCCGATGACGATGTAGCCCTGATTCTGCAGGGGCACGACGGGCGCCGCCTGATCGTCGGTCTCCGGCTCTTCGTCGATGTCGTAGGGAGGGCGGAGGTAAAGCGGCTGCACATGGAGCTTGCTGTCGAAGAGGCGCTGCGTCAGGCGCACCTGCAGATCGCGCTGCTGCGGCGAGATTTCGCTGATGTCCGGATGGCTCCAGGTGTGGTTGCCGATCTCGTTGCCTTCGCGGGCAATGCGCTGCAGGATGCCGATATTTTCCGCAGCTTCTTCGCCGATGAGCATGAAGGTGGCCGTCGCATGCTTGCGCTTCAGGATGTCGAGAATCTTCGGCGTCCAGGTGGGGTCGGGTCCGTCGTCGAATGAGATCGCAACCTCGTCTGGGTGATAGCCGTAGTACTGCACCGTGTAGGTGTGCGGATACACCTCCATGTGCTCGTCCACGATGAGCTTCTTGCGCGGATCGGGCTCGTCGGTATCCACTTCGAGCGTGCGCTTGCCGGTCTGCGGCAGGCCGGTGATGCGCATGATGTCGCCCTCGCCCTCCACGTCCACGTCGTGGCCGGGCTGCACGGTGCCGAGAGCCGTCAACGCGCCGGGATTGGCGGGCCGGTCCCAGATGTTCCACAGCGAGCTGTCCTCAGTGCCCAGCCGCCACAGCGCAAAGGTTTGCAGACCCAGTTGCCGCGCCGCGCGCATCTCGTTCAGCACGGTCACGCCATCGAGAAACCAGACCACGTGCCGCTGGTTGCTGTCTTCGTCGATGTACTGGTAGTGCGGGTTGAGCGTGTCGTAGTCGAGATCAAGATCGGCATCGGCGTCGGAGGCGCGCTGCCACACATCTGAAACCGAAAGATCCTCAGTATTCAGCACCTGCGGCTTGGGCGGTTTTCTGTGGCCTCGCTTCGGCGCAGGTGGAATCGACATCGTCCAGTCGTAGCCATAGTTGCCCAATGCGCAGATCAGCTTGTCCTTGGGCACGTATTTGAGCGCGCGCACGAGATTGCCCACGAACCATTCCTGGCTGGCGATGGGACCCGGATCGCTGGTCACTTGGTGCTCGTCGTAGTTCATCAGGATCACGCCGTCGGAGTTCGCCGCAATTTGCTGCAGCTCGGTTGGCGACGCCGACACCGCGGTGTTCACATAGAGCCGCAGGTTGCGCGGATGCAGTTGCGCGTAGAGCTCGCGGATGAAGGCCAGGTAAGCAGGCGTCGCGTCGTCATTCAGGCTTTCAAAGTCCAGTGACAGGCCGCGATAGGCCGGAAACGCCGTGAGAAAACGGACAGCCTGCTGAACCAGCGCTGCGCGGTTGTCCTCGTCCTTCAGCATGTCTCCGACTTCCGGCTCCCAGACCTGCGTGGCGGAATTGAAGTTGTTCAGATGCGGAAAGATCTCGGTGTCTTCGCGCGCGACCTGGATCTCGCGCTTGATGCGGTTCATCTCGTCGGGGTCGTGCACCACCGAGCCGCTGATGACGGGATACTCCCGGTGGCTGTCGTTCTGCACGGCCAGCAGCACTGGGTTGGGCGCGTCCACATGCAGCCACTCGGGAAAGAGCAGGTCGATCTGGTGAATGTGCTGCTTGAACGATGCATAGCTGGCCTCGTCATAGGGCACGTAATAAGCCGCGCGCAGACCTTCGCCGGCGTTCATCTCGATCTCAGAAGGCTTGCGGTTGCTACGCCGGTGTGCCGGCCGCTGAGGCCGCGCGGCGCGCGCCGGCAGCGTGCGGTCGGGCAGCGCACGGTAGTTGTGCCTGGGCACCGGCAGCAGCAGCTCCGGCAGCGCCTGGCCACGCAGCACGTTGAACAGAAAGCCCACCACCACCAGCGTGGAAAGCACGGCCACCGCATCCAGAATGCGGCGCAGCCGTTTCCAGCGTTTACGTTCGGGATCGTAGAAAATCTGGTGGTCGAGCATGGGAAATCAACTCTCCGCAGTTGGTGCGAAAACCGCGGAGACGGTCTGCGCGGTTCCAGGATCATGATTGCTCTTCGCCAATGCTTCCGCGCCGGCGCAGCGCGCCATGAGCGGCCGCGGACAAGAGCACGGCAATCCTGGAAATGCCGTACGCTTATACAGTACGAATCGTATGGAAGCCGCCAAAGAGAGTCAATCGCCGCCGATCTCCGGCCGACGCATCGCGCATCTTGCGCTGGGTGCCGGGCTGCCGCTTGCCGCCGGCCTTACCATGCGTTTTTGGATGCTCAAAAACTTTTTTGAGGCCAATGGCGACTCTCTCATCTACGGCGGCATCGCGAAAAATCTCCTCCTGTATGGACGCTACGCTCTCGGCTCCGTCAGCGGCGGCGTGGCGCCCACGCTGATCCGGCTGCCCGGCTATCCGTTGTTTCTGGCACTCTGCTTCCGCATCTTCGGCATGGAGAACTACTTCGCTCCCTGCTGCATCGGCATTGCGCTGGACCTGTGCACCTGCCTGCTGCTGGCCGCGTTCGTGCGCCGCATCACTCCAGCCAGGTACAGCAGCGGTGCCGCCACCGCCACGCTCTGGATCGCGGCTCTGTGCCCCTTTACCGCTTCGTACACGGCCTTTCCGCTCACTGAAACTCCGACTCTTTTTACCCTCGCACTGGCCATGTGGGCGATGGCGCGCTTCCGCGACGATCCGGGCTGGAAAAATGCGCTGGGTTTCACCTTTGCCATCTGCGGCGCCGCTCTGCTGCGTCCCGATGGAGCGCTGGCTGCAATCGCCTTTGCGCCGGCGCTGCTCTTCGGCCTGCCCACGGACAGAATCACGCCGCAAAAGCTGCGCTTCATCGCATCGGTCTGCATCCTGCTCGCACTCACGCCCTTCGCCGCATGGACCTGGCGCAACTGGCGCGCCTTTCATATCTTTGAGCCTCTCGCTCCGCGCCTGGCCGTCGACCCCGGCGAGGATCCGCACCTGGGATGGGAGCGCTGGGTGAAAACCTGGTGCCTCGACTACATCTCCACCTACCAGATTTACTGGAACGTCCCCGGCGACGAGCTCGACGTGAGCCATCTGCCGTCGCGCGCCTTCGACTCGCCTGCGCAATACGCCCAAACGGCCGCGCTGGCCCGCGACTACAACGCCAACGGCATGGACCTCACGCCGGAACTCGACGCGCGGTTTGCACAACTGGCCGCGGCGCGGATCGCCGCGCATCCGCTGCGTTCCTATCTCTGGCTGCCGCTGGGCCGCGTGGCCGATATGTGGGTGCGTCCGCGCGTGGAAAACCTGCCCATCGACCTGGACTGGTGGGTCTATGCGCATCACTGGGCGGAGACGCGCTTCAGTTGGGCCTGTGTTGCGCTCAACGCACTCTACCTGCTGCTGGCCATGGCCGGCCTGTGGCTGCGTCCGCGCTTCTGGCTGCCGATGCTCGCTTACATGCTGTTGCGCAGCGCCATGTTGCTCAGCGTCTCCGCGCCCGAGGCGCGCTACACCCTCGAATGCTTTCCCATGCTCTTTGCGTTGGGAGGCGTTGCGCTTTACCGGGTTATGAACCGGGTCTGCTTGTCGGTAGTAAAGGTGAAGGCATCTTTGGGCAGAGACTGATTTACCTTGATATTGGTGTAAATGCAGGTCCTCGACTGCCCCTGGCCTTCATCAAAGTATTGCTTCAGGCTCACGGCCGTGTCCGGATCGATCCAGAGAATGACTTTGGGAACGTTCCTGCGGACCGAGGGGTCCTTGGCGATCATCTCAAGCTTTGCGGTCTTCACGCCGTTGATGGTTTCCGGGCCGTCATACTTGATGTCCCACTTTGCGGCGAGCTCTTTACCGCTGGCGCCAAAGCCGAGCCTGAACCAGTCTTCGTATTGGCTGAGCTTGCTCAGCGTGGTCACCTGGTTGGGCAGTTTTTCGTAGAGCTGGATGGCGCCCTTGACGCAGCACACGAGTACCTTGGGCGATGACTGTCCGTTATCCGTGGCGATATGCACGCCCATCCGGAATCCTGAGTCCGTGCGTTCGTAGTATTCAACGCCTTTCTGGACATCCGTATCCGGGATTGGATCAGTTTGCGCGGCGTCCCACTCGACATTGGCGGAGGTGGTGTGAAATCTGGCTGCAGCGGCATCCAGCCTGCTCAATACGGAGTCCAGATCGTCGGCCGCCATCGCTGCCCGGCTGCAGGAAAACGCGGCGAGCAGGACAAATGCGGCAATGACAAACCCATTCTTTGCGTGCATAGATTTCCTTCACACTTGGATGAGCGCACGGCGCGCAACGAAGCGGAAAAATCCGCCGATAAGCTATTTGTGCGCCCACACCTTCCAGGCAAGATTTCCATTGGCATCGCGCACCGTCTCCCAGCGCTCGATGAAGACGTCGTCGCCGGTGACCGGCTCAATGGCGTGACGAAGGGCCCTTTTCACTGCGGCATCTGAAGCACCAGCCGGGACATTGGCGTCGCTAGCCTGCACGGTGATGATGACTCCATGGCCGCCGTCGCCCGTGACCAGCATGGGATGCTCCTGGCTGGGCACCGGCGAAGGTCGGTCGCCGAAGTTCCACAGGTGCGGCGTGATGAAGATGAACGCCAGAATCAGCGTAACCATTACATCGTAGTGGAATGAGCCGCGGGCGTAGGTCCAGTAGAAGTAGCTCTTCAGCACCGCGCCGATTCCGCGGCTTCCCGAGTTCGAATTCGTCATTTTTTGCGATGCCTGTGCTTGCGATGCCGGCATGGCTACGCTCCGCGGCTCCATTACTGCACCCTCGCAATCCGGTCTGTGCTCATGTACGGCCTGAGCGCTTCCGGCACCAGCACCGATCCGTCGGCCTGCTGACAGTTTTCAAGAATCGCCAGCCAGGTGCGGCCCACGGCCAGTCCGCTGCCGTTGAGCGTGTGCACAAATTCGAGCCTGGCCTTGGTGCCGCCCTGCAACCCGGCCGACGGACGGTAGCGGATGTTGGCGCGGCGGGCCTGGAAGCTGTCGAAGTTGGAGCACGACGATATCTCGCGGTAGACCTGCTGGCCCGGCAGCCACACCTCGAGGTCGTACGTCTTGGCAGACGAAAATCCAGTGTCACCGGTGCACAGCAGAACGCGGCGGTAAGGCAATTCCAGCGCCTCCAGAATCTCTTCGGCATTGCGGGTGAGCTGCTCGTGCTGCGCGTCGGACTCCTCGGGCCGCACGAACTTCACCAGCTCCACCTTCTGGAATTGATGCTGGCGGATGATGCCGCGCGTATCTTTTCCTGCTGCTCCGGCCTCGGCGCGGAAGCACGGCGTGTACGCGGTGAGCGAGATGGGCAGCCGCGCCTCGTCCAGAATTTCGTCGCGGTAGAGGTTGGTGACCGGAACCTCGGCGGTGGGAATGAGCCAGTGGTCGTTGTCTCTGAATTCGCCGCGCGTAGCCGCGTCCGCGTCTGCGTCTGAGCAGCGGAAGAGATCTTCTGCGAACTTGGGCAACTGGCCGGTACCGAAGAGGCTCTTCGAGTTGACCATGAACGGCGGCAACACCTCGGTGTAGCCGTGCTTCTGCGTATGCATATCGAGCATGAAGCTGATCAGCGCACGCTCCAGCCGCGCTCCGGCACCCATGTAAACGGCAAATCGCGCCCCGCTCAGCTTAGCGGCGCGTTCGAGATCGAGAATGCCGAGCGCCTCGCCAATCTCCCAGTGTGGCCTGGGCGCAAAATCGTAGTTCTTCTGCGCGCCCCAGGTCTTGACGGTGACGTTGTCCGTCTCGGAAGCGCCGGTGGGCACCTCGTCGCGCGTAAGGTTGGGAACGCGGGCCAGAGACAGGCGCAACTGCTCATCCAGCGAGGCGGCGATTTTGTCCAGTTCGTCGAGCCTGTCCTTGAGGGCGCGGGTCTCTTCCATCACCGCAGTAGCGTCCTGGCCGGCCTTCTTGAGCGTGCCCACCTGCTGGCTGAGTTCGTTGCGACGGGCTTTGAGCTGCTCTGCGGTAGTGATGGCTTGGCGGCGGCTCTGGTCCAGAGCGCGAAAATCACCCAGCAAGGCCGCCGGATCGGCGCCCCGCGCGCGCAGTTTTGCTTCCACTAAGTCCAGGTTCCCCCGGACGAATCCCAGATCGAGCATCGCTCTACCAGTTTACTCGACGGACACAGGAGAAACCCTGCAGATTGAAGCCGGAGTTGGGCTGTGTGGCGGCGGCGCGAATGGGATTGCCCCGGTCCAGTTGGCTTGATATGGCCATAATTTCTGGCTATAATAATTGCATGGTCACTGTTGGCATGGCTGAAGGCAAGAATCAGTTTCTCAAACTCATCCGCCAGGTTGAGGCAGGGGAGCGGATTCTGATCACCCGGCATGGAGTTCCCGTGGCCCAGCTTGCGCCGCCGCCGGTGCAGACAGGCAAGGCGCGGCTGGGCGGGATGCGCAACCGTATCCATCTGCTACCCGGCTGGGACGCGCCTGTCGATCCCGATTCTTTTTTTGAAGGCAAGTTTTGAACGGCTTTCTGCTTGACACCAATGCACTCCTGTTCGCTTTGGCGACGCCTGAACGTCTGTCGGCTGAAGCGCGCGCTGCAGTGGGGGCGGGGCCAAACCTGCTCAGCGTAGTCTCTTACTGGGAAGTGCTTCTCAAAAGTATGAAGGGCAAGCTCGACGTAGGCGATCCACGCGAGTGGTGGCAGGATGCCGTGGAGCAACTGGCGGCTGCGCAGCTAACTCTGCGCGCCGAGCACATCGCCGGTGTATATGCCCTTCAACCCCACCATCAGGACCCATTCGACCGCGTGCTCATCGCGCAAGCCATTGCTGAAGACTTGACCCTGGTGACAGCCGATGCCGAGATCGCCCGTTACGCGGATGCGGGTCTCGTAGTGCTCGGGTAGTGCGCAATCGTTTCAGCGCGCGCTGTCCTGGCTGGCCAGCACCGGTTTTTCTTCTGCCTCGGATGCCGGCCCTGCTTCCAGCATCTCCGTCCAGCCTGTCAGATGCTGGTCGCCGGTGATCAGCCGTGCCCCGCGGGTAAACGTAAAGTATGTCCATACCCATGCCACAAAGACCGACAGCCGGTTGCGGAAGCCGATGAGGAAGAAGATGTGCACGGTCAACCACGTAAACCATGCCGGCATGCCGCTCATATGGCCCTTGAATGGCCACTTCACGTTGGCTACGGCGTCCATGCGGCCGATGGTAGCCATGTCGCCCTTGTCGAAGTAGCGGAAGGCCGGACGCGCGCGGCCGGCTAGGTCGGCGGCGACGACCTGGCCCAGGTAATCGCCCATCTGCATGGCCGGCTGGGCCACGCCGGGGACCTGATGGCCATCCTGCTCGAAGTGGGTCAGGTCACCGAGGACAAAGACCTCTGGAAGCCCCGGAGGGTTGAGCCGGTCGTCGACGATGACGCAGCCGCGATGGTCGACGGGAGCGCCCAGCAGCTTGCCTAGCGGCGAGGCCTGCACACCCGCCGCCCACAGCGTCACCGCCGACTCGATGCGTTGACCGCCGGCCTCTACCCATCCGGGCCCCACACCGGTTACCTGCGTATGCTTGTGCACCTCGACGCCCAGGCGGGTCAACGCGGCCTCTGCCTTGGCGGAGAGGTCCTCAGGGTACGCGGCCAGGATGCGCGGACCGCCATCGAGCAGCAGCACGCGGGCCTTGGACGGGTTGATGTGGCGAAAGTCGTGGCGCATGTAAAGCTGCGCAATATCGCAGATGGCCCCGGCCAGCTCAACGCCTGTGGGTCCGCCGCCAATGACCACGAAGTTCAGCGGAGGATGCCAGCCGTGCTCCACCTTCTGGCGCTCGGCCAGCTCGAAGGCCAGCAGCACCCGGCGGCGAATCTCGGTGGCGTCTTCAATGGTTTTGAGGCCAGGCGCGAGAGCAGCCCACTCGTCGTGGCCAAAGTAGGAGTGGCTGGCGCCGGTGGCCAGGGCCAGGTAGTCGTAGGCGATGCGCGCGCCGCTGCCCAGGGTTACCTGCCGCGCCTCCACATCGATGCCAACCACTTCGTCCATCAGCACTTCTGCGTTCTTCTGGCCACTGAGGATGGTGCGGATAGGCTCGGCGATGTTGGCCGGCGACAGCACGGCCAGCGCCACCTGGTAGAGCAACGGCTGAAAAAGGTGGTGGTTGCGCCGGTCTACGACGGTTGCGTCTACGTCCTGGTGCGCCAGCGAGCGCGCGGCATGAATACCTGCGAATCCTCCGCCCACAATGACCACGCGCGGCCGCCGGTTACGCGGTTGCGCCTTCATCTGCGCCGTAAGCTCGCTCACGCCTGCTCCTTTGGCAACGCCTATTTAGCAGATGCTCCACGCCGAGGCCAGGAAACACTGCTTTTGAGTGGTTGGATGCGCCGGAGCGCGCATCTCCGGCGGTATCCTGTAGCATCCACGTATGATTGCCGGCGAGCCATGGGGTTGGTGGATCGGGTTTCATGGGGCGGTAGCCTTGCTGCTGCTGGCCGACTCGCTTTTGCCCGGCCATCGGGGCAAGGCAAAGAACGCGCAGGCCTTCGCCTGGCTGGGGACGGGCTTTTTCGTGCTGGCGGCTGCGGGGTTCGCGGCATGGATCGCGTGGTCGCAGGGACGGCAGCCGGTGCTCGAGTTCGTGGCCGGCTACACCATCGAAACTTCCCTCAGCATCGATAACCTTTTCATCTTCCTCGTTCTCTTCCAGGGATTCCAGATCGGCGTGGTGCGCCAGCACCGGGCGCTGGCTTGGGGCGTCTGGGGGGCAATCGTGCTGCGCGCCGTGTTTATCGCCGCCGGCGTCACGCTGCTGGAGCGCGTCCACTGGATTACCTGGGTCTTTGGGCTTTTTCTGCTCTACGCAGCCATCCGGCTGGTACGCGGCGGGTCAGCCAAGGCCGCCATCCCCGAGTGGATTCGCAAGCTGCAGCCGGCCAAGGGCTCCCTGCTGCCGGTAATTCTTGCCGTGGAAGTGACTGACCTGGTCTTTGCCACCGACTCTATCCCGGCGGTGCTGGCCGTGACCCACAATCCCTTTGTGGCTTACACATCGAACATCGCGGCCATCCTGGGCCTGCGCTCGCTTTACTTTGCACTGGCGGGTCTGCTCGACCGCTTCCGCTACCTGCACTACGGGCTGGGCGCGCTGCTGGGCTTCGTCGCGCTCAAGATGATCGCCGCCCGCTGGATCGAGATTCCCATTGTGCCGTCGCTGGTGGTAATTGCGGCGATCGTGGTTGGGTGCGCGGTAGTTTCGTGGATGGCGGAGGAGCAGGGGGCTGGGAATAGGGAATAGGGAATAGGGAATAGGGAATAGGGAATAGGGAATAGGGAATAGGGAATAGGGAATAGGGAATAGGGAATAGGGAATAGGGAATAGGGAATAGGGAATAGGGAATAGGGAATAGGGAAGGCCTTCGATAGGCAGATTGCTTTTGCTCGATTCCCAAAAAAGTTGATGCAGTGGATGGCCGCAAGAGTCTTTCTATTCCCTGATCTCTATTCCCTATTCCCTGCCTTTTCAATCCATGGAAATCTGCACCAGGGGCTTTTCTGTCTGCGGAGCGGTGAGCATGCGCTCGCGCCAGGAGGGCAACGCGACACGGTGCTGCAGGCGCGCGACGACGCTGCCGATAGCCATGGACCCGCGCAGGATGTGCTTTGCCTTGAGCGGTCCGGCAAGGCGCATCTGGCTCACCCAGTGGGCGGCGGCGCTCGCCGAGCAGCCGCACTGCGAGCAGTCCGGATCGCCGCCGAAGACGCAGGGCTCCACGTGGGTCTTAAGATCGGCCGAGTAGTTCTTCGACAGGCGCGAGAAGGTGCAGTCCTGCGGCGACGCCGGCGGATGCAGCAGCGCCTGCGCATAGCCTTCGCCGGTGAGCAGCTTGGGATAGAGTTTGTAGAGCCGCGGCAACTCGCGGGCGATGCGCTCGCGCTGCTGGCGGGTGAGGCGCTCGGCGCTCTGCTCGCCGCGCTGCGGCGTATAAAGGCTCACCCAGATGTGGCGCACCTCGGGCCGCGCATTCCAGAACTGTGCGTACTCTTCCAGATACCCTGCGCGTTCGAGCATGGGTGCGGTGATGGTCCAGTGGATATTGACGCGCCGGCCTTCCAGATTGGCGAGTATGCGGTCATAAGTGGCCGGATGACGGCGGACGTTGTGATGCTCGGGCAGGCCGTCAATGGAGACGGCGACGAGGAAGTTTTTAAGCGCCATCCACTCCGTGGGGATGGGAATGATGCCGCTGGTGACCATCATGGTGAAGATGCCGCGGCCGGTGAGCTCGGGCAGGATGCGGCTGAGCTCGCGATGGCGCACCATCGGCTCGCCGCCGACCAGCGTGATCTGCAGCGGCTTGTGCCGGTCAGCGAGCGCCAGCACGCCCTCCACCAGTTCGTCGCCGCGCTTGTCGCTCAGCTCGCGCAGAGTCACTGCGCCGCCCAGGTGGTTTTCGCCGTAGGCGTAGCAGCCGGGGCAGTGCAGCGGGCACTCGCGGGTGACTTCAATGGAGAGGATGGGAGTATGGCCGCGCAGGACCTTACCCCAGGAATACAAAACATGCGTAGTCCGCAAACGGGCACCTCCCAGGGAAGTGGAGAAGCTGGGCTTACAGACGTGCTCGGCTTATTTTAGACGCTCGCAAACAGGGAAGGTTCCGTAAATTCGACGGATGGAGGGGCAATTCTGCCGCACAATCCGTTGCGTTTACCACTCCTCGAAGACGACGCGTCCGTCGCGGCGTAGTACGGAGTGCTTCTGGAAGTCCGCGTCGTTGCGCTGCGGATAGTCATTGCGGAAGTGGGCGCCGCGGCTCTCGGCGCGGGCCATGGCGGAGCGCAGGATGGCGTGGGCTACGCGGCTCAGCGCCTGCGCCTCCGCCAGCCGCCTGCCGCCTCTTCCTTCCTGGACGAGATGCTCGATCCCGGCATCGCATTCCGCATGCGCGCGCAGGCCCTCGCGCAGGGTGGCGGCGTCGCGGAGAAGCCCGGCGCATGTCCACATGCTCTTCTGCAGTTTTGCTACGCACACGTCGAGCAGCTCGCTTTCGCTGCCGGAGAGCGGCGTGCAGGCGGCCAGCGGCGCGCCTGCTGCGGCCAGCGGCAGGCCGTCGGCAAGCATCGACTGCGCTGCGCGCGCGCCGAAGACCAGCCCTTCCAGCAGAGAGTTTGAAGCCAGCCGGTTGGCGCCGTGGACGCCGGTGCAGGCCGCTTCGCCCGCAGCATAAAGGCCGCCGAGGCTGGTGCGGCCGGCAAGATCGGTGCGGACGCCGCCCATCAGGTAATGCGCCGCGGGGCGAACGGGGATCGGGTCGCGCGCCAAGTCGAGCCCGTACTGCGCCAGAAAGGCGCTGATGCCCGGAAAACGCTTGTGGAGATCGATGTCCTTTCCCTGGCCGGTGACGTGGCGCATGTCAAGATACACGGGTCGCACGCCGCCGTTTTCGTCCATCCCTTCGCGGGCGATAGCCCGCGCCACCACGTCGCGCGGGGCAAGCTCCAGCAGCGCGTGATAGCGCTCCATGAAGCGCTCACCGCAGTCGTTGCGCAGATACGCGCCCTCGCCGCGCAGCGCTTCAGAAAGCAGGAACCGCGGCGTGCCGGGGATGGAGAGCGCGGTGGGATGGAACTGGTAGAACTCCATGTCCGCCAGCTCGGCGCCAGCGCGCGCGGCCAGAGCGATGCCATCGCCGGTGGCCACGGCGGGGTTGGTGGTGTCGGAGTAGACCTGGCCCGCGCCGCCTGAGGCGATGAGCACGGCACGCGTGCCTACCCGCTGCGGCGAATTGCCGTTGGCCGGGCCGCCAGCGGAAGCGAGATCGGCTCCGGCGACGCGGTTGCCGGCCTTGACCAGCCCGGTGACCATGGTCCACTCGGCAAAATGGATGCGCGGATGGCTGCGCGCGCAGGCTACCAGCGACCGGCTGATCTCCGCGCCCGTTGCGTCGCCGCTTGCATGCAGAATGCGGGCCAGCGAGTGCGCTCCCTCGCGTGTCTTCAGCAACCGGCCGGCCTCGCGATCGAAGTTTGCGCCCCACTCGATCAGCTCGGCCACGCGGGCCGGGCCTTCGGTCACCAACAGCTCGGCTGCCGGGCGATAAACGAGGCCGTCGCCGGCGTTGACCGTGTCTTCAAGATGCAGGGCGACGTCCTCGCCTCCCTCCATGGCTACGGCGATGCCGCCCTGCGCGTAATGCGTGTTGGACTCGCCCAGCGACTCCTTGGTGACCACCAGGACGTCACCGTGCGCAGCTAGCTCTACGGCGGCGCGCAACCCGGCCACGCCTGCCCCCATGATAAGAAAATCGACAAAAGAATCCACCTCTGAGCCCAGCTTCATGCCTGTTAGAGGCTATCATCGCGGGCTTCGATGCGCGCCGCGATGCATATGCTGATACGGGCCTTTGGCCGGGTTGCGCCGGCAGGTTCCCGGATGATTATCGGGTGCACTCACAAAGTTGTTGACCATCTCGTTACGGCGGGCCATAATTCGGCCAACATTTGCCCAGGGTTCCAGGGGGTTGGCTGCGGCGGGGTGGCCGGAGTGACGGAAAGGTGTTCGGCTCAGCCCAAGAGGCCACCGTTATCGATTGCGCCATCTCGCGCCTCCATTGTGAGGCCTCTCTTCAAAAGTAATCCGCCCATGGGGTGTTCCATGCGATGAACCGATTCTCCGAGAGGGTTTTGCGCGCCAGCTTATACCTGTGGCTGCCGGCTGCATTTACGATTGACATACTGTGCAAACTATCCGTGTAGATACCCCCTCGGCCCGATACGACGTTTTTACCGGCAGCGGCCTGCTTGCCACGCTCGTTCCGCGCATTGAAAAGGCGGTGGGACGGCTGCCGCGGCGGGTCTTTGTGATCACCTCGCCGGAGATCTGGGCGCTGTGGGGCGAGACGTTTCTCCAGTCCTTTCGCGAAGAGCCGGTGACACTGTTTCTGCCTCCCGGCGAGAGCCACAAGACCATGGCCAGCGTGGAACGGCTTACGCGCGAGATGGCGCGTGCCGGCGGCGACCGCGGGTCGCTGGTGATCGCTTTTGGCGGCGGCATCGTGGGCGACGTGGGCGGCTTTGTGGCGGCCATCTTCATGCGCGGCATTCCTTACGTCCAGGTACCCACCACGTTTCTCTCCCAGGTGGACTCGAGCGTGGGCGGCAAGGTGGGCGTGAACCAGCCTGAAGGCAAGAACCTGGTGGGCAACTTCCACCACCCGCGGGCGGTGTTTGCCGATATCGGCGTGCTGGGCACGCTTTCAGACCGCGAGCTGCACGCCGGGCTGATGGAGAGTATCAAGGCCGGCATCATCCGTGACCGGGCGCTGCTGCGCTTTATGGACGAGCACTCCGGCACGATCCTGGACCGCGACCCCAAGGCCCTGGAAAGGGTGATTGTCGCGTCGATCCGCATGAAGGCCGGGGTGGTGAACAAGGACGAGCGCGAAAGTGGGCTGCGCATGATCCTCAATCTCGGCCACACGGTGGGCCATGCCATCGAGGCCGTCACGCGCTACAAGGCCATGCTGCATGGCGAAGCGGTAGCCTGGGGCATGGTGGCCGCGCTTTACCTGGGACGCAGGCGCGGAACGATCACTGCCGGCCAGATGGACCGGCTCGAAAGCCTGATTTACCGCTATGGTCCGCTACCCGCGCTGAACCGGCTCCGCGCCGGCAAACTGCTGTCCGCCGCGGCGGGCGACAAGAAGAACGTGGGCGGAGTGCGACGGTTCGTGCTGCCTGTCGGCATTGGCGACGCGGGGGTGGTGGAAGACGTGACTCCGACCGAGCTGGAAGCCGCCATCCGGTACATGCTGGAGAAGGGAAAGGCTGGCAGGTCAGCGGGTTAGCAGGCTGGTGAGGGGCTGTGCTTTCCCACCCTTTTTCTCCGCCGCGGCGGAGAAAAAGATGGGGCCACCCGCGCCCGCTCCTACCATCACTGACTCACAGGCGTGCCGGGTTGCTCCCCATCGCCGTTACTTCCGGGCGCCGACCGGGTCTAATTATCAGACAAGTCCGCACCCGGAAAGGCACTCCGGCCGCGGGGGCGGAGAGACGTACACTGAAGAGGCTCTGGATTGTCCGCACCTTTCTCCATGTGCCGGACCGTAACTCTCCTGGTTGCGCTGGCCGCTTTCGTTGCGGCGGCGGCGCACACTGCATCGGCTTCCACAGTGAAGCCGCACAGGAGAGCCTTGGTCTCCCGCACCCATCCTCGCCATCCGGCTGCAGCCGGACACGCGCACCGGGCAGCCGTAAAGCCGCATGAGGCAGCAAGCCGGGTGAGCCGTGCTGACCGGCGCACGCCTGAGGAGGTTGGGCGCGCGGCAGGCCTGAGGATTCGCCGCCAGATGGAGCGGCGGACGGCTTACCGGCATCGCGTGACCCGCGAAGAGCGCTACCGCCGCGCCCGGCTGGTGGAGACGGCCCGCGTAACCCGCTACCGCGCCGAGCATCCCGATCCAACCGCCGTTGCCAGCTACGAGGACGCGCCGCGGCCAGTCGCGCAACCTTACGACGAGGCGACCGGCTCAGCCGCCGGCGCTCAGCGGGAAACTTGGCCCGAATCTTCCAGCCAGCCCGCTGAAGATGCAGCCACACCGGCAGACCGCGAGCCGCTGAGCCAGGCAGCGGAAGACAGCGCGCCGGACACTGGCAGCCAAGCGGCGGAAACTCACTCTCAGGATGAAGTCGCCTCGCTGGCTATTCCGCGCGGGGCCATGCCGCCGCCGCTGAAGGGGTCGCTGGCCTCGCTGGAGAGGCAGAACGAGCGGCTTACTGCCGAAGGCCTTGAGCGGATCGAGAACGAGGACGACCTGGCGGCACGGATTGCCAACCACCTGCTGGTGCCGGTGCCGGCGTCGAGCGCGCTCACGGTGAACCCCAGCCTGCCGGAGAATCACCGCTACTGCCGGCCCTGGACGGCGCGGTTCCTGGCCGACCTGGCCCGCCAGCACGAAGCCATCTTTCACCGCCCGCTCGAGGTCAGCTCCGCCGTCCGCACGGTCGAATACCAGAAGCGCCTGATGGAAATCAACGGCAACGCCGCGCCGGCCGAGGGCGACATTGTGAGTCCGCACCTGACTGGTGCCACGATCGACATTGCCAAGGAGGGCCTGAGCCGCGATGAGATGAAGTGGATGCGGAACCGGCTGCTGCAGCTCCAGAACGAAGGCAAGATCGACGTGGAAGAGGAGTTTCAGCAGGCCTGTTTCCACATCACGGTGTACAAGAGCTATGCGCCGGCGCGGCCCACGCGGCGCGTGGCGCATCCGCGGCCGGAGTACATCCCGCAGGAACCTGCCGAACAGCCCGGCGGAGACGATACCGAGGGGCTTTAGAGTACAGCCCTGCCGCGCAGAGCCCAAGTAAACATCGAATTTTGATTCGTTTCTTTTGCCGGTTCCGGCGTACAATCGCGGGCAAACGCAGTCTGTGCATCCGGAGCGGCCCGTTGGGAGTGGCTGTGTGCGTCTGCACCTGTGGGGGAGAAAGGCAAACGTATGAGCGAGATGGAAGTTCAACCCACGGCCGAGAGGACCGCCGGGCTTACCCAGTGGCAGCGCGTCACCAACACCTTTACTTCGCCTTCAAAGACCTTCGAGGACATCAAGGGCGGCAACCGGAGCTGGTGGCTGCCGCTGATCCTGTGCATCGTCATCGGCTCGGCGCTCTGGGGGACTGTGACTGTCCGGGTGGGATGGCGGCAGGTGGAGGAGAACGGCCTGCGCATTGCGCCCAAGCAGGCGGAGCGGCTGCAATCGCTTCCGTCCGACCAGTTGGAAAGGCAGATGAAATATGGGGCAATCGGGCAGGAAATCTTCTGGCTGGCGGCCCCGGCCGGGCTCATTATCCTGAACCTGGTCGCGGCCGGAATTCTTTTAGGCGCCATCAACTTCGGATTTGGCGGCAGGGCTACCTACGGGCAGGTACTGGCGGTCCTCTGGTATGGCGGTCTTCCGATGCTCATCAAGCTGGTGCTCGGCGCGATAGGACTGTGGGCAGGCGTTGCGCCCGAATCGTTTCTGCCGGGCAACCCGGCGGGAACGAATATCGGATACTTCCTGGATCCGACTGCGATATCCATGGCTCTTTGGACTCTGCTGGTCGCCCTGGATATTACGGGCATCTGGTCTTTGATTCTTTTCTCGAAGGGGCTGGCCAGAGTCGCCGGCACAAAGCCCTCCTCCGGGTACGCCGCAGTCTTCGGATGGTGGATTCTCCTCCTGCTTGTGCAAGTCGGAGCCTCAGCGCTCTTCTCGTAGAGGAAGCGGGCGAACGCTTGAAAGAGCGAAGCTACTCTGTCCAGCGGCGCATGATGAGCGAGGCATTGATGCCGCCGAAGCCGAAGGAGTTCGACAGAGCGATGTCGAAGCTGTGCGGGATGGCCTTGTTGGGCACGTAGTCCAGGCGGCACTCGGGGTCGGGCGTGTCGAGATTGGTGGTCGGCGGCAGTACCTGGTTTTCGAGCGCCAGCACGGTGATGCCGGCTTCGAGGCCGCCGGCGCCGCCCAGCAGGTGGCCGGTCATGGATTTGGTTCCGCTGATCTTGAGCCGGTGGCTCAGCGCGTGCTCGCCAAAGACCAACTCGATGGCGCGCGACTCGTTGCCGTCGCCGGCGGGGGTGGACGTGGCGTGCGCGTTCACGTAGCCCACTTCTTCGGGCGCGATGCCCGCATCCTTGAGCGCGGCCCTCATGCTGCGCTGCGCGCCTGCGCCTTCCGGAGCGATGCCGGTCATGTGATGCGCGTCCGCGCTCATGCCGTAGCCGATGACCTCGGCCAGGATCTTTGCGCCGCGCCGGCGGGCGAACTCCAGCTCTTCCAGGATGAGGATGCCAGCACCCTCGCCGATTACGAAGCCGTCGCGGTCCTTTTCGAAGGGGCGGCTGGCGCGGGTGGGATCGTCGTTGCGCGTGGAGAGCGCGCGCATGGAGGCGAATCCGCCCACCGAAAGCGGCGTAACCGCAGCCTCAGAGCCGCCGGCGATCATCACGTCGGCGTCACCGTGCAGGATCATGCGCACCGAGTCGCCGATGGAGTTGGCGCTGGTGGCGCAAGCCGTGGCGGTGGCGGAGATCGGGCCTTTTGCGCCGTAACGAATGCTGAGCTGGCCGGCGGCCATGTTTACGATGGCCGCGGGAATGAAGAAGGGAGAGATCTTGCGGGGGCCTCCCTGCAGCAGGCTGGCGTGCTCGCGCTCGATGATCTCGAATCCGCCGATGCCCGAGCCGATGAAGACGCCCACGCGGTCAGCGAGCTCCGGCGTGATGACCAGGCCGGACTGGGCCATGGCCTCCTGGGTAGCCGCAAAGGCGAAGTGGATGAAGCGCCCCATCTTGCGCGCCTCTTTTTTATCCACGAAGTTGAGCGGGTCGAAGTTCTTGACTTCGGCAGCGAAGGTGACGGGGTAGCCGGTGGTATCGAAGCCCTGGATGGGAGCCATGCCGCTGGCTCCGGCCACAAGCTGCCGCCATACCTCGGGAGCGGTGTTGCCAACACCGCAGAGCAGCCCCAGGCCAGTGATTACGACTCTACGGTTCGTTGCCAGGGTCAATGCCTACTTGCCGCCTTTCGCGTTCTTCTCGATGTAGTCGATGGCATCCTTGACGGTCTTGATCTTTTCGGCGTCTTCGTCGGGAATCTCCAGATCGAAAGCCTCCTCGAACTGCATCACCAGTTCCACCACGTCGAGCGAGTCGGCACCCAGGTCTTCCTGGAAGCTGGCGCCGGGGGTTACCTCAGCTTCGTCCACCTGCAACTGCTCGACGATGATCTGCTTCACTTTTTCTTCAACGGCCATGCGTGCTTCTCCTCGATTGGTTCGAAAGACTCAAGAAAAATCTCAGGAGCGGGAATCAGTCTGCTCCGCTGCTTACGATACTGGCCTACGGCAGGAAAAGACAACCGCCGCGCGCAAAAAATGCGAATGGCCCCGAACTCCAAGTCTACTGGCCGCCCGGACGGGGTGTAAAGCCGCGTGGCTGTGGGGAGTGGAGCGGGGTTAAGGGAATAGGGAATAGGGAGCAGGGAACAGAAATGCGGCCGGGAATTGCACAGGCGGAAGGCGTACATTAGGCGAAGAGGATTTTCTTCATGACTGGCTCTTCCATCGTCTTTGCGCTTATAGCGGTTGGTCTTTTTCTCTTTGGCCTGTGGCTCGGTCTCCGGCAGGGCAAGTCTGCCGGCACGGCGCAGCTTCAACAGGCTCAGGAGAACGAGCGCCGATTGGCGGAAACCCGCGAGGCAGGACTCCGCCAGCAGCTTGAAACGGCAAACGGAGAAATTGCCATGCTCAGGCCAAGGGCGGAAGAGCTGGTTGCCGTGCGTCAACAGCTCAAAGACGAGCAGGAAAAGTACGCGCAGATGAAGGCTGACCTCGATGCGGCCTTTAAAGGCGCTGCCGCTGATGCGCTGCGGGCAAACACCGAATCCTTTATTGTTCTCGCAAAGCGAGAGCTGGGCGGACAAACGCAGGATGCAAAGCAGACGCTGGAAGCCAAAGAACTGGCGATCAAAAACCTCCTCGACCCGCTCGGAAAAGTCCTTGCCGCACTCGACACGCAGGCCCGCGAGATGGAAAAGAGCCGGGCAACAGCATACGGGGAGATCAAAACTCTCGTCGAAGGCATTGGCCGCGATATTCCCGAATCGCTTCGCTCGCTGCGTACCGAAACTGCGCAGCTCATTACTGCGCTGCGTGCGCCGAAGACCCGCGGAAACTGGGGCGAGCTGCAGTTGAAGCGCTGCGTCGAATACGCAGGCATGGTCCAGTACTGCTCCTTCGCCGAGCAAATCACAGCGCGCGACGGCGACAACAATTTGTTGCGTCCCGACATGACCATCCAGTTGCCCAACGGCCGCACAATCATCGTCGACGCCAAGACCCCGCTCGACGCATTTCTTGCTGAAGGCCAGCGCACCGATCCCACCGCACAGGCAATGCGTTTTGTGGCCCATGCCGAGCGCGTGAAGGCGCATCTGCGCGAGCTTTCAAGCAAGAGTTATTGGAAGCAGTTCGAGCATTCGCCGGAATTTGTCGTCTGCTTTCTGCCAAGCGAAGCGCTGTTCAGCGCGGCGCTGGAAGCCGATCCGTCGCTGATCGAGTTCGGTTCGCAGGCCAATGTGGTTATGGCCACGCCCACCACGCTCATCGCATTGCTTAAAGCCGTTGCTTATGGCTGGCAGCAGTCGCAGGTAGCACAAAATGCACAGGCGATTCAGGAGGCAGGCCGCGACCTTTATAACAAGATCGTCAACGCGCACGAGCACTTCGAAAAGATGGGGTCGGCGTTAGCCGGCGCAGTTGGGCAGTACAACAAATTCATCGGCGCGGTGGAAGGACGTGGCGGCGCATTTTTCCATGCGCGCAAGCTTGGCGAACTGGTGCATGATGCGCAGACGCTGGATGCGCTTGAGACCTCTGACGCAAAGCCACGCATGCTCATGGACGAGGCATGGCCGGCAACGTCGGGTTTAACGTTAGCTGCGGAAGCGGATCGGAACGACCAGGCAGAGCAGGGCCTGTGAGAGCACCGAAACTTTCCTCAGAGCCACGCCTTCCAGACCTCATGCCCGGCGGCAATCAGGCTGTACCACAGAATTGAGGAGAGGCCGAGCGACCATGCGACCATGCGCAGGCGTGGAGCAAAAGAAAGCTCGAAGACGTCACTGCGCGGCGGGGCAGCTTCAGCGGCGGGGTGCGCGGCCATGCGAGCAAGGCCGGCGGCCTGTGTCGACTGCATCATCGGTGGCTTCTCCCTTCAACGTTCCCTTGCGGTATGGCCCGTGAATCGATGTATGCAATCTAAAGAGATACTATCCGGCAGTCCGGATACAGCATTACCTCATCACATGCAAACCCCGGCTGGAGAGAAATTACGCGGCCAGCCGTTTCCTGTTTGGATGCGGTTTCCGATGGGGCGGATGTGGATAAACGGGCGCAATCTCCGCACGGAGCGCGCGGCTAGTGGGGTGTCCCTGAAGTTTGTAGCATCGATCAATGACCTGTGCCCCTACGGGGCTATGGATTTTATTGAGGCGGCGATTCCCAGGGTTTCACCTGAGCTATTCTGGCCTGCCGGCTTCCTGAAAAGCCTGCCGCAGCCGCTTCCAAGTTGTCTCCAGGTCTTCCGGCAGCACGCGGGTCTCGGAGACGGTGGTCATGAAGCTGGTATCGCCCACCCAGCGCGGCATGGCATGCAGATGGATGTGTCCGGCGACGCCTGCGCCGGCGGCCTGACCAACGTTCAAGCCGAAGTTGAATCCATGCGGCCGGTAGACGGCGTCCAGCACGCGTTCGGTACGCTGCGCCAGGTCGACGAGTTCATGCGCGGTTTCAGGGGATAGCGCCGCCAGCCGGTCAAGATGCGCATAGGGCATCACCATCACATGGCCCGAGGTGTAGGGGAACGCGTTCAGGCAGACGAAACAGTGGGTGGCACGCAGCACGATGCCGCCGGCAGCTTCGGCCCGGTCACGATCCATGCCGTTGGAGATGGCGTAGCCGACCGCGGCCAGCAGGTTGCAGAAGACGCAGCCGGTGTCGCCCGGCCAGGCGGCCAGGCTGGCGGGAACGCCGGCCCGCACGGCCTTGTCCGCGGTGGTGACGTAGTGGTAGCGCCAGGGAGTCCAGAAGTGTTCCATTGCGTTCGATTCAGTATAGAGTGAGGGTCGGGTTCCAGCTTAGTTGTGGGTGGGGCTGGGGGATTGCCTTCTCAGGTCTTCCGCCACGGCGGATGGCAGGGGTACGGAGGCTCTGTGCCGGCTTGCGGATAGTGTGATGTACGCGTTGCGTTTGCATTGCAGGGGGCGGCTGCGGGGCGAAGGCAATGGTTTGACGCTGGCTTGCGGAGATTGCTACACTCGTGAGCGTAGCTTCCTGCGCGGATTCCAGCAGTGAGTTGCGGCCGCCCTACAGTATGCCGTTGTCTGCCGGGTATTTCCCAAGGAGACCAGATCTTTTCAGCCCAGTGAGCGATCAGGGGGTAAGGATGCTGCTCCGGAAAAAACCTTCAGAAGCACGGGAGCGTAGGACACGGCTCGAAAGCACCCAGGCTGCGGTTCGCCGCAGCGGCCGACATCGCCGCAGGAGCAAGGAATCCCGGAGCTGGCAGTAATGGCAAACGTCCTCAATTCCGAACCCGAGAGCATAACCCTGAACACCGAATTGGAAATCCCTACGCTCGATCCTGCGACGGAGCTGGAGCAGCCGCCGTACGAATCCACGTCCAACCTCGAGGCCGCCGAGGCCACAGCACCCCCCACACTGGACGCCGATGCCACTCCAACCGAAATCCCAGCCGCACCTGTAGAGCCGGCTGTGCCGGCTGCTGCCGCTGAGCCCGCAGCCGCACCCGAGGCGACGGAAGACTTTTCCGCAGCGCTCGAGGCCTTTGAGCGCGAGCAGGCCGCCGAGGCCGCCGCCGTTGAGGCCTATGGAGACAAGCTTGTCCCCGGCACGGTGGTGAAGCAGACCGAAAAGCACCTGGTGGTGGACGTGGGCCTGAAGTCCGAGGGGCTGGTGCCCTTGGACCAGGTGGTCGATCATACCGGGGCGGTCAAGTTCCAGCCCGGCGACGTGATCGACGTGGTGATTGAGCGCGAGGAGCCCGAAGGCGGCTACCTGGTGAGCTACGAACGGGCGCAGCGCCTGCGCGTGTGGGACTCGATTGAGAAGGCGGCCAACGAAAAGACGCCGATTCTGGGCACGGTGGTGAGCCGCGTGAAAGGCGGCCTGACCGTCGACATTGGCCTGAAGGCGTTCCTGCCCGGTTCGCAGCTTGAAATCCGGCCGGTCCGCAACCTGGACGGCTACCTGGGCCAGCAGATCGAAGTCCGCGTGATCAAGTTGAACAAAAAGCGCGGCAACGTGGTGGTGAGCCGCAAGGAGATCCTCGAGGAAGAGCTGAACTCCAAGCGCTCTGCAACCATGGAGCACCTGGGCGAGGGCGCTGTGCTGACTGGCACGGTGAAGAACCTGACCGACTACGGCGCATTTGTCGATCTGGGTGGCATCGATGGCCTGCTGCATATCACGGACATGAGCTGGGGCCGTCTCACGCATCCGCGCGACCTGGTGAACGTGGGCGATGAGATCCAGGTGAAGGTTCTCAAGTTCGACAAAGAGAAGCAACGGGTTTCGCTGGGCTTCAAGCAGTTGACGCCCGACCCGTGGCTGGACGCTGCGGAGCGCTACCCGGTGGGCGCGCGCGTTCACGGCCGCGTGCTTTCGGTTACCGACTACGGCGCGTTCGTCGAGCTGGAGCAGGGCATCGAGGGCCTGGTTCACCTCTCGGAGATGACCTGGTCGAAGCGGCTCAAGCACCCTTCGAAGCTGGTGAAGCCGAGCGACGAGGTCGATACCGTCGTGCTGAGCGTGAATCCGGCTGACCGGCGCATCTCGCTGGGCATGAAGCAACTGATGGAGAATCCGTGGGAGAACCTCAGCGAGCGTTATCCCATTGGAACGGTTGTCGAAGGCCGCGTGCGCAACCTCACTGACTTCGGCGCCTTTATCGAGATCGAAGACGGCATCGACGGCTTGGTGCACGTCTCCAACCTGAGCTGGACCAAGCGCGTGAAGCATCCTTCGGAGGTGGTGAAGAAGGGTGAGAAGGTGAAGGCAGTCGTTCTGGGCGTAGAGCCGCAGAACCGTCGGCTGAGCCTGGGCATCAAGCAACTTCAACCCGATGTGTGGGAGAGCTTCTTCGCTACCCATCGCGTGGGTGACGTGGTGCACGGTAAGGTGCTGCGCACGGCGCAGTTCGGCGCGTTCGTCGAGATCGCGGAGGGCGTGGAGGGCCTGTGCCACATCTCCGAGGCCGGCGACGACGGCGACCACTCCAAGCTGGAGCAGGGCTCGGAGCACGACTTCAAGATCATCAAGATCAACGTCGAGGAGAAGAAAGTGGGCCTGAGCCTGCGCGCGGTCACCGGCCACGAGGCCAGCCGCGCCACGGTGGAAAGCTACAAGGCCGACACGCATAAGCATCCGGTCTCCAGCTCGACCACGACCCTGGGCGACCTGATCAACTGGCGGAAGAACGAGCGGTAGTAGAGACAATTGTCAGAGATCAGGGGTCAGTTGGTTCCGTGGTCTGCTGCATGAAGCGGCTTTCCTCCGAGCGTGTAATTCGAAAACAGACGGCCACCCTGCGGGGTGGCCGTTTTGCGTTTGGGGTAGCTGGGCGTGGTTCTATCAAAAAGTATTGAGATGCGTGGTTTCCCATCCTATCGACCATAAAAAGTCGATAGGATGGGAAACGGAAGAATAGCTGCTTCTCAGATGAGACTGTCAGTCTCTTTGCACCTGGCGGAGGACGATGACGATGCCCAGCGCGCAGAGCACGCTGAGCAGGGCGAAGAGAAAGACGCTGCGGTAGCCGAACCAGCCGATGACGGCTCCGGCGATGGGGCCGACGAGGAAGAACGAGACATCGGCAAATGCAGTGTAGACGCCGAGCGCGGTGCCGCGGTTGTTTTCCGGTACGCGCTTGACCGCCTCGACGCCGATGGCGGGGAAGACCAGCGAAAAGCCGAAGCCGCCCAGGGATGCGCCGGTAAGCGCGACGGAAGGTGAGTTCGAGCGCCACAGCAGAAACAGGCCGATGGACTCGACGGCCAGGCAGACCATGGAGACGGGGAATCCGCCGTAGGCGTTGATGGTCTGGACGAAGAACAGCCGGGCGAGGATGAAGGCGATACCGAATGCGGTAAGGCACAGGGCAG
This sequence comes from Acidobacteriaceae bacterium, assembly GCA_030038195.1. GTDB lineage: Bacteria > Acidobacteriota > Terriglobia > Terriglobales > Acidobacteriaceae > Telmatobacter. Next base: position 38,859 of record JASHPJ010000086.1, read on the forward strand.
CGCCGTTCCAGTGGCGCGCGGCGTAAAAGAGCGTGATAAAGGTAGCCAGCACGCTGTAGCAGACGCCGCCCAGGGCGAGGCCCATGCCGTGCGGAGCCACGCGGCCCAACACGTGGCTGAAGGGCAGATGCTCGCCTTCCATGATGGGGAGGGATTCTTTGCGCGCGGCCAGAAAGATGCTGGCTGCGCCGATGAAGATGGTGAGCACGCCCAGCGACCCCAGTCCCCAGAACTGATCGCAGGCCACGCCCAGTGGTGCGCCCAGGGCCATGGCTCCGTAAGTGCAGATGCCATTGTAGGAGATCACCCTAGCGGTGTTTTCCGGGCCGGCAGCGGTGATGCCCCAGAGAGTGGCGCCGGTGGAGCCCAGGCTTTCGCCGATGCCGAGGAGGAGCCGGCTCAGGATCAGCATCCAGAAGCTGAGCCAGTGGATGGAGTAGAGCGCCCAGGCAGCCACCAGCACTGCGCCGCTGGCCGTGCAGGCGACCATGCCCCAGATGACGGAGATCTTGGCGCCCTGGCGGTCAGAGATGCGGCCGGCCCAGGGCCGGCTGGCCAGCGTGGCGATGTACTGAATGCTGATGACCAGGCCGGCGAGCACGGCGCTGTAGCCCATGCGCAGATGCACGTAGGGCGGCAGCACGGCGAGCGGCAGGCCGATGGAGAGATAGCAGATGAACGTGAAGTAGACGTAGCCCAGAATATGCCACGTGCCGCTCCTGGTTGTGGCTAAAGTGGATAGAGCAGCACCGTCAGCGGAGGAAGTTGACATGTTCGGGGCAGGAACCGACGGATGAGTTCGGGTCTTGCTTCAAGTATATCGGATGCGCGAATTCGATTGAGATAACGGGCGTGGCAGGACAGGATTGATTCCGCTTTAAACTGGGAGAGATGACGGGATTCCACATCGAGCACTTCGGATGCAGGGCGTCGCGCGCGGACGGCGAAGCGGTGGGCGAGCGTCTGCGCGCGGCGGGGTTCTGCGAACGGCGGACCCCTGAAGCAGATGTGGTCATCGTCAATACCTGCAGTGTGACGGCCGAGGCCGACCGGCAGGCGCGGGCGTTTATCCGCCGCGCGCACCGCAACAATCCCGCAGCCAGGATCGTGGTGACGGGCTGCTATGCGCAGCGCGCGCCAGAGGAACTGGCAGCTATTCCCGGCGTGAATGCGGTGGTGGGTAACAGCCACAAGGCGCTGACGCCGGAGATCGTTCTGGGGTTGGCGCGCGGCAGCACGGCCGAGGCTGCGAACACGACCGTGATGCCGGTGAGCGCGCTGCTCCTGGGCAGCGTGCCGGTGTGGGCCGACGACCGGTTTGCGCACTCGTTTCTGGAAGAAGCCCAGCTTGTTCCCGGCGAGCAGACGCGGCCGAATCTGAAGATCCAGGAAGGATGCGGCAATCGCTGCACGTTCTGCGTCATTCCCTGGACAAGAGGCTCATCCAAGAGTCTGCCCGCCGCAGGCGTGATGCGGCAGGTGGAGGGGTTTGTTGCCGCGGGCGGCAAGGAGCTGGTGCTTTCGGGAATCAACCTGGGGCGATGGGGGCGGGATCTGCAGGTCGTACCGGATGAGGGGTCGTGGTTTCCCGCCCTTGCGCCAGAAAAAACGCGCAAGAATGGGGCACGGGGCATTGGAGGGGAAGCAGACCGCAGGTCTTCGCGGCTCACACTTGCCGGACTGGTGCGCAAGGTTCTGGAGCGGACGGCGCTGCCGCGGCTGCGGCTGAGCTCGATTGAGCCCATGGACTGGGACGATGAGCTGATCGGATTGATGGCGAAGTTTGGCGGAGCGCGTCTGGCGCGGCATGCGCATCTGCCGCTGCAGTCGGGGTCGGATGCGGTGCTGCGGCGAATGCATCGGCGCTACCGGCCATGGCACTACGCGGAGAAGGTGCAGGCACTGCTGCGTGCGGCGGGACCGGAGCTGACGCTGGGCGCGGACGTGATGGTGGGCTTTCCCGGCGAGACGGACGCAGAGTTTGAGCAGACTGCGGCGATGATTCGCGCGCTGCCCTTCGGCTATCTGCACCTGTTTCCGTTTTCGCCGCGGCCCGGCACGCGTGGATGGACGCTGCATGCCGCAAATCCCACGCCGCCGCAGGTTGTGGAAGAGCGCATGGCTGCGTTGCGGGTGCTGGCTGCGGAAAAGAGTCTTGTACATCGCCGACAGTTTGTAGGACGCACGCTCGACGTGATCACGCTGCACACGCCCACGGCGGTTGCGGCGCGCGGACAGACGGCTGCACTGAGCGAAAATTTTCTGCCGGTGGAGATAGAAGTGCAGCTGCCGGCGAATGAGCTGGAGCGGGTGCGGGTGACGGGCATGAATGCCGAAGGAGCGCTCGTGGCGAAGGCATCGCAGTCCCTCAGAGGCTGAAACTCGTACCCTTTACTTCTATTCCGCTCTCTTCCTGTGAGGCCTCGTAATTTTTTGCCGACCAGCGGGTGCGCGAATCTGCGACAATCTATGCTTATGAAAAACAGAGTCATGTTTCATGCTTTGTGTGCCATGCTGGCTGCGGTCTTTTCATCGGTTGCTGCGGCGCAGGTCCCGCCTGCGCACAAGACGCAGAACGTCATCGTCGTCATGATAGATGGGATGCGCTGGCAGGAGGTGTTTCGCGGGGCAGATCCCGCGCTGCTGGCGACTACCGGGCCGAAGTGGCTAGGCGATCCGCAGAAGATGGCAGCGCAGGCACAGCAGCAGTATGGGGGCAAGACCCAGGACGACCGGCGTCGCGCGCTGATGCCGTTTTTGTGGGAGGTGGTTGCCGCGCATGGGCAACTGTTCGGCAACCGCGACCTCGGCTCGGACTCGCATGTAACCAACGGACTGAACTTCAGCTATCCCGGTTACAGTGAAACCCTGGTGGGCTTCGGCGATCCGCGCGTCCACTCAAACGATAACGTACCCAATCCGAATGAGACGGTGTTCGCATGGCTCAATGCAATGCCGCAATTCGCGGGCCAGGTAGCGGCCTTTGGCGCATGGGAAACCTTTGATGGCATCTTCGACAGCGCGCATTGCGGCTTTGTGGTGAATGCGGGCTTTGCGCCGCTCACGGCGATCCCGGTTACGCCAAAGCTGGACTTGCTGAATGCGCTCAAGGCCGAATTGACGCGCCTGTGGGACGATGAGACCTACGATCCTGTGACGTTTCACACCGCCGTCGAGTATTTGCAGGCGAAGAAGCCGCGGCTGTTGTTTATCGGGCTGGGCGAGACCGACGACTGGGCACACGAAGGCTCGTATCCGGCGTATCTCGATGCCGCGCATCTTGCCGACAGCTATCTGCGCGAGCTGTGGGATCTGGTGCAGTCGATGCCGGAGTACAGCGGCAAAACGACACTGATTGTGCTTCCCGATCACGGCCGTGGCGAAGGCGCGAATTGGACCTCGCACGGCGAAAAGATTCCCGAGTCGCGCGAGACGTGGATGGCTTTTATGGGGCCGGATACGCCCGCGCTTGGCGAGCGCAGGCAGGGACCTGTTGTAACGGAGAGCCAGGTGGCGGCCACGCTGGCAGCCCTGCTGGGCGAAGACTATCATGCGGCAGTTCCCAGGGCCGGGACAGCGATTGAGGACGTATTGGGGACGGATCAGAAATAGCAGTCCTTCGTTCTGAAGCGGGATGCACCCTCGATTCTAGCGGGTCCCTGTCGCTCTAACTCCTTTATCCGCTGCAGCCGGGCCAATGCTATACTCAGGATGCGTTTGTGCGCCTGCGGCTGGAACTGCGGCGCGCCGCGCTATAGGGAGGAGCACCATCGCATTCGACAAGCGTACCGCCAAGTCCTTTATCCGCATCAACGATCGAATTCGCGCGCGCGAAGTCCGCGTGATTGACGAAAACGGCGAACAGTTGGGCATCATGGCACCTTTTGAGGCGCTGCGAGTGGCCCGCGAGCGTGGCCTGGACCTGGTGGAAGTTTCCCCCAACGCCGTTCCGCCGGTTTGCCGCATTCAGGACTACGGCCGCTATCTCTACGAGAAGGAAAAGAGCGAGCGCGCGGCGCGCAAGCGGCAAAAGGTAATCGTGGTCAAGGAGGTCAAGTTCTCCGTCACCGTGGACGAGCACGATTACCAGACCAAGAAGAACCAGGCGATGCGGTTCTTAAACGAGGGCGACAAGGTGAAGGCCAGCCTGCGCTTCCGCGGCCGCCAGATGGCCCACCGCGAGCTGGGCTACAACATCATCAACCGGCTTATTCAGGACGTGGGCGATGCGGGCGTCGTCGAGTTCATGCCGCGCATGGAAGGCACGATTCTGCATGCGATTCTGGCGCCGGCCAAGAAAGACGGAGGCAAACCGAGAAGCGATGGGGGCGGCGACGCTTCCAGGCCCAAGCCGGCAGCGCCGCCTCCGGCTGCACCGCCATCCTCGGCTGCGCAAGCGTAGCGAAAAGTCTCTGGGAAACGATGAAGGCCGCTCGAAGGGGCGGCCTTTGTATATGCGGTGAAATCCGGTGTAGTTTTGAAATGCGCATTGCAATGGGAAGCTTCTTTGCCGCGCTAGAATTTAGATTATGTCCGCTGCAACATCGCTTTCTCCTGACGTGATGGCCAAGTATGAGCCGGTGATCGGGCTCGAAGTGCACGTACAACTGCTTACCGCGACCAAGGCATTTTGCGGGTGCGCCAATCAATTCGGCTCGCTGCCGAATACGAACATCTGCCCGGTGTGCCTGGGACTGCCCGGCGCGCTGCCGGTGCTGAACGCCAAGGCCATCGAGTTTGCCACGCTGGCCGCGTTAGCGCTCAACTGCACGGTCAACGAGCGCTCGATCTTTGCGCGCAAGAATTACTTTTATCCCGATCTGCCCAAGGGCTACCAGATTTCGCAGTTCGACAAACCGCTGGCCGAGCACGGATGGATCGAAGTGCCGACGGCCGACGGCGGGACGAAACGGATTGGCATTACGCGGCTGCACATGGAAGAGGACGCGGGCAAGAGCCTGCACGAGGGGTTTGCCGACTCGGCCACGCGGACCTATCTCGACCTGAACCGCTGCGGCACGCCGCTGATCGAGATCGTGAGCGAGCCGGATATTCGCACGCCGGACGAGGCCTTTGAGTATCTCACGCGGCTGAAGGAGATCCTGCTCTATACCGGCGTTTCCGACTGCAACATGGAGGAGGGATCGCTGCGCTGCGACGCGAATGTGAGCGTGCGGCCACGTGGGCAGGAGAAGTTCGGCACCAAGGCGGAAGTGAAGAACGTGAATAGCTTCCGCTTTATCCGCGCGGCGCTGGAGTATGAGATCGAGCGGCAGATCGAGGTGATCGAGTCGGGCGGGCGCGTGGTGCAGGAGACGCGGCTGTGGAATGCCAACGAGGGCCGCACATACTCGATGCGCTCGAAGGAACAGGCGCACGACTACCGCTATTTTCCTGAGCCGGATCTGCCGCCGCTGATTGTTTCGGCAGATTTTCTGGCCGAGACAAAGAAAAACTTGCCGGAGCTGCCGGAGGCGCGGCGGGCGCGGATGATTACCGAGTACGATCTGACGGCGCAGGATGCGCAGACGCTGACGGCCTCGCGCGAGTTTGCCGACCGGTTTGAGGCGGCGGCCAGGACGGCAAAGAACCCGCGGCGCGTGGCCAACGTGCTGCTGAGCGAGGTGGGCGGAAGACTGAAAGCGCTGGGACTGGAGCAAGAGCAGTCGCCGGTGTCGATGAGGGGCATTGTGCTAGCCGCTGATCTGCTGGATGAGGGCAAGATCAGCTCGAAACAGATGAAGCAACTCTTCGATATTGCCTTCGAAAAGGGCGAGGATTTCGGCGTGGTTTACGAGCGCGAAAAACCGCGGCAGATCACCGACGCTTCAGCGATCGAAAAGCTCATCGACGAAGTGATTGCGGCCAACCCCAAGCAGGTGGAGCAGTATCGCGCGGGCAAGAAGACGGTGGCTGGGTTCTTTGTGGGCCAGGTGATGCGGGCGTCGAAGGGACAGGCGAACCCGGCTCTGCTGAATGAGCTGGTGGTGAAGAAGCTGGAGGGGTGATTCGCGCTGCTCGAAAGAGGTTTGTGCTTTTCCATCCTTCGGACGAAGAACGTCCGAAGGATGGGGCACGGAGCATCCTGTTCATTTCAATTTGAGATCGGAGATGAAGTCCTTGCGCGCGTCCCAGGAGCTGACGGTTTTCACCGTGCTCTTGTGGCCGTCTTTCTCCGCCCACAGGTCGAAGTCCTCAGCCATGTTGACCTGGGCAAAGTGAAAGTGGCCGTTGGCAAGAGAAGAAAAACTGCGAATGGTCTTGGTCTTCTGATTTTTCAGAAACACGGTTGCACCCGAGACGGGCTCGGCCTCCGCATTGAGCACAGTGCCGGAGACTGTGCGCTCTCCCATGTTCTGAGCCAAGGCAACGGGAGCTATGAGCGTGCTCCGCGAGCCGAAGGAAACAATCCCCGCGGCCATTGCCGCAAACGCGGCAACTGCCAGCAGGCGAGTACTGCTGCGATTCACTCTTCCTCCTCGTCTTCCTCGTAGAGATCGTCTTCCTCGTCGTATTCTTCGTCGATGCGGGCCAGCTCCAGCGGGTCCACGCCGACCACTTCGAACTCCGTCCCACACTCTTCGCAGGCGATTATGTCGCCTTCTTCCACTTCATCTTCTTCGATGTCCAGGTTATTCTCGCATTCAGGGCAGCTGGGCATGGCAGCCTCCTCACTTTCCTCAGGCTAAATTGGATTGCAAAATTACCACAGGTTACACCGCTCTAAAAAGCTAAATCAGAATTCCGTGGCTATTGTAAATTCTTTCCTGCACCGTTTTTTCCAGTCCGCAGCCGGAACACTCTTCGGACATTTCACTCAAAGAGAAAGCCGCGCGAACGGATTTGTTCTCAGGGCGTGCTCATTGCGGTTCCGCTATAGTTTTAGGGACAACCCGTCTTCAGGTCAAGGGTGACAAGTAAATGCCCATCCTTCTCGAAGGGGTGCGCTCAAGGTCCCGTGCTTGAAGCCGGAACTGCGAACTGCGTGGACTGCATTGTGGACCGTTCTGCTGCCGCTGCACCCGCCCATTCGCCGGCCGCACCCATGAGACGATTTACAGGCCCGGAAGGTTTGCCGCGCTCATGCGATTCTCATGATGGAAGTGACCAAACGCACCATGACACGCGGGTGCTCAAGCGTTTACTCTGAAGACTGCGATGCCCCGGTTCGGCTCAAGCCCGCTTGCCTTTCCTGATTTCAGCGGTGCCACGCGCCGCCTGATCCTGGTCAACCTGGGCACGTTCTTCGCGCTCCTGCTTGCGCAGTTCGCAATGCGGGAGCAGGCGGGCGGCCTGGCCGCCGCGTTGAGCCTGGCCCCGGACGCATGCGTGCACGGCAGTTTGTGGCAGCCGCTCACGTACAGCTTTATCCATCCCACGCTGCTGGGAACGCTCTTTGAGCTGCTCTCGCTGTGGTTCCTGGCCGGCTTTCTTGAGATGCAGGGCCACAGCGCGAACTGGGTCATGGGGCTTTATGCAGTGTCAGTGCTGGGCACGGCCGCGGCGGCGCTGGCCATCTACCTGGCGGGCGGCACGCTGGGCTACGCAGTCGCCGGCTTTCCACTCTACGGCTGCTTCGGCGGCATCTTCGGGCTGCTTGCGGCCATCGGCGTGCTCTACGGAGACGTCGAGTTCCTGATGTTCTTTCTCGTCGGCATCAAGGCGCGCTACCTGGTGGTGATCTACGCGCTTGTCTCCATCGCCATGCTCTTTGGCGAGCAGCGGTTGTACGCCTTGGCCGAGCTGGGCGGCGCGCTGGCCGGCCTGCTGTGGGTCAGGATGGCTCCACGGCGCGGCGTTTCTTTCATGCTGAGCGAAAACTGGTATGGCCTGCGTAATCGCTATTACCGCTGGAAGCGCCGCCGCGCCGCGCGCAAGTTCGAGGTGTATATGCGGCGGCAGGGGCGCACGGTGCGCTTTGACGGACAGGGCCGGCTCATCGACGAAGATCACGACGACAAGAAGCGCTGGAACTGAGCTGGCTGCGTGGTTGCCGCGCGATACAATCATCTTCGCAATGTTAAAAAGAATTGCCTTCCTTTTTCCTGGGCAGGGTTCGCAGGCCGTTGGAATGGGCCGCGAGCTGGCCGAGAGGTTTCCTGTAGCCAAGCAGACGCTTGCCGAGGCTGACGAGGCGCTAGGCTTCGCGCTCTCGCGGATTTACTTCGAAGGTCCCGAAGATGAGCTCAAGCTAACCGAAAATACGCAGCCGGCGATTCTAACGGTAAGCGTAGCCGCGGCGCGCGTGCTGGCCGAGCATGGCCTGGAGCAAGGAATTGTCCCGGCGTTTGCGGCGGGACACTCGCTGGGCGAGTGGTCAGCGCATGTGATCGCGGGAACGCTCGGCTTTGCCGATGCAGTGCGCGCGGTGAAGGCGCGCGGCCGCGCGATGCAGCAGGCCGTGCCGGCGGGCGCGGGCGCGATGGCCGCGGTGCTAGCGCTGGATGCGGCGCAGGTGGCCGAGGCCTGTGCTGAGGCTGTGCAGGAGACGGGGCTGGTGGTGCAGGCGGCGAATCTCAACTCGCCGAGCCAGACGGTGATCTCGGGTGCAGTGGCCGCGGTAGAAAAAGCTTCAGCGTTGTGCAAGGCCAAGGGCGCGCGGCGCGCGGTGATGCTGCCAGTGAGCGCGCCGTTCCATTGCACGCTGATGCGGCCGGCGCAGGAAGAAGTGGCGCGCGTGCTGGGCTCGATCACGGTGAACGATCCACGGATTCCCGTGGCAGCGAACGTGACCGGCAGCATGGTGACCACGGCCGATGCGGCGCGCGATGCACTCATTCGCCAGGTGACGGGCGCGGTGCGCTGGGTGGATTGCGTGCAATCGCTGAAAGATGCAGGCGCGGAGATTTATATCGAAGCGGGGCCGGGTAAGGTACTGTGCGGATTACTCAAGCAGATCGATCCGGCGCTGAAGGCGCTGAACGTGGAAGACGCGGCGAGCCTGGAGAAGACGCTGGCGGAACTCACAGGATCTGCCTGATCTCCTCTCGCGCTTTTCGCGAAAGACCTTGGAAATTTATTGAGGCGTCACGGGTCCTGCTAGAAGAGCCCGAAGTGGAGATTGAAGTCCACCTGGACGTGTAAACGCGCTGCCACTGGCTTGCCGTCCTTGGTGGCCGGAGCGAACTTATATTTTTGGACCGCTTCTGCCGCCTTTGCGTCGAGACCATAACCAGTCGACCGCATGAGACAAATATTCTGAGGTTCGCCGTCGGTGTTGACGACGAAGCTAAGAACGGCTTCAAAGTGCGTAATCCGGCCTTTGCGTTTTTGATGTCTCGCCTCTTCTGAGAATTGGGCATCAGCCGATTTTTTCAAGACTGGAGGCGTCGCCCCATCAGCAAATTTGTCAAGGACACCATTCGTTGCGAGGCGGTCGTTGAAGCTCGCCGGGCACAGTGGCACGGCGAAGTCGGCATTCGTCGAGTGGGGATCGCGGATGATGGAGGACGGCGGCGGTTGAACCGGATTGGAGATCGAAGGCTGTTGCGCTCCAACAACGGCTGCTCCAACCGCGAGCAGATAATGCGCGAGTTTTGCAATGCGCATGGGGTTTCTGCTTTCTTTGAACTTTAATTGCCTTCAATGTATCACACAATCCCAAGCTCCCTCAGCAGGAACGCATAATCCTGCGCAATCTCCTTCAGGTAGTCATAGCGGCCGCTGGCGCCGCCGTGGCCGGCCTGCATGTTGGTCACGAGCAAGAGCGGGTTTGCATCGGTTTTGAGCGTGCGCAGCTTGGCCACATACTTCGCTGGCTCCCAGTACATGACCTGGCTGTCGTGGAGCGAGGTCTTCACCAGCATCGACGGATAAGCCGCCGCGCGCAGGTTGTCGTAGGGCGAGTAGTTGAGCATGTAGCGGAAATATTCTTCCTGGTTGGGATCGCCCCATTCCTCGTACTCGGGCACGGTGAGCGGCAGCGAGGCGTCGAGCATGGTATTCATCACATCGACGAACGGCACATGCGAAACCACGGCGCGGAAGAGATCGGGACGCAGGTTGGAGACAGCGCCCATCAGCAACCCGCCGGCCGAGCCGCCCTCGATGGCCACGCGCGCGGGATCGCCGTAGCCGCTGGCGGTGAGGTGCTCGACGGCGGCGATGAAATCAGTGAACGTGTTGCGCTTGACGAGCATTTTGCCAGCGTCGTGCCAGGGCTTGCCCAGATCGCCGCCGCCGCGGACGTGCGCGTAGGCCATGACCACGCCGCGGTCGAGCAGGCTGAGGCGGTTGGAGTTGAAGCCGAGCGGCAGCGAGTAGCCGTAGGAACCATACCCATAGACATAGAGCGGATTTTTGCCGGGCTCGCGCTTGTCTTTGCGGTAGACGATGGAGACGGGCACTTCGACGCCGTCCGGGACTTTAGCGTGGAGGCGCTCGCTGGCGTAGAGTGTGCGGTCGAATCCGCCGGGGATCTCGAGCTGCTTGAGCAGCGTGGAGGCATGCGTGGCGATGTCGTATTCGTAGACCGAGCTGGGCGTGACCAGCGACTGATAGGCGTAGCGAAACGTCGTTGTGTCGAAGATGCGGTTGACGTGCGGATGCGCGCTGTAGGCGGGCTCGGGGAAGGCGATTTCGCCGGTGGGTGAGGCTGCGGCAGTGTCGCCGGTGAAGGTCCACAGGCGCAGACGCGGCAGGCCGTCTTCGCGCTCGCAGGCGATGAAGAAGCCGGCGAAGAGATCGACGTCTTCGAGCATCACGGAGTCGCGGTGCGGAATGAGCTCGGACCAGTTTTCGCGGCCGGGTGCATCCACCGGTGCAGTGACCAGGCGGAAGTTGCGTCCGCGGTCGTTGGTGCGGATGAACCAGAGACCGTTGCGATGATCGATGGAGTACTCGTGCTCGTCTTCGCGCGGCGCAACGATGCGGAAGTTGCCGGCTGGGTCGTCGGCGCAGAGGAAATGACACTCGCTGGTGGTGTGGCTAGCCGACTCCATGACCAGATATTTGCCGTCGCGGGTGCGGCCAAGGCCGAGGTTGAAGCGCTCGTCGTCGTCCTGATAGACGAGTACGTCTTTAGAATGCGGCATGCCGAGTGTGTGCCGCAACAACTGGTGCTGGCGCTTCTGCTGCTCGTCTTCCACGGTGTAGAAGAGGGTGCGATTGTCGGCGGCCCAGGCGAGCGAGCCTACGCGCTCGACCTGGCTCGGAAAAGCGGGGCCGGACAGGGTTTCGCCGGTGGCTAGATTTTTAATATGCAGCGTGTACTGGCGGAAGCCACGCGTGTCGGTTGAGTAGGCGAGCCAACGGCCATCGTCGGAGATGTTGGTGTCGCCGATGGCGAAGAAGGCGTGGCCCTTGGCTAGCTCGTTGCCGTCGAGGAGGATTTCTTCAGGCGCATCGGCGTCGGGGCCGGACGCGCCACCGCGCTTGCGGCAGTGGATGGCGTACTGCAGCCCCTCGACGGTGCGCGTGTAATACCACCAATCGCCGTCGCGGAAGGGCACGGAGACATCGGTCTGCTTTACGTGGCTGAGCATCTCCTGGTAGAGCTGTTCGCGCAAGGCGGCGAGCGGTTCCATCTGCGTCTCGGCATAGGCGTTCTCGGCCTCGAGGTATTGCGTCACCGCGGAGTTGTCTTTCTCGCGCAGCCATGCGTAGTCGTCGGCCAGGACGACGCCGTGGAGACGGGTTTCGGTAGGGTGCTTGCGGGCGACGGGCGGGGTGGAAAGCGTTGACTGACTCATTGTCTTCTAGTGTAGAGCGGGCACGAGGGGGGAACCTTTCGTCCGCCGTCCACGTACAATAGAGAGCGATGAAAGTCTTCGGGCGCGTTCCTGGGGTCCTTGTTCTGCCGATTGTGGCGGCCCTTGTTGCTTTCTCTGCGGCTACTCTGCGCGCCGAGCGCATCGAGGATCTGCCGCAACCCACCGATTATGTGAGCGACTACGCGCATGTGCTTTCGCCGGAAGCGATTGCGCGCATCGATTCGATCTGCGCGCAGCTTGACCACACGCAGGGCGGCGCGCAGATCGCCGTGGTGACAGTACACACGCTGGACGGCGACGATGCGGCGGATTACGCGACGCGCCTGTACGAGAAGATGAAGATCGGCTCGAAGGCGACCGATCGCGGGGTGCTGGTCCTGCTGGCGGTGGACGATCACAAGCGCTTTATCGAGACCGGCTACGGTGTGGAAGGCATCCTGAACGACGCCAAGGTGGGCGACATTGGCCGCGCCATGGTGCCCGACCTGCGCGCCGGCGACTATGACGGCGCGGTGCTGCTGGCGGTGGGCGAGGTTGCGCAGGACATCGCCGCCGACGCGCGCATCACGCTGAACGAGGATGCATCGCTCGATAGCGATAACAGCGGGCCCGTGCATCACGGAGGCGCGGTGCTGGCCAAGCTGATCCTGCTCATCCTTGTGCTCGTCTTCTTTGGCGGCTTTTCGCTACTGAGAATGTTGTTCGGATGGGGGCTGTTCTTTGGCGGCTGGGGCGGCGGAGGATGGCGTGGCGGCGGATACGACGGTTTTGGCGGCGGCGGCTGGGGTGGTGGCTCCGGCGGTGGAGGGTTTGGCGGTTTTGGGGGCGGCTCTACCGGCGGCGGCGGAGCCGGTGGAAGCTGGTGAGGCGGGTTTAGGTCAGTGCTTTCCCATCCTTTCCCCGATGAAGCCGGTGAAAGGATGGGGCACAGTTGTGGATTGTGGAGCTTTGAGTTTTTGTGGAAGGGGCCTTCTGCCGAGCAGAAGGCCGGAGGAGACGAGAACGGTATGAGTCGTGGACTTGGAATTACGCTGGCGGTTGTGGGTGTGCTGGTTCTGGCGGTTTTCCTGGTGTTTGGTAGCTATGTGAGCGCCAGGAACCAGATGGTGGCCAAGGACCAGATCGTCAAGACGGCGTGGTCTGAGGTGGATGTGCAACTGGAGCGGCGCGCGGACCTGATTCCCAACCTGGTGGAGACGGTGAAGGGATTCACCAAGGAAGAGAACAGCGTGTTTGCCGACATTGCCAACGCCCGCGCGGGCATGCTGAACGCGCAGGTGCCGCAGGCCAAGATCGCGGCCAACGGGCAACTGGACTCGGCGCTGGGCCGGCTGCTGCTGCTCACCGAGAACTATCCGCAACTACGATCGAGCGATCAGTTCATGCGGTTGCAGGACGAGCTGGCCGGGACGGAGAACCGCATCAGCGTGGCGCGGCGGCGCTACAATGACGCGCTGCGCGACTACAACACCTTCGTGCTGCAGTTCCCCAACAACATCTGGGCGGGGATGGCGGGCTTCCACGAGAACGACGCCTATTTCAACGCCAGCCCGGCCGCGCAGCAGGTGCCGCAGGTCAAGTTCTGAGAGTGCACAGGCACAGAAAAAGGCCATCCCGCGCGGGCGGGATGGCCTTTGTGCCTTGGCCGCCGGATACGGCTACTTGTAAGAAGCGATGGCGCTCGCTTCGTCGTCGTAGATGTCGAAGACGGTGTAAAGCTTGGTGAGCTGTAGCAGGTCGTGGACCTTCTTGGTGAGCTTGAGTAGCTTGAGGGTCGCGTCCTGGTTCTTTGACGTGGTGTAGGCGCTCACCAGTTCGCCCAGGCCGGAGCTGTCAATGTAATTCACTTCGCCCAGGTTGAGCAGGATGCTCTTTTGCCCCTTGCCAATCAGGTCGCGAATGGCGTCGCGCAACTGTACGCTGCCCTCGCCCAGTGTGATCCGCCCGCTGAGATCCAGAACGGTGACGCCGTCTACTTCACGGGAAGCGATAGTCAATGCCACGGAAAGATTCCTCCTTGTCGGTATCTCGGTTATAGCACCTTTTGCAGGGCCGGCCATGGAGAAAAAACTCAACAGCCGAGACGCTGCGGCGGAAGCAGGGGATGGCTTCATCCGCGCAGGTGCATCAGGTTTTTGGGGTAGCCGGCGCCAGATGCTTGATCAGCATCAACTCGGTTCCAGGATGCAATTGACGAAAGTGTACCTCATCCATGAGCGAGCGGATGAGGAAGATGCCGCGGCCGGTGCCGCGCAGCAGGTTTTCGGGAGCCAACGGATCGGGCAGATTATCAGGATTGAAGCCGCGGCCCTCGTCGGCGACCGTGAAGATGAAGTCGGCGCCGGTGTTCTCGAAGGTCACGTCGATCATGCGGGAGGGGTCGTACTCGTTGCCGTGGAGCACGGCGTTCACCGTGGCCTCGCGCACAGCCATGCCCACGTGGAAGCGCTGGTCTTCGTCGAGACCGGCTTCCGTAGCGATCTTCTCTGCGGCCGCCTCCACTTCGCCGACGCTTTCCATGGTGGAGTGCAATCGAAAGCTCCACCGTCCTATGCCAGGTGCGCTCACCGGGTCGCGTTCCACCTTCGCGCAAGCGGGCTTGAGAGCGCCCCATCCTGCGCTAAAACCTTGCTGGCAGTTTCACGTTTGCAGGCGATTGTGTCAAGCCGCAGAGGTAGGCCGCAGAGGTGGGCCGCGCAAAACCGCTTGCGTGGCGCTACACTCATCCAGAGGTCTTCGTCTCTTTTCATGGAGCCGCGCACCACAACCCGCGTCAGCCTGACGGCTCTGCTGGGCACGCCGGTCACCGACGCGCAGGGGCATCTGCGCGGGCGGCTCAAGGATATTGCCGTAGCCACCGGTCCGGATGCGGGCAAGGTCGCCGGGCTGGTACTCAAGACCAGGACCGGCCTTTCTATCGTTCCCTCGCAGGAGGTGATGGAGACGCCAGCCGGCACATTGGAGCTGCGTTCGGCGAATGCACTCGTGCCGCTCAAGAAAGAAGAGAGCAGCTATCTCTACCTGCAGCAGGACCTGGTGGATCGCCAGATCATCGACATCCACGGGCGCAAGGTGGTGCGCGTCAACGATGTCGATCTGGAGTGGCTGGGCCGTGGCAGCGCGCATCTTCTGCGCGTGGCCGAGGTGGAGGTGGGTCTGCGCGGGGCGTTCCGGCGCGTCTTCAAGGGCATGCTGCCGCGGGCGCGACTGGAGGCCATCTCGCGCAGCTTCAGCCCGCGCGGCATTCCCTGGCAGTTTGTCGACGTGATCGAGGTCGATCCGGCGCGCCGGGTGAAGCTGCGCATTGAGCACGAGCGGCTGGCGGAGATGCACCCCTCCGATCTGGCCGAGATTCTCGAAGACCTGGCTCCGGCCGAGCGCGAGGCCGTCTTTACGTCCCTCGACGAAGAGGTCGCGGCCGAGGCGCTGGAAGAGGTCGAGCCCAAGCTGCAGAAAGCGCTGCTCGAAAAGCTCGGCGAGGAGCGCATTGCCGACATCGTGGAAGAGATGGACCCCGGCGCCGCGGCCGACCTGCTGGCCGAGCTGCCCGAGGACCAGTCCGACGCCATCCTCGAAGAGATGGAGCCGGAGGAGCGCCAGGAAGTCGAAGAGCTGCTCGAATTCGACGAGGACTCGGCCGCCGGTTGCATGACCACCGAGTTCATTTACCTGGGTATGGACGCCACCGTCGCCCAGGCGGTGCAGGCGCTGCGCAGCTTCGATGATGACCCGGAGAACGTCACCGAGGTCTTCTTGCTGGATGAGAAGCGCGTGCTGCGCGGGTCGGTTTCTCTGGCGCGGCTGGTCATGTCCCAGCCGGAGGCGCGCCTGAGCGTGCTCACCGAGCCACGGGTGCTCTCCTGCCCGGCAGACATGAACCAGAACGAACTGGCCGAGATGTTCGATAAATACAATCTGCACTCGCTGCCGGTAGTCGATGCGCAGGGGCGGATGGTGGGCGTGGTCAAAGCCGACCAGGTCATTACCTTCCTGCGCGAAAAGCTGTAAGCCCTCTGCATGAAAGATTTTGGGGCTGTAGTAGCTAAGGATGCGGAACTGGGTATTCTTAGCCGATGGTTTACGAGCGGAAGAGCCGTCTTACAACTC
>JASHPJ010000087.1 GCA_030038195.1 Acidobacteriaceae bacterium
CCCTGGCAGCGCGGGCACTTGAAGCCGTTTGGCCAGCGCTGCCGGCTCAACTGCTCCCCGCATTGCTGCTCGTCGCCAAACCGCACCCGGAACTCCAGCACCGTCATCATCCCACTACGCTGGATCGTTGATCGCTTCTGCATACCTTCAGAATATCGCTGCCTATTCGCCGGAACAAGATTGATATTCATCCTCCGAAAATGCTATAAGCCGTCCTGCATGAAGCCGGGAGCCGCCGGAGCCTTCAACAAGCGATCTTTATTTGTCGGGGTAGCTCGACTCGCAATGCAGTCGAGGGAGGATTTGCATTTCTCTGCAGTGCCGCGGCGATTTGACAGGATTGAGCCGCACCGTTGTCTGATCGGCAGTCAGCAGGCTGGTTCGATCAGCCGTTCGCGCTGCGCAGCTTCTGCAGAAACTCATCCACCTGGTAGATGTCCGCACTCTCCGCCGTGCACTCGGACGGCCGGTTGCGCTTGTCCTTGGAACTCTGCAGCACGAACCTCAGCCCCACGCCGTCGTTGCCCCAGCGCATCACCGTGGCATGCAGCGTAATCGAGCGCTCCACCGTAGGCTCGTGGCGATCGGTCAGCGTCATCCGCACCATCGTGCCCGGATACCAGCGCTCGCTGGTAAACACGTACATCCCCGTCAGGCTGATGTCGCGCACCTCGTGCGCCACCGGCGTGCCGCCGGTAAAGAAATACGCTGAAAGCCCCAGCAGCGACTCCCGCTGCGCCTTGCGCGGATCAGGCGGCTCAACGCCGAGCAGCTTCTGCAGCCACGTCTTCTGCGCCTTTATGGGTTTTGGCGCCGGCTCGCTCGCCTGCGTCGCAACGAGCCCTGCAGCCGCCGGCTCCGGCGCAACCGCAATCGCAGCCTCAGCCTCAGCCTCCGCCTCCGCTTCAACCTCCACAACCGGAGCAGCTTCCGCCGCCGGCGTTTCAGTTGCCGCTTTCTCCGCCGCGCTCCGCGGACGCGCAAAATCCTCCCACTGCAGCACGCGCCCGGTTCCGCCACGCGCCGGCTCTTCCTTTGCGAGAGCCGCCGGTTCCACCTTTGTCTCAGCACCGTCGCTGGCCAGTTTCTGCAACCGCCACTTCATCTCCTCCGGTGCGCACACAATCAGCTGGTCCCCGGCCTGCGTCTCCGTCGCGCTGATCGTCTCCGACGGCAGCACCAACACCGTCGCTGAGGTCGCGCACGAAGCCGAAACCCGCGCCAACGGGAACGACTCCACCGCCTCGATCACCTTGCAGTTGCGGTCCAGGTAGATCAGGTCCACAGGAACGCGGACGCTGGTCGGCGAGATGCCGCGGAATGGAACCAGCCACAACCCAGCGCCTGAGCTTGGCGTCACCATCGACAGCCGCGAGTCCAGGCTCGCCGCGCTGAAGTCCGCGGCGTCCACCTCGGCGCTCAAAAAGCGGCTGCGCGTTGCGTTATACGCGCAGTGCCTGCCGGGCTCGCCACCTGGCTGCCCTGCTGAAGAATACGGCTCTTCGGCGGGATACTGGTCGGCATCCCTGCGCACCGTCGAATCGTATGAAAAGCCCCGCTGATTCATCTTGCTTCCCCTGGCCCTTATCGGCAACTCGGGCCTGCCGTTCTACCAATGTGGGGAAATGTTTCAAATCCGCCAGTGCTGCAAACGCCTCATCTGGCCTTGGTCGAGCTTCTCTTCCGGAAGCTTCTTCTGCTTATCTTTACAAAAGAATGACTCTTCCACCCGAAGAATGGAATACAACTTGCATACTGCTGTACCCAAAACGGTGTTACTTCAAGTCAGACCAAGGTCGTAAACCCGTATAAATCCAGTCAATCAGGCTTCTTTTTCCAGCTCCACCCTGGCTCCGAGCGCTCCCGTATCTCCACAAGAGCCTGCAGTCAGCGTGGATCACAGCCGGCAGCGGAGCCCGCAGTGGCGGCATCTCGTCCACCAATCCCTCGGCGATCGTCACCCGGCGCAGCGACTCGCTCGCGAATCCTCACCCAGCCACAAAGATCGGGTATATGCTGAATCCCATACTTCCCTTCCGTCTTCACAACTGGAGCCAAACCCATGGCAGAGAGCAGAACGCAAATCGTCATCGCACTCATCGGCCTCGTGGGCATTCTCGGCGCTGCAGTCATCTCCCGCTACGGCCTTCCATCCTCCATTACCGGCACAAAGTCTTCCACCAGTGGCGCAAGCAACGGCACCGGCGCGAATACCTCCACCGGGTCCAACACGCCCAGGCCGCCCGACAACGATCCTGACTCGGTGCGCATTCTCAGCGTGAACCCTCCACCCGGAACCCTGCTCAAAATCGGGCAGCGAGCCGACTTCGACGTGTATCTCACCTACCGGCTCCAGTCTCTCGACAACGGAGCCTTGAGCATTCAAATCGTGCAATTCGATAATTCCCCTTCCTGCGCAGGTGCCTCGCACATTCCAGCCGCACAGCACGTGTCCATCGCCAGGGGCGAACAGAAAACCCTCGTCAAGGTCTCCTACCCGGTTGGAGGCGACAAGGAAATCGTCAAATCCGGATCGGTGAGCATCACGGCGACGCTTTGGAAAGACTTCAACACCCACCAGGTCCTGAAACACATGGAGTTCCACAATTATTGCTGGACGTTCAACTAGCTGGCAAGGTGGCCCATCCTGGCCTGCCGATTCACTTCTGTAGCCGGGATGCGAGGCAGAAGTGCCCCGTCCAGGCTCTATTGGAGCGGGGTTGAATCTCAATCCTGCGCGCAAGCACCTCTGCACCCTTGCCTCCGTGCTCTACACTCAAACAAACGGCATCTTTCCCCAAGGACCCACTGCCTTGAGACAACTTCGCTCCCTTGCCCTCGCCGCTGCCACGCTGTTCGTTGCTTTCGTTCCCGCGCTCGCCGCGCAGTCCCTCACTGCCGCACCGGCTGCTCCGGCCTCCGCCGCCGAGCGCAGCAAGGAACTCAACGACCTCTTCCACGACTACTGGGAGGCCTATCTCAAGGCCAACCCTGAAACCGCCTCGGAGATCAGCGACAACCGCTACAACGACAGGATCTCCGACTACTCGGTGAAGGCCTATAACGACTGGCTGGCGCAGGAGCAGAACTTCCTGCTGCAGCTTGCGGCTATCAGCCCCGATGGGCTGAGCGACCAGGAGAAGCTCAGCCGCGAGCTGCTGCTGCGCGACTTGACCACCGACGAGGAGGCCTCGGAGTTCAAGGAGTGGGAGATGCCGGTGAACCAGATGTACGGCATCCAGACCTTGTACCCGCAGCTTGTGGCCGAGCTGAGCTTCAAGACCGTCAAGGACTATGACGACTGGATCGCCCGCCTCCACGCCATTCCGCACGCCTTTGATCAGACAATGACCGACATGTCCATCGGCGTGGACGATCACCGCGTGCCGCCCAGGTACCTGATGGAAAAAGTGCTCGACCAGGTGAACCAGCTTGCTGGCCAGAAGCCGGAAGACTCGCCCTTCGCGCTGCCGCTCAAGAAGTTCCCGGCGTCGATTCCGGCGGCCGAGCAGGCGCGCATCAAAACCGAGATGCTGGATGCGATCCGCAAGGAAGTGCTGCCGGCCTATGTGCGCTTCGGCCTCTTTCTCAAGGCGACCTACATCCCCGCCGGCCGCAGCGATCCGGGCATCTGGGCTCTCTCCGATGGTGACAAGTATTACCAGTTCCTCATCCAGCGCACCACGACGACCAACCTGACCGCCGACCAGATTCACAAGATCGGCCTTGAAGAGGTGCAGAAGGACGAGGCGGCGATGCTGGCCATCGCGCAAAAGCTGGGCTTCAAGGACCTGGCCAGCTTCCGTGCCAGCCTGGCGGCGAATCCCAAGCTGAAGGCAAGCTCGACCGACCAGTTGATGGCCGCCTACAAGGGCTACCTGGAGCCGATGAAAGCCAAGCTGCCACAACTCTTCGGCCGTCTGCCCAAGGCGCCGTTCGAGATTGTTCCGGTGCCTGACTATATGGCTAAGACCGCTCCGCCGGCCTACTACGAGCCGGGCACTCCGGACGGCAGCCGGCCCGGACGGCTCAACATCAACCTCTACAACGCGACGGACCGGGATCTCTACGGTGTGGAGTCGATTGCCTATCACGAGGGCATTCCCGGCCATCACCTGCAGATCTCCATCGCCCAGGAGCTGACCGGCATTCCCGACTTCCGCAAATACGAGAATTACACCGCGTTCGTAGAGGGATGGGGCCTGTACGCCGAGCAGCTTGGCAAAGACGTTGGCTTCTACCAGGACCCCTACTCCGACTACGGCCGTCTCCAGGCAGACATCTGGCGCGCCATCCGCCTCGTGGTCGACACCGGCGTCCACCACGACCACTGGACCCGCCAGCAGATGGTGGACTATTTCCATGCGCACTCGGCGATTGACGAGACGAGCATGCAGGAGGAGGTGGACCGCTACATTGCGTGGCCAAGCCAGGCGCTGGCCTACAAGGTGGGGCAGTTGAAGATTCTGGAGCTGCGCGCGCGGGCGCAGAAGGCGCTGGGCGACAAGTTCGACATTCGCGCGTTTCACGACGAGGTGCTGGACTCTGGCGCGCTGCCGCTCGACGTGCTGGAGTCGCGCGTGGATGCGTGGATTGCGCAGCAGAAGGGGCAGTAAGCAGCAGGCGTTGACTGCGGTAGTTTCCGCTGCGCGCGTCACGCCCAAAACTACTTCTTGCTCCCTGTGCGTGCGGGGAGTACAACTGTTTCCATCCCGGCATTCCTCTCGTCCAGTTTCAGGTTCGAGCCCACCGAGCTCTGGTCTGCGCCGGCCCTCCCCGCTGATCAACTTCCGATCAATCATTGATCAAGCCGGCGCCACGTCCAATCTGAAGCGGAAGAATGGAGCAAAACCATGCGCAGAACTTTGGGTCGTTTGACGATGGCCGCTCTCGCCGGCCTCGCAGCCATGGCCGCGCACGCCGCGAGCCCAGCCTTCACGCACCTCTATATCTTTGGGGACAGCTACTGCGACGTCGGCAATATCTACCTGGCAACAGGCGGCGCAGAGCCGGCAGCTCCTTATTATCAGGGTCGCTTTTCCAACGGTCCCATCTGGCTGGACCACGTGGACGGCTACCTGGGACTTGCTCCGCTGAAGCCGTCGCTGGCCGGCGGCACTGACTTTGCCTTTGGCGGCGCAGAGGTGACCGCGCCGGTGACCACGGCGGCAGGAATGATTCCGAGCGTTCCGCAACAGGTGGAGTTGTATCTGGAATCGGCTGGAGGCAAAGCCGACCCGAATGCGCTTTACATTCTGGAGGGCGGAGGCAACGACATCCTGGATGCGGCTTCAGGCTCGCCGGAACAACTGGGTTTTGAGATCGCAGCCGGCATAGCCGAAAGCGAACTGCTGCTGCGCCGTGCAGGTGCGCGGCACTTCTTGATTCCGGACCTCTTTGACGTAGGCCTGCTGCCGGCCGCGGCGGGCAATGCCGCATTTGCGTCGGCTGCGTCAAACGCGGTCAACAAGTCGCTCGACCAACTGCTGGCTCTTGAGAGCTTGCTCGAAGACGTGCACATTGTGCGGCTGAAGGTCTTCAGCCTGCAGAGCGCAATTACAACCGACCCGACGCACTTCGGGTTCACCAATCTGACCACTCCGTGCACGGCGATTCCTTCAGCCTCAAATCCGGTGCCGCCCGTGTGCGCCGATCCCGATCACACGTTCTTCTGGGACGTATTTCACCCGACGGAGTTCGGGCACGCGTTCTTTGCGGTGACGGTGGAGAATACATTCGCGACACTGCCGTGGTGAGGCGCGCGGATCGATTCCAGTGCAAACCGATTCCAGGTGCAGACCGATAGCCGATCCAAGACCACCGCAGGCAGCCCAGGCCTGACCGCGATGACGCCGGTTGCCTGTTCTGCCTGCGGTATGCTGGAGAGTTGTCAATTCACTCTCACCCAGGACAAGGAAAAACATGGCGGAGATAGCCGTTGAGGCCAGTGAAGTGCCGGCACAGTTGCCGGGAGTTCGCGTTGCGGTGCTGGGCGCGGGCAAGATGGGCGGGATTCTGCTGCAGGCGTTTTTGAAGCAGAACCTGTTTGCCGCAGACCAGATTCACGCGACGGTGGTGCACGAAGAGCGCGCGCTGGCGCTGAGCGCGCAGTGGGGCGTAGACGTGAGCACGAACAACCTGGAGGCGGTCCGTCAGGCTGACCTGATCCTGGTGGGCGTGAAGCCCTTCCAGGTGCCGGAGCTGATCAAGGAGATTGCGCCGGCGCTGACGCCGGCCAAGACGATCGTGTCGTTTGCCGCGTCTGTAAAAACACGTGCGATTGAAGAGGCAGCGGGGATGGACATTGGCGTGATCCGTGCGATGCCGAATACGCCGTCGAAGCTGGGAGCAGGGATTGCCGCGCTGTGCAAGGGGCGGTTCGTCAGCGAAAAGCAGATGGAGCTCGCCGTACGGATGTTCGAGACCGTAGGCCGCACGGTGATCGTCGACGAGAAGCACATGGACGCGGTGACGGGACTCTCGGGCTCGGGGCCGGCGTACATCTACATCATCGTGGAAGCGCTGGCCGAAGCGGGCGTAAAGGTGGGACTGCCGCGCGATATCGCCACGCAACTGGCCGCGCAGACGGCTTTTGGCGCATCCAAGATGGTGCTCGATACGGGGTATCACCCGGCGCTGCTCAAAGACGAAGTAACCACACCGGCGGGGTGCACGATTGACGGCATTCTGGAGCTGGAAGAAGGCGGGCTGCGCGTAACGCTCATCAAGGCGGTGATGCGCGCGACGGAGCGGGCGCGGCAACTGGCGGCGGGGTAACGGACGAGGGACATAGAGATTAGGCTGTATCGACATATAGCCGGTTGACCGATGGGCAAAATTGCTGGGTATTGCAGAGGATTGGTGCAGCACGAGGCGAAGCGCAGGTCCCGCCACGGCGGATCTTCGACTTTCGACTCTGTTGGGGGCAAAGAACGCTCCCAACTGCGCTCAAGATGACAGGGCTTGCGTGAATCATCAACAACTGAGCGGCGATCTATATGTCGATACAGCCTAGGGTCTTGTCCCTGAAGTTCATGACATAAATACCGCTGTCATTCTGACCGAGGTTTAGCCGATTTCTCGGCCAAACTGAGTCGAAGGACCTGTGGTCTAGGATGTCAATTCATGCTACGAGCTTCTGAGACAGGACACTAGGGACGTAGGGGATTGGCGGCGTGAACGCCGCCAGAACAGCCGGCCTGGAGGCCAGCGCTACGGTATTCCAAGAACGCGGCGATCATCTCTTGCCAATTCAGCGACCAACATGGCTGCCGTCTTACATCCCTGAGCTTGACGGGCTGCGCGGGATTGCGGTGCTGGCGGTGGTGCTTTATCACTGCCATCCACGACTCGAGGGAACGTGGCTTTATCGTGCGTCTCTGTGGGGATGGGCGGGGGTCAATCTCTTTTTCGTGCTTTCGGGGTTTCTGATCACCTCGATTCTGCTGGGGTCGCGCGAGAAGCCGCACTACTTTCGCAATTTTTATGGGCGGCGCGTGCTGCGCATCTGGCCGGCGTATGTGCTGATACTGGTGGCGGTGTACCTTGAGGCGCCGTGGTTCATCGGGCCGACGATTCTGGAAGCGGTGAAGACTGCGCCGTGGCTGGCATACATCTTTTTTGTGCAGAACCTGTTTCACCTGGCGCTGCCGCCGGCGCTGGGACAGACGTGGTCGCTGGCGATTGAGGAGCAGTACTACTTTGTGTGGGCGCCGGTGGTGCGGTTCTTTAAACGACCGTGGATGCTGGGGTGCGCGCTGGGTGCGGCGGTGATTGCGTCGCCGCTGATACGCCACGCGAATCTGCGCTGGATGACGCCGACGCATACTCTGATTCATCTGGATGGGATTGCGTGGGGCAGCCTTCTGGCGCTGGGGCTGCACACGCTTGGCTGGAGCCGGCGCGCGTGGCTGGGCCTGGGACTGAGCGGCATGGCGATCGGATTTCTGGCGACAGCGACGGTGGCGGGCGGCACGGCGTTTCTGGATTCGGCGCTGGCCGTGGGCTTTGCCGGTGCGGTGCTGGCGGCGATTGCCTCGACTGGCGCACACAATCCGTTGAACGCAATGTTGCGGCGCGGGCCGCTGAAGTTTTATGGGCGTATCAGCTATGGGCTTTACATGATTCACATTGCAGTGTTCATCTTCTTTGGATGGTTCGATCTAAAGATGGACCCGTATGGCACCACGGGCAACCTGGCGGTAGTCGTGTTCCGGCTGGCGGTTTCCACGGCGGCGGCAGCAGCGCTGTGGTATGGGTTCGAGTCGCAGATTCTCAAGCTGAAACGATATTTTTGAGCGCCGCGCATTTGCTGCGCCGGCCGGGATGCAATCCGCCCACGGGAGTGCGATGATGGATGCGCATGAAATCCGCAAAGTGCCAACGATCTCGAATGCACGCTTCCCGCCTGGCCGCCGCAGGCATCGCGGCCGGCATGTTTCTTGTAGCGTCCATAGCCAGCCGGGCAGCCGCGCAGGCAGCCGCAGCCCCAAGCGGCTCCCCGGCTGCATCCGGAACCGTGCTGCATCTGAGCGGAAAGCTCGTGCTGGTGGACGTGGTGGTGACGGAACACGGCAAGCCGGTAACGGGGCTCGACCGCAATCGATTCCACATCTTCGAGGATGGGCGCGAGCAGCAGATCAGCGCATTTGAGGAGCATCGCGCGCCGGCTGCGCCGCCCAATGCATCGGCCTTTAAGGCTGCGCTGGAGGCGCTGCCGCCGCATACCTACACGAACATCCCGCTGTATCCGAATGAGAGCGCAGTGAACGTGCTGCTGCTGGATGCGCTGAATACGCCCATGGCCGACCAGGCCGAGGCGCGGCAGCAGATGATCGATTACCTGGGCGGGATCAGGCCCGGCACGTCACTGGCGATCTTTACGCTCGCCTCGCGGCTGCAGATGGTAGAGGGGTTCACGACCAATGCGGCGCTGCTGGCCAAGGCCATGAAGGACAAGGCGGCGAGCTCTTCGCACTCCGTCGTGCTGGAAGACCAGAGCAACTCCACACAGATGCAGATGGAAGAGATGCTGGCCAACATGGAGCAGGACACAACGCCGCCAAGCGCTGAGATCGTGGGCGAACTGGAGCAGTTTGAAAACGATCTTACAGCGATGCAGACCAATCTGCGCGTGCAGGTGACGCTGGATGCATTGCAGGAGCTGGCGCGCTACCTGAATGGGATTCCGGGGCGCAAGAACCTGATCTGGTTTTCAGGATCGTTTCCCATCACCATCGACCCGGAAGACACGGCACGAAGCCCGTTCCGCAATGTTGCGGATTTTGGCGACCAGATTAAAAAGACGACGGCGCTGCTGACAGCGGCGCGCGTGGCTGTTTACCCCATTGACGCGCGCGGACTGATGGGACAAAGCACCGTCGATGTGCGCTACACGCCGTCGCCAAACGGCATGAGCGTCAATGCGCAAGGCAAGCTGGTGATGGGGCAGAAGCAACAGAATGTGGCTGCGGACTACACCAAGTTCCTGACGCAGACCGATGAAGAGAAAGAGTCGATCGAGACGATCGCCGAGGAGACCGGCGGCAAGGCTTTTGTAAACGCCAACGATCTGAAGGACAGCGTGGCCGATGTAATCGAGAACGGATCGAGTTATTACTCGATTGCCTACGCGCCCGGAGCAGAGAAGGCCGATGGGGGCTTTCGCCGGATCAGGGTGAGCGTGGACAAGGGTGGGTACAAGCTGGCGTATCGCGAGGGTTACTATGCGGATAACCCGGCGAAGAGCAATGCCGGCCAGAACGTGGTTGGACTGGCGATTCTGCATGGCGCTCCTCCGGCGACAGAGATTGCGCTGAAGGCACGAGTGCTGCCGGCGAGCGACCCGCTGCTCAGGGATGCGAAGCTGCCGGCGGGGCCGGCGGGACGGATGGCCGCGACAATGAAGGGACCCACGCAGCGGTACGTAATCGACCTCGGCGTCGATCCACACGATCTTGCTTTCAACGCGACGCCGGATGGAGCCGAGCACGCGCGCATCGAATTTGTGCTGGTGGATTATGACGCGGGCGGGAACCGCGTAAACTATCTTGACCAGGCGCTGAATGCGAGCTTTACGGCGAAGCAGTATGCAGACGCGATGACGCATGGGTTGCATGCGCGGATGCAGCTCGACGTGCCCGAGACGCGCTCGTCGCTGCGCATTGCCGTGGAGGATTTGAATGCCGGGCGCGCGGGGTCGCTGGAGGTGGGTGTGGATGCAGTGCATCCATGATCCTTTGGGGAGCATCTCTGCATCACGATGCGATCCACAATGCCTTTGCAGCTTATAAAAAGCGCGTGAATTGTGCCAGGACGCAATTGCGCCCTCGTGCATTCGCGCGAGACTGAGAACGGGGTGAATTGTGACGGCCCGCACAACGCGATGTGCGTCCTGTGACTGGAATCACCATGTCCATGTGGCGCCGCTGCTAGGCTTGAATCAGCACGCAAATTCCCCTTGCGAGGTGATCCATGAGTGAACCTGGTCTCCACGAGACAACAGGTCAAAGTCAGCTTCAAAGTCCGCTCAGCGACGAACTGCTCGAAAAGATGGATGCGTACTGGCGCGCAGCGAATTATCTCTCCGTGGGCCAGATCTATCTCAAGGACAATCCGCTGCTGGAGCGGCCATTGACGCTGGACGACGTGAAGCCGCGGCTGCTTGGACACTGGGGCACGACGCCGGGACTAAATTTCATTTACGTGCATCTGAATCGGCTCATTCGCGAGCGCGGACTGAATATGATGTATGTGATTGGCCCTGGGCACGGCGGACCGGGACTGGTGGCGAACACATATCTCGAAGACTCGTACAGCGAGATATATCCGTACATTGAGCAGAACAGCGACGGCATCCGGCGACTGTTCCGGCAATTCAGTTGGCCCTATGGCGTGCCCAGCCACGTTGCGCCGGAAACGCCGGGATCGATTCACGAGGGCGGCGAACTGGGCTACTCGCTGGTGCATGCGTATGGCGCGGCCTTCGACAATCCCAACCTGATTGTGGCCTGCGTGGTGGGCGATGGCGAAGCGGAGACGGGACCGCTGGCAACGAGCTGGCACTCGAACAAGTTCCTCAACCCGGCGACGGATGGCGCCGTGCTGCCGATTCTGCATTTGAACGGATACAAGATTGCGAACCCGACGGTGCTGGCGCGGATTCCGCATGCGGAACTGGAAGAGCTGTTGCGTGGCTATGGGTATGAGCCGTTCACGCTGGAGGGCGACGATCCAAAGGTGATGCATCAACAGGCTGCGGTAGTGTTCGACGCGATCGTCGATCGGATTGCGGCGATCCAGCAGGTTGCGCGCGCTGAGGCCAGCAAGGGCGAGACGAGCGAGCGGCCGGCGTGGCCGGTGCTGATCATGCGCACGCCGAAGGGATGGACGGGACCGAAGTTTGTGGATGGCAAGCCGGTGGAAAATACCTGGCGCGCGCACCAGGTTCCGCTCGATGGAGTCAGGACGAATCCGGAGCACCTGCGGCAGCTTGAAGAGTGGATGCGCAGCTACAAGCCGGAGGAGCTGTTCGACAGGAAAGGCACGCTGCGCGCCGATCTGGCGGAGATTGCGCCGAAGGGCCGGCTGCGCATGGGGATGAATGCGCACGCCAACGGCGGGCTGCTGCTGCAGCCGCTCATCGTGCCGAACTTCCGCGAGTTTGCGGTGAAGATTGAAGGACGTGGGCAGGAAGATGTGGAGTCGACGCGCGTGCTGGGGCATTTGTTGCACGCGGTGATGCAGGCGAACCTGAGCCAGAAGAACTTTCGCGTCTTCGGACCGGATGAAACGGCATCGAACCGTATCGGCGACGTGATTACGGGAACCGGCAAGGCCTGGATGGCGGAGACGAAGCCCGTCGATGTGGACCTGTCGCAAACGGGACGCGTGATGGAGGTGCTGAGCGAGCACCTCTGCCAGGGATGGCTCGAAGGCTATCTGCTCACGGGCCGGCACGGATTCTTTTCCTGCTACGAGGCGTTCATTCACATCGTGGACTCGATGGCGAACCAGCATGCGAAGTGGCTGAAGACCACGCGCAGCATCCCGTGGCGCAAGCCGATTGCATCGCTCAACTATCTGCTCAGCTCGCTGGTGTGGCGGCAGGATCACAACGGGTTTTCGCACCAGGATCCGGGATTTATGGATCACCTGGCAAACAAGAAAGCCGATGTAGTGCGCATCTATCTGCCGCCGGATGCGAATACGCTGCTCTCGGTGGCGGACCACTGCCTGCGCAGCCGCAACTACATCAACCTGATCGTGGCCGGCAAGCAGCCCGCCCCGCAGTGGCTCACCATGGACGAAGCGATTGCGCACTGCACGGTGGGACTGGGCGTGTGGCCGTGGGCTTCGAACGACGAGGGCCAACCCGACGTGGTGATGGCCTGCTGCGGCGACGTGCCGACGATGGAGACGCTGGCCGCCGTGTGCCTGCTGCGCGAGCGCGCGCCCGATCTGCGCATCCGCGTGGTCAACGTCGTGGACCTGATGGCGCTGCAGCCGCAGTCGGAGCATCCGCATGGACTGCCGGATGAGGAGTACGACGAGATCTTTCCGCCGGGTGTGCCGACGATCTTTGCATTTCACGGTTATCCCTGGCTGATTCACCGGCTCACTTACCGACGGAACAACCATGACAGCCTGCACGTGCGCGGCTACAAGGAAGAAGGCACCACGACGACGCCGTTCGACATGTGCGTGCTCAACAACATCGACCGGTTCCAGCTTACGTTCGACGCGATACGGCGGGTGCAGCGGCTGGCGGCGCAGGTGGACGCAACGGAGCAGTGGTACTCCGAGGCGATCCAGCGGCACAAGCTGTACGTGGCGGAGCACGGCGAGGATATGCCGGAAATCAGAAACTGGCGCTGGCCCGCGCTGTGAGCAGTCGAAATTAAAACCCAGGGGAACGATACGATGGCTTCCTTGCCGGTGCTGGTTTTAAACAGCGGATCTTCGTCCATCAAATTCGCAGTCTACGAGGCAAGCGGCGAAGAACGACGCAAACTCTTTGAGGGCGCGGTGGACGGTATCGGGACGGACCTGGGGCAGTTCCACATCAAGGATGCGGTGGGAAACACGCTCGTGGATCAGACACCGGCCGTGCCTACGCGCGCGGCGGCGTTTGCGCTGGTAGCCGGCGCACTGAACTCGGGCGAATTCCCTCGCCCGGTGGCGATTGGGCATCGCATGGTCTCGGGCGGACCGACGATCCAGGACAACCAGCGCATCACGCCGGAGTTGATCGACGAGATGGAGCGGTACACGGCTTTTGCACCGCTGCACACGCCCATCGCGGTTTACATCATGCGCGAGGCGCTGCGGCTGTTTCCCGGTGTGCCGAACTTCGTGTGTCTTGACACGTATTTTCATCGCACCATGCCGGAGGTGGTGACGCACATGCCCATTCCGGAGGAGTACTCCGCGATGGGCGTGCGGCGCTACGGCGCACATGGCATCTCGTACGAGTCGATCGTTTACCAGTTGCAGCCGCATGTGCCGGGGAAGCTGATTGTGGCGCACCTGGGCAACGGCGCGTCGATCTCGGCGATTCGCAACGGCGCGTGCCTGGATACATCCATGGGGCTGACGCCGACGGGTGGCCTCATCAGCGGCACGCGCACGGGCGATATCGATCCCGGCGTGCTGCTCTTTATTCTGCGCAAGATTGCGGAGACAGCCGAATCGGCCAGCGAGGCTGCGGACAAGCTGGAGACGGTGGCGAGCAAGAAGGCCGGGCTGCTGGGCGTGAGCGGACTGTCGAACGACATGCGCGATCTGCGCGAGGCGATTGCCACTGGCAACGCACGGGCGCGCCTGGCGGTGGACAAATTCACGTGGACGATCGCCAGGTGGATCGGCAGCTTTGTGGCGGAGCTGGGCGGCCTCGACATGCTGGTCTTCACCGGCGGCATTGGTGAGAATGACATTGATTCGCGAGCGGAGATCTGCGCGGGGTTGGATGCGCTGGGCATCGTGCTCGACGCACAGCGCAACAACGTGCGCGGAGCGGCAGTGATCTCAGCCGAGCACTCGCCGGTGACGGTGCGGGTGATTCCGCCAGCTGAGGACCTGATGATTGTGAACCATGTGGTGCGATTGATGGCGCAGTAGGCCGCTGTCGTACAAAAAGCCTCTTGTTCTACACTGAAGAGTCGGGGCTTTTTCATGTCTGCTACTGCAGTTACTTCGTCCGCGAGACGGCTGCCTTCGCCGGCGCTGCGCCGGTTTTCGTGGGGTGTGCTGGCTTACTTTATTGCCGTCATTCTGTGGGGTGCGGTGACGCGCGCGACCGGCGCTGGCGATGGCTGCGGCAACCACTGGCCGCTCTGCAATGGCACGGTGATGCAGCACTCGCCGAGCGTGGATACGCTGATCGAGTTTACCCATCGCATCACCAGCGGGATTTCTTTCTTCTCCGTCGTCGGCTTGACGATCTGGACCTTCAGGGCCACGGTGCGCGGGCATCTGGCGCGCGCGACGGCCGTGGCGTCGGTTGCGTTTACGCTGGTGGAAGCGATCCTGGGCGCGCTGCTGGTGAAGCTGGGATTGACGGCGCAGAGCCGTTCGCCGCTGCGCGCGCCGTACCTTGCGCTGCACTTCACGAACACGCTGCTGCTGATTGCGGCGCTGGCGCTCACGGCGCACCTACTGAGCCGGCGCGAAGGCTATCTGCGCCGCACGATAAGGCTGGTGTCGCCCGCAGGAGCAAGCCTGGGACTGTTGGTGATCCTGGTGGTGGGCGTGACCGGATCGCTGGCGGCGCTGGGCGACACGCTCTTTCCGGCAACGTCGTTAAGCGAGGCGCTGCAGCAGGATTTTTCTGCGACCAGTGGATGGCTGGTGCGCTGGCGATGGACGCATCCCACGATCGCGTTCCTTGCCAGCGTCTTCCTCATCTGGATTCTGGTGCGCGCGGTGCAGCACTCGACGCATTGGGACAATCGCGGGCTCTCCGCAATCGTGCTCATACTGCTGGCTGCGCAATATGTGCTGGGAGTGCTCGACGTGGTGCTGCTGGCTCCGCTGTGGCTGCAGGTTGCGCACCTTCTGGGCGCAGACGCGCTCTGGTCCGCGCTGGTTGTGCTCACAGCCCGGCTGACGCTCGAACCGTCAGAGTCGAGATAGCTGATTCGCAAAACACAGCGCAAGCAAAGGGCCCCGCGTGAGGCCTTTTTGCTTTTCACGGCGTGCGCGACGTCAGTCTTCGAGAGTGGGGTGGTAATGGCTCTCCCAGCCAAGGTACCGCACTACAGCTTCGTGGACGGCTTTGGAGACGCTGCTGAAGTTGGCGGCGACGTGATGCTCGAAGCCTTCGCGACAGATGTATTTGAGCAGCTTCTGCAGTTGCGGAATCTCAGCCACGCCGGCGCCGCCGAAGGTTTCGAGTGGATCGTCGGTGAAGCGGCCTGCGCCGGTGTAGCCGCGGATGACGCCGCGGCGATCGTCCGTGGAGTAGCGGGCAAAGGTCATGGCGCCGGGCTTGACGCGGCCCACGCAGGTGCCGAAGGTGTTGAGCTTGCCCACGGTGCCGGCGATGATCTCCTGGTAATCCATGCGCACGTCGGCAAAGAAGTGCTTGGGCAGGTTGGAGCAGTGGAAGCAGACGCACTTGTCGGGATTGCTGCCGTAGTTGTTGTTCCAGTCGAGCAGTGCCGAAGGAGTTTCGCTGGCCAGGGCCATCATGTACATGCTGAGCACGCCGGGCACGTCGACTTCGCAGGCTGAAGGGATGAGGTTATTACTCATCATGCTCATCACGGTGCAGGGCACGACGCCGAAGTACTCCTCCATCGATGTCCAGCACTGCACGGCGCTGATGGTGACGGCGGTCTGCTTCATCCAGCCGTCGATAACTGCGCCGAGCTTGGCCATCTTGAGCAGCGCTTCGTCAGGAATACCGGCGGTGGTGACGTAGCTCTTGATGGCGGCCAGCTTGGCTTGCGCGGCGTCATCGTTGTCTTTCATGCAGTTGATGCGGCCGAAGATCTCCGAAAGGTCAATCGGCTCGACCGAGATGCCGCTGGTTTCAAGGATGCGCTCGGAGTAGCGGACGGTATTGAAGGCCGCGGGGCGCGCGCCGATGGCGCCGATGCGGAGATTCTTGAGGCTCTTGACGATGCGGCAGACCTGGCTGAACCACTCGAGATCGGCTTTGAACTCAGCCGATTCGGGGCTCTCGGTGTGGAGCGTGGTGAGCGAGTAGGCGATGCCGTACTGCATGAGGTTGTTGCAGGCGCTCATCTTGCCGCAGAAGCTGTCGCGGCGGGTGGCGATGGTCATGGCGTCGGAGCGGTCGGGCGTGGCCTGCATGAGCACGGGCACTCTGAGGCTGGAGAGACGCAGGGCGTCGGCGACGCCGCGCTCGTCACCGAAGTTGGGTAGGGTGACGATGACGCCGTCGATTTCAGCCGCGTGCTTCTTGAACAGATCGGCACAGCGCGAGGCCTCCGCGTAGGTTTCCACGGCGCCGTACTTCGAATCTTCGGGTCCGAGCACGATTGCCTTTGCGCCGGCTGCTTCGATGGCGGCGATCATCTCTTCGCGGCCGGTCTTGGCCAGGTGATCCGGGAAAAATCCGCGATTGCCTACGATGATGCCGTATGTCATGGTGCGTTGCGCTGCCATAATAATGAGCTCCTTGTGCGGTGTAAGCGTGCTTTACCCCGGTCTAGTGGTTGCGGCCGGGACGAAAGCGAAAGTCGTAAAAGAGTCCGAGAGCGAGCAGAAGACCGCCCCACCAGACAGGCGCGTGGAGATTGGCCAGTTCCACGCTGGCGGTGTGGTGCGCGGCAAATTCAAAAAGGCCGTAGCCGAAGATGAGCGCCCCGTAGATGGTGAGGAGAACGCCGATGAAAAACCAGATGGAGATGCCGGATGAGTGCATGCGCGTTCCTCCTTACCAGAAGTAGATGTTGAGAGCGAGAAATACAACGATGGCGATAGCCGTCCAGAACCACTCGTTCTTGTAGAACGGGACGGGCTCTTCCTCGGGCAGCTTGGTTGCGCCGTAGACCAGGCCGTCCAGCTCAGCGACGGGACGCGGCGCAGTCAAGAGACTGACGATGCAAGTGACGAGGAAGGTGATGATCACCGACCAGAGAGCGCGATACATGTTTTCGGCCATGGTCTTTGCGTCGGTCGAAAGAGCGACGTAGCGCAGGGCCGAGGGATCGATCTTGACCCAGGCCCACAGGCCGATGGAGGCGGTTGTGCCGATCAAAAGGCCCCAGAATCCGCCCGATTTGGTGGCGCGCTTCCAGAACATGCCCACTAGGACCACGCCGAGCAGCGGCGAGATAAAGAAGCTGAAGAGCTCCTGCACGTAATCCATGATGCCGGCGGCCTGCATGACCATGTACGCAGTGAGAATAGAGACGACGACGCCGAGGATGGTGGACCAGCGGCCGACCTTGACGTAGTGCTCGTCGGACGCGTTTTTGACGAGCAGCGGCTGGTAGATGTCGTAGGTCCAGACGGCGGAAAAGGCACTGACGTTGCCGGCCATTCCACTCATGAAGCCGGCGATGAGAGCGGTGATGCCGAGGCCGAGCAGCCCGGGGCCGAGATAGCGGACCATCATGAGCGGCAGGACTTCGTTGTAGCTATGCAGGCCGGCTCCGGGATGGGCGGTCACCACATCCTGGCCGACCAGATGGAGCAGGCTGCCGTTGGGGTTGCGCAGGACGACCAGGCCGAGCAGGCCAGGAAGAATGACGATGAAGGGAATGGCCATCTTGAAGAAAGAGCCGATAACCGGGGCCATGCGCGCGGAACGAAGGTTGTGGGCAGCCAGAACGCGCTGCACGACGAGGAAGTCGGTGGTCCAGTAGCCGAAGCTGATGGCGAAACCGAGGCCGAAGACGATGCCGGTCCAGTGGATGCCCATGGGATTATCGGCGAAATGGCCCATGCTGCGCCACATGTGCGTATAGTCGCCGGGAGCGATGAGGCCGGCGGAGATGTTCTGCGCCAGGCGGGCTTTGAAGCCGTTCCAGCCGCCGGTTTCAACGAGACCGAGGATGGGAACCAGCAGCGCGCCGCCCCAGATGAGCATAAACTGTAGCACTTCGTTGAAGATTGCCGAGCGCAGGCCGCCAAGCGCAACGTAAGCCGCGACTGCGAGCGAGGAGACGATGATGGAGAAGTGAAGGTTCCAGCCGAGGACGACCCTCATGACCACGGCCATGGCGAACATGTTCACGCCGCTCATGAGCACGGTCATGAAGGCGAAGGAGATCGCCGAGACGAGGCTGGCGCCCTGGCCGTAGCGCAGCTTGAGGTAGCCGGGAACGGAGTGGGTTTTGCAGACATAGTAGAACGGCATCATGACCATGCCCAGGAAGAGCATGGCAGGGATGGCGCCGACCCAGTACCAGTGCGCGGCCAGAATGCCGTACTGGTAAGCCGATCCGGCCCAGCCCATGAGCTCCAGCGAGCCCAGGTTGGCGGAAACAAAGCTGAGGCCGGCGATCCAGGCCGTCATCTCGCGGCCGGCCATGAAAAACTCTTCGCTGGTGTTGGACTGGCCTTTCAGGTAGAAGCCGATCCAGATGACCATGACGAAGTAGATGGCGATGACCACTACGTCGAGCGAGTGGAGGCGCGCCAGCGGTTCGGCGCTTTCAAGCAGGAGCGCCGGCAGCGAAGCAAGGGAACCGGCGGCTGGTGAGGCTGGCATCGATCCGAGCATTCGTATCACCCTGTGAGGCGGGAATCCGTCCGCAAAGTATCAGACATTGCCCTAGTAAATTGTTTTACTCGTGCACCTGTCAAGCGAGAAAAGAGCACCGAGCAAAGAAAACCCATCTCTCTGGAGGCTACCATGCGCTGCCGGCAGGCCGGGCGGCACAGCAGGCTCTGGAAATGTTGAGAAAGCGTTTTCCGGGGAAGTGTAGCATAGGGGGCGGCTGCGAAATACATCCGAAATGCATCCCGAAATGCATTGTTGACCGGGCAGTCGGCAAAGCGCGCGATCAGCCGGTTCCGGCGCGGGCGATACGGCCGCGAGAGCCGTCGGGAAGCGTCTCCTGGACCGAGATGCCGCGATCCCCAGGGCTGGAGATGAGCAACCGGCGGCCGTTGGTGAAGGTGACGGCAGCGGAATGGCCGTCGCGGAGCTGGGTGACGTGGAGAACGGGGTTCTGCTCGCCCGGCTTGAGCGGGATCATGAGCGTGAGCAGGAGCCGCGGGCCTGCGCCGCTGAGCGTGTGCAGCAGCGTGGTGGCAGGGACGTTCTGCGGGTCCATGTCTTTGCGGACGTTCCAGCCGAGAATCTCGGGAGTTTCCTGCGCGGAGGCGGAGCGCACTTCGAGATTGTGGCTGAGCAGCGGCACGATAACCATGTTCGGCAAGCCTGCGTCGGTTGTTTCGAGGGCATGCGTTGCGGGATCGATGCGCGTGCTGGTCGTTAGAAGCTGCCAGCGGTCCTGATAGGTGTGGGATTGCGCGTCGTTGGGGCGGACGCGGTCGGCGACGATGAAGATATCCGGCTTGAGGAAGAGCACGTCGCGCTGCTGCGATGCGGGACGGACGCGGTCGGGGCCGTAGCCTTCGTCGTAGATGCCGGAGGCGAAGTCGAAGACGGCGTTCGATTGCCAGTGGCCGTCGATGGGTCCCTGGCTGATGAGGTCGGGATCGTGCCATGGATCATTGGAAACTGTAGACCGGTTCTGGCCCAGCCCGTCGATGATCATGCAGTTTGCGCCGTAGCTCGACGTGGCCCAGGTGCGCCACTTGGATTTCTCGTAACTGCCGCCGCCGGCGTTGAAGACGACGGGGCGGCCGTAAGCCCATACAACGACTTCGAGCTTGGACTGGTGCTGATGGCCCATGCCGAGTGGGCCGAGGCGGAAGCCGATGTAGTTGGCCTGGCGGCTCCAGTCAGAGCGCATGGCGGCTTCTCCGGCGCGGTTGAGATAGACGGATGTATAAGCAGGCGGATGGCCCTGCGCGCCGTCGGTTGCGACCCACTGGAAGTCTTCGCGGTTGGGAAAATTTTCAACGGCGAGCTTGAAGACGTTGGGAAGATATTGCGGAAGGCCGTTGTTGTACTTGGGATTGAAGCGGTCGGGGGCCATGATGTCGAGCTGGTACTCATAGCCCTTTTCGAGCGGAGCGGTGTAGCCGGCGGGGAGCTCGGCAAGGCGGCCGGTCCAGCGCGCGATCTGGGGAATCTTGAGGATGTTGCCGAGTGCGACGTTCTGATACTCGGTGGAGAGCTCATCCTGCGCGCCGTCGGGGAGGAACTGCGTGCGGGCTTCGGCAGCGAGCTTGTCGGCGGCGAAGGCGCGCCAGTCCGCGGCTTCCTTAAACTCAGGGAAGAGTGCGCCGACGGCGTAGAGGCCACTCATCTCCATGGTGAGGAAGTTGAG
The DNA here is from genome assembly GCA_030038195.1 of Acidobacteriaceae bacterium. Lineage (GTDB taxonomy): Bacteria > Acidobacteriota > Terriglobia > Terriglobales > Acidobacteriaceae > Telmatobacter. The sequence goes on from JASHPJ010000087.1 coordinate 20,379, forward strand.
GCGCGTATTGTTATGGCGCAGGTAGCGGCCATGCTCGAGAAATGCGCTGACGAAGACGATGAGATCGGCGTCGCTGAGCGAAGGCGAGTTGCGGAATGCAAAGAAGGCTGCGGGCCACGAGCCGCCCATGCGGATGCCGGCCTCGATGGTGCGCCAAGTGGAGCCGGGCACGTTGTCGACGTGATCGGCGACGGGACACTGCGCTACCCAGGAGATCATCTCATGGCGAAAAGCTTGTGCGTAGCGCTCGTCGTGCGTGTCGCGGTAGGCGCGGCCGAGCGGTCCCCAGATGGCCATGCGGCTCAACTGCCATTGCCATTCGTTGTCGGGCGCGACGCCTTCCATGTGCTCGGTGGCGTTGTAATACCAGTCGATCTGCCCGTTGGGGAAGGTGTAGAAGTAGGGGGTCTGGCCGCCTTCAAGCTTGCCTTCCACGGCCCAGTCGGCGAGGGTCTTATCGCGGTCAGTGAGAGGCTCGGTTACGGGATTCCAGTGAACGGAGTCGCGCGTGCGGAAGTAGGCGGCGAGGGCCTTTTCTGCGCCGGCGGCGTTATTGGCTTTGACTGCGGCGGCGACTTTTGCAAGCTCGGGGTGAGTGAGGTCGAGCGCGTCGAGGACTTCGGTCTCGCGCTGGCGGATTTGATCTGCGGTGAGGTTTTGTGGTGCACTGGCATTCGAGCCCTGCGCGGAGGAAAGCTGCCCCGCTGACAGCAGGAATCCAAGAACAATAGACATAAGTACGATTGATCTCATCGATCTCCCCAGAAGCGCAACCGAATCATCATAGCAGCGGAATGAACGGCGCAGAGCTCACAGAGTGGGAAACGGAGTTCCGCCTGAAGGGAGAGATGGAGATGAAAGATTCGACTGTACGCATCAACGACACGCTGGTCTTCATTCAGAACACGAACCTGCTCTCAGTGCACGAGCGGCAGAGCGCGCATCAGCTTGCAACTGCTTTTATCAACTCCCGTTTCCCCGCACTCCATGCCGGGCAGGTAGCATACGAGAATTTTTCGACCGGCATGAGCCTTGGATTTCATCTGCGCAGCGATCCGAATAGCTACAGGAACATGAAGCGCGCCGCATATCTGCTGACACATGCCATCCGCGACAAATTTCCAGGCATCGTGCCCATGATCAATCCCAGCCAAATTGCGGACGCATCTGCGCCCATTGTGTTTCAAGACCTGTTGCGCAAGGCAGCCATGGTGCAGGATGCTGCAACGGGAAGCGCAACGGCTGCGCAACTGGCGGCGGCAGAACTCTACACGCATCCACTCGAATTTCTGCGCACCAACAAGCTGATCGTCTTTGGCTCGCCGACGCGCTCTACCACGCAGGGAGATCGCAACGTGTTGCAGTTCTACTTTGGATACGACGGAACGGAGGATCGCTACCGCTTTCACACCGGGCATGCTCCGGGGGATCATCCGATGATGGTGGATAGCGTGGTGTCGCAGTACTGGACGACGGCGGGAAACTGGGCGGCCCACGTTGGTGCGGGAGGAGATTTTACGCAGATCAATGCCATCGAGCTGGCATCGCAGATCATGGTTACAACGCAGTTTACCGGATGTGCGTTCTGCATGAAGCGGCACGGCGGATCAGTTTATTGCGCGCACGTGGTTCCGCAGAGAGATGCGGCGATGAATGCAGCGCCTCTCCTGACGGGCACGCAGGTGGCACAGCGGATCGCAAACCATAACGGAGCACAAGGAGATTTTGCCAACGCAGCAGGCGGAGGGCCCTTGAGCATTTATGGCGCAGGATTTGCCCAACACATCATTCCGAACCATGGATATCCGAATGGGCTGGGCGGAACAGGCACGTCTTACATGACCCTGATCGGCGTGCAGCGCGGCACGAATCACGAAATCTACTCGCAGGTGACACAAAACCGGATACTCATCTCGGCCGAGCGGATTTTTTGATCGAGACAACGAATGCTGCGCGGACAGGGATTGCGTGCGTTATTCGTCGGCGACGGAGACTTCGTGAAGCCAGCCGGGGGCTTTGAGCAGTTCGCGCGGGCGTGAGCCGTCAGCGGGGCCGACCAGGCCATCGCGCTCCATGAGGTCGATCAGATGCGCGGCGCGGCCGTAGCCGATGCGCAGGCGGCGCTGCAGCAGCGATGTAGACGCTTTGCCGAACTCGAAGACCAGGCGCACGGCGTCGTCGAAGAGCGGATCGTTCTCGTCGGAATCGTCGTTGGCGCCTTCCATGGCCTGGCGCTCATCCTTGGGCGATTCGAGGAAGCCTTCGACATACTCCGCAGTTCCCTGCTCCTTCCAGAATTGAACGACGGCGGCGGTCTCTTTCTCGCTGACGTAAGGCGCGTGCAGGCGCATGAGGCGGCTGGTGCCGGGCGGCAGGAAGAGCATATCGCCGCGGCCAAGCAGGGCTTCAGCCCCGTTGGTATCGATGATGGTGCGCGAGTCGACTTTAGTGGCCAAGCGGAAGCTGATGCGCGTGGGCACGTTGGCCTTGATGAGTCCGGTGATGACGTCGACGCTGGGCCGCTGCGTGGCGAGGATGAGATGGATGCCGACGGCGCGGGCCATCTGCGCGAGGCGGGTGATGGACTCCTCGACGTTGGCGCGGTCGAGCATCATCAGGTCGGCGAGCTCGTCGATGATGATAACGATGTACGGCAGCGGCTCTTCCTGCTGGCCTTCGTCGAAGAGCGAAGGCATGACGCCTTCAAAGAGCTTGTTGTACTGGTCGATGTTGCGCACGCTGCGCGAGGCGAGCAGCTTGAGCCGGCGTTCCATCTCGCGGACGGCGTTGCGCAGTGCGTTGGCTGCCAGTTTTGGCTCCGTAATGATGGGAGTAAAAAGATGAGGAATCCCCTCGTACATGCCCAGCTCGACGCGCTTGGGATCGACGAGGATGAGCCGCACCTGGCTGGGCGTGGTGCGATAGAGCAGGCTCATGATCATCGCGTTGATGGCCACCGATTTGCCCGAGCCGGTGGAACCGGCGATGAGCACGTGCGGCATCGAAGCAAGATCGGCGGTGACGATGCGGCCGTTGATGTCCTTGCCCATGGCCAGCGTGAGCCGCGACTTGGCCTTGGCGAAGGTCTCGCTCTCGAGCACGTCGCGCAGGTGGATGGTTTCGCGCTCGTGGTTGGGCACCTGGATGCCGACGGTGCTCTTGCCGGGCATGCGCTCGATGAGGATGCTTTCGGCGCGCATGGCAAGGCAGAGATCGTCGGCCAGGCCGGTGACGCGCGAGTACTTCACGCCGGCCTCGGGCTTGAACTCGTAGGTGGTGACCATGGGGCCGGGGTTGATCTGGACGACCTGGCCGCGCACGTCGAACTCGGCGCATTTTTCCACGAGCACCTTGGCCTCTTCGCGCAGCTCTTCTTCGCGGATGGTCTGCGGGCCTTCGCCGGCGTTGAGCAGCGTACTGGACGGCAGCTTGAAGCCGCTCACGTTCTTGGGCACGACCGTAGCCGTGCGAAGGCCGGCATCGGCGCGGTCGTGGATGGCGATTTCGCCGGCGGGCGCAGCCGGTGCGGGCTCGTCAAAAGCAAACGGGGCAGGCGCGATGGGCCTGGACTGCGGATTAGAGAGACGCGTTTCGGCAAAGCGTGCTTCTGCGGCGCACGGCGGCGCGGGGTCCATGCGGATGGGCGCAACCTTCGATTGAACCTGCACCGGCTCGGGCGGCGTGGCGGGCTCGCCGGTGCGTTCCCAGATGCTGGATCTTCTCGCCTGCGGAGTGATGGGAATAGCTTCTTCGGCGCGCTGGGCGTCGAGACGCTGATACGCAGGAACCTCGTCGAGCAGATCGCGTTCGGGAGCGCGGTTGCGGCGGAAGAGCCTGGCGAAGAATCCGGCGCGCTGCGCACGCTGCGCCTGTCTGGGCGCGATCTCGGCCGAGCCGTCGTACTCTTGCTCATCGAGCGCGGCGTTGCGCTCGGCGCGTTCTTCGCGCCAGTTCCGCCAGCGCTCGAAGAGCGAGATCGTCCGCAGCCATTTCTGGCCAAGCCACTCCTTGAGTGCGTAGAAGCTGACGGCGGAGGCGAAGTAGAGGCCGGCGAGTGCAAGCACGGCAGAGACCAGCCAGGCGCCCTGGCTGTTGAGATAACCGACGAGCAGACCGGCCATGAGGCGGCCGGTTACGCCTTCCATGGGAACGAGATGGAGCCAGCGCCAGTGCCATGGCATGAGGCCGAAGACGGCGGGCAGAAAGGTGAGCGAAAGCAGGACGCCGATCCAGCGCAGGACGGGCGAGCCGCCGGGACGCGAGTGCATCCAGGTCCAGCCGATGGCGCCAAGCCAGAAGGGCAGCAGAAAGATGGTGATGCCGAAGGACTGGAGAAGCAGATCGCTCAGAAACGCGCCGAAGAGCCCGATCCAGTTGCGCGCCGCGTGCGGAAGACCGGGGTCGACAGCCGTATTCAGCGAGGGATCGGAAGCGTGCCAGGTGGCCAGCGCCAGAAACAGGAGCAGCGAGATCAGCAGCATCAGCAGCCCGAGAAAGACGTTGAGCGGGCGGCTGCGCGTGGGCGAAAGTACGATGCGAATCGGCTTCATGAGATGGCGCTTCCGCTCCAGATACGAATCAGGACCCGCCGTGGCAGACAACTCCGCGGCCAGCCGCTGGAACGGGCAAAAGGTCCCAGAGCAGCTTTTATTATCCGCGGATGGGAGGGCGAATCCGGGCAAAACGGAGCGGGGGGAACCATGATGTCCACCCCCGGCGGGGTTGCCTGGTGAAGAGGATTCAGGCGCCGATCAACCTTGCGCCGAAGATTAGGATCGCCAGGCCAAGCAGAATGCGGTAGATAGCGAAGATGGCGAAGCCGTGGCGGCGGACCCAGTAGAGGAACCACTCGACCACGCCAAGGGCCACGATGAACGAGACGGCCGTGCCGAGGATGAGGACCATCCAGCGCTGGGAGTTCATGGCGACATGGGCGACTGCGCCGGCGGCGCTGCCGTGGTGAATCTCCTTGAGGAGGTCCCAGCCGGTGGCGGCGATCATGGTGGGGATAGAGAGCAGGAAGCTAAATTCAAGCGCAGCCGGACGGTCGAGGCCCACCATCTGGCCGGCGGCGATGGTGGTCATGGACCGCGATGCGCCAGGAAAGATGGCGGAGAGGGTCTGGCAGAGTCCGATCCAGACGGCTTGGCCGAAGGTCATCTGCTCTACGTGGGTTGTATCGGCGTCGCGGCTGTCAGACCATGCGTCGATGGCCCACATGACGATGCCGCCGATGAGCAGTGCAAGCGCCATGGCGGTGAGGCTGCCCAGGTTGCGCTCGCTCCACTTGCGCAGAAGCAGCGCAGGGATCGAAGTGCAGACAAACGCGATGAGCGTGAGCGAGATGGGATGGTCGAGCCAGCCGTGCCGGCCGTCTTCGCCTTCAGGAAAGGTGCGCAGGAAATCGAGGATGCGGGTGAGAAAAAGCAGGCACAGCGCAAGAATGGCTCCCACTTGGATGACGACGGTGTACATCTTCCAGTAGGCGTCGTCCAGCGGAATCTTCATCAGCGCTTCCACGATGCGCAGATGTGCCGTGGAGCTGACCGGCAGAAACTCAGTCAGACCCTCCACAATTCCCAGCAGAATGGAGAGGAAATACGGACTCAAAAAGCCTCCACAAAGCGATCAGCAGCGTGTGCGGGAGAATGGGCGATCGACAGACCGATTATGGCCGATCGATGGATTTCTAATCAATTTTATTGCTGGTCGATGCCGTAGACAGGCACGCCCTGATCCAGCTTGAACACCAGCGTTCCGGCGCGCCGGGTGTAATCCGAATCGGGAAAATGCTGCCTGAGCCGGTCAGCGAGCGCGCGGGCGTGACCGTGGGCCTCGTCGGCCTTTTTGTCATTGCCGTCGGCCTGGAACATGTTGGTCAGCACGGCGGCGCGGTAGGTGGCGTTGTAAAGCGCCTGGGCGGTGCGCGGACCGTCAGGATACTCGTCGGCGTATTTCTCGTAAACATCGGCTTCCTTTACCGGGCACTGCTCAGAGCCCTCCCAGTCGCCGCAGAGCTTGTTGTCGATAAGGTCGAAGGCCGCCAGCGCAGCCCAGCGGGTACGCGGATAGAGCTTGATCACCTTGCGCAGCTCGTCCTCGTCCATCAGGTCGCGCATGTAAGGGTCTTTTGCATGAGCGGAGGGACGCGAGGCGGCATCGGCTTTCTCAATCTGCCACTCAATGTCTGCCGCACGCCAGGCGGCCTCCGGCGCGAGCGGAGAATTCGGGAACATCTCGACAATGCGGCGATAGAGCAGCCGCGCGCTCTGTGCGGCGTTGGCCGGACCGCGCGGATCGGAGGCGAGCGACTCCTGGTTTGCGGCGGCGCCCATGATGATCTGGTCGCCGTTGGGCGTGGACTCCTCGACGACGCCCTTGGCCTCAAGCCAGCCGGAGATGGGCGGAGGAGTTTCGTCGCCGCCGATCTCGGGCGTGTCTTTGCCGCGCAGCTCTTCCACGTCGGTGTTGGCGTAGACGCGCATCCATGGGCCGCTCTTTTCGGCGATGACCATCTCGCGGCCAATCTGCACCTTGTCAACGCGCTGGGAACTGGGATCGGGCGTGACGTAGAGCGGCGTGATGCGGAGCACGGTGGCGCGCGGACCGGCCATGGGCTTCTCAATCGGCTGCGGCTTTTTCTCAGCCGGCAACGGCAGCGCGGCCCACGCCAGGAGCAAGGCAAAAGCGAAGGTGCGGCGATTCATCACGGAAAGAATCATAGTCGAACGACGCTACGCAGTGGATTCGGTGAGCACTTCGGCCAGCAGCGCGGGGTCTACGTTGCCGCCGCTCACGATGGCTGCGGCTTTCTTGTATGCCGGCAGCTCGCGCGCATGGAAAAGCAATGCGGCGGTGGTCACGGCGCCGCTGGGCTCGGGCACCAGGCGCGTGGCGGCCACAATGGCGCGCATCGCGGCGCGGATTTCGGCTTCCGTGACGGTGACGATGCCATCGACGAAAGTGCGGATATGCGCGAAGTTGTGCTCGCCCACGCTTTGCGTGCGCAGGCCGTCGGCGATAGTGCGGCTGGTGAGCTCGGCGGGCCAGGTCACGATGGAGCCGGCGCGGAAGCTTTCGGCGGCATCGCCGGCCAGCTCCGGCTCAACTCCAAAGACCTTGGTGCGCGGGTCGGCCACCGCGGACTTGACGGCCGCGGCCACACCACTCAGCAGGCCGCCGCCGGAGACGGGCGAAAGCACAAGATCGACGTCAGGGAGTTCTTCGACGATTTCGAGTCCGCAGGTAGCCTGCCCGGCGATGATCTGTTCGTCGTCATAAGGAGGGATGACGACGTAGCCGCATTCGCGGACCAGCCGCTCGGCAACGGCCAGGCGCTCGCTGGAGGCAACGCCGACATCGACCACCTCGGCGCCAAGAGCGAGCGTGGCGGCGCGCTTGATGGCCGGCGCGTTGGAGGGCATGACGATGACGGCTTTCGCGCCTACCTCGCGCGCGGCATAGGCCACGCCCTGCGCGTGGTTGCCGCTCGAGTAGGTGATGACGCCGCGTGCGATCTGATCGGCCGTGAGCTGGAGAATCTTGTTGGATGCGCCACGGATCTTGAATGCGCCGACGGGTTGCAGGCTTTCCGCCTTGAGCCACACCTGGCGGTCTGCTATGTCGGGAAACGGGGCGCGCAGCAGCGGAGTGCGGATGGCAATGGAGGCGATGCGCGACGCGGCGGCGCGAATCTGATCGATGGAGACGAGCTGTTCGGTGGTGGATGGCACCTGGCGATTCGCCGCCGGTCCGACAAGGATGCGGCGCTCCCTTGGTACCAGTATCGCCGATGATACGGCCGGCCGCGCAAACCAGTGTAACGAAAGAGCGGCAGCCGAAGCCGCCGCTCCCGATCAGGTTACTGGCTAAAAGAACAGCTTGGCCGAGAACTGCAACTGGCGCGCGCCGTAAAGCGAGTTGGCCGTAGCGCTGGTTGCGTCGAATGCGCTCAGGCCGGCGCCAGAGTAAGGTGAGATGCAGCCTTGCAAAGTGGAATTGGAAGGAGCAGCGCCGCTATTGGCGCAGGCCACGTTCGCCGTGCTTGTTCCAGCAGCGGCGGTGTACTGCGAGTAGGTGCTGTTCACACTGGCGATGAGGATGTGATTGAGCGCATTGAATGCCTCGCCCACGATTTCCATCGAGATCTGATCGTGGATGGGGATGTCACGCGTGACGCGCAGATCGAGGTTGTTGTATCCCGGCGCATAGATGCTGTTGCGGCCGATCTGCGGCGGTCGGCCGGTGGTGGGCAGGCCGGAACCGGAGCTGATAGCACCGCCGTAGATGCCGCCGTCGTCACCGTAGCTGGTGGCGCTGGTGGAACCGCTGTAGACCGTTCCGCTCATGCTCAGGTAGATGGGCTGCCCGCCCGAAGCGATATCGTCTCCGGAGAAGCGGAAGCCATCGATGAGATTCTTGACGTACTTGTTGCCCATCGCAAACTGCGGTTGATAGACGAAGCTCAAGGTCATGCGGTTGCGGATATCGATGTCGGAGGGTCCGTTCTCGCCGCGGATATTGTTGGGATTGAGTGGAACGTCGCCGCCGTAGAACGTGCCGTTGGCGCCTCCGACCTGACCTGTATCCGTCGCCTTTGCCCAGGTATAGTTGAGCAGTACTTCAACACCTTTGTCGAAGGGCCGCTTCACGGTAACGCCCATGGCGTTGTACCAGGTATTGGCCACGCTGAAGCCGGTATTGAAAGTTGCGAGGTCGGTGTTGCGGCGGTCGGCCGGGCGATAGACGGGAACGGTAAGCTGCTTGACTAGGTTGTTGTTCGCATCGAGCACGTTGTAGGTAGCAATGCCGCTCGGCGGAACGCCAACCAGGTTGGCATCGACGAAGACCGGCAGCCTCATGCCGCGGGTGCCGACGTAGCCGATGCTCAAAGATGTCTTCAGCGGCATCGCCTGCTCGATGGAAAGATCGAATTCGTGCGTGAAAGGAGGCACGAAGCCAGGATCGAGACCGTGAAAGCTTTGCGGACCGGCGATGGAAGGACCCGAGACCTGCGGTGCTGCGCCGCCCGTGGGATAAAGCGCCTTGGAGAGCGACGGACCGGTGACCGGGAACGGCACGTTGGGATATTGCAGGTTGGCCGAGGCGCTGGGCACCGTGGGACATTTGGCCTTGGAGACGCCGCCCACGCTGGACTCGCAGCCGGTGTAGTTGTAATTGATCTGGACAACACCGTTTTCGACGCGCATGGCGTAGTAGGTGCTGCCCTGGTTCAGAGCGGAGAAAAGACCGTAGCCGCCGCGAACGACGGTGCCGGCATACGGGCTCCACGAGAAGCCGAAGCGCGGCTGCACGCGGTCGAGAACGTTCTTGATGGTCTTGGTGTACTCGGCCGAGAGTGGAAGGTAGTTGTTGTTGATGAGGCCGGGAGCGGGCGTTAACTGAATGTCGTAGCGCACGCCGCCGGTAAGGGTGATCTTCGGGGTCCACCTGAAGGTGTCTTCGGCAAACCCGTCGTACATGTTCATCCAGAAATCGTCCGTGCCCTGCGTGCCGGGCTTGGTGTGAACCACATCCACGGTCTGCACGAAGGTGTTGTAGTGGTAGCCGGCATAGGGATCGGTGTCGCCGCTCTGGCCCTGGAATGCGTCCTTGATCCAGTCCTGGAAGTTCGCCACGGTGGTGGATTCGCCGTAGCTGTAAAGGCCGCCGCCCTGGTAGAGGTTGATCATGACCTCGTGAACGATGTTGGCGTCTCCGCCGAACTTAAGCGAGTTGCGGCCAAGTTCCTTGGAAAAGACATCCGTGAACTGGATGCGGTGCTCGTCGGGCTCGGCCACGCGCGGCAGAGCGTTGGGCATGCCGAAGGTAACCACACCCGTGGCAACGCTGGGGCCGGCGGCGTTGGCGCCTGCAGTCTCAAGATCGCGTCCCCACTGCGAGTGGATTTCGTTGACAGCGGTGTTGGAAATGACCGTGGTGAGACCGCCAACCAGGAAGCGCTCGTGATAGCTCGTCGGGCCGTTGGTTGAAGGCGAGCTGTTGGTAAAGGTGTTCGCGGTGCTGTAACCGTTGGTGCTGTCGGTGTCAACAAAGTTGAAGTCGACGAAGGCGTCGTTCCTTGCGTTGATGTGGTAGTCGATGCGTGGGAAGAAGAGGTTTTGCTTGAGGTAGCGCGAGGGCGGCGCAGAACCGGCTGCGATATCCGCCACGCTCTCCAGGAAGTTGATGCCGGCGAGGCACTGCGCATCGGTGATATAGGCGGTTGTGACGGTCGGATTCGCCGTCAGGTATGCCTGGTAGCTGGTGTTATCTGCAGTGGGACACTGATTGGGAGTGACCAGCGTGGAGTTGGATTTGACGGTTGGATCGTACGTTCCGGAGGCGGCGGTCGAGATCTGGTTGGTGTCTGAATAAAGGACGCGGCCCACGCGGTGATAGCCGTCATAGGTGAAGAAGTAGAACAGCTTGTCCTTGATGAAAGGGCCGCCGATGCTGCCGCCGAACTGCTGCTGCTGGTGAATGGGCTGGGTAAGCAGGAATGGCGTGGCTCCGTTGTGGAGGGCCTGGTATTTGCTGTAGGGGTCGAGCGCGTTGAGATCGGGATAGCGGAGATAGTAGAAGAGATCGCCGTGCAGATTGTTGGTGCCGCTCTTGGTGATGGCGTTCACCTGGCCGCCAGCGGCCTGGCCAAACTCGACGGAGTAGTTGGAGGTTTCAGCCTGGAACTCCTTGATGGAGTCGAGCGAGTAGACGTAGGGAGCGCCGCTCGAACGTCCACGCGCCTCGGAGAACAGCATCTGATTGTTGTTGGCGCCGTCTACGTAGTTCTGGTTGTAGAGGCCGCTGATGCCGTGAAAACTGATCAGACCGGTACCACCGTCCTGGGTGACGTTCGGAGTGAGTAGAACGAAGTAGCTCCAGTTGCGCGCCGCGACAGGCAGGTTGCGAACAAGCTGATTGTCGACGACCTGGGAGACCTCGGTTTTTTCGGTGTCGAGAATCTGATTGGTACCGGAGACTTCGACCGTGGTGCTGGCGGAACTGACCTTGAGGGTGAGATTGACGGTGAGCACCTGTCCTACCTGAAGGTTGATGCCGGTAGTCTCTACCTTGTTGAAGTTGGGAGCGGTGGCGTCAATCTGGTAGTGGCCAGGAAGAAGGAATGGCGCGGTGTAGATGCCGGCTTCGTTGGAGCTGAAGACGTGCGCCACACCGGTGTCTGTGTCCGTAACGGTAACCTGCGCGCCCGGGATCACAGCCTGATTCGCATCGGTAACGGTTCCTGTGATGGTGCCCGCGCCTGACGTTTGCGCCTTTGCGCATACACCGGCGAATACCGCGAGGAGCAATGCCGCAAGAGCGCACAGGGCGAAGCTCCGCTGAATACACACATTCCTTTCCATAGTGATGGCTCTCCTTCAAGAGGTTGAAAAAGACAGATAACGGCTGTCAGATAAACGTGCTGTGAAGCTCTGCGGTTCGACGTCAAAGCAGCCCGAAAAAGGCACGCCGCGATGGAAGATCGACGCAAGCGAAGGGCGTGAATGGCCCGCACACTTATGAGAATTACCTGATTACCTGTGGAAGTGCGTTCAGTTTTAAGAAAATGTTAGCACACAACCATCGCGCGAAACCGTGAAAATGGCATAAAGAAAGGCCCGTTTACTCGTAAGCCAGCGCATCGATGGGGTCTTTGCGCGCGGCCATCCAGGCCGGGTAGAGCGCGCCGCACAGGGAGCCGACGAACGCGATCAATGCGCCTTTCGTAACGAGCAACCAGTTCATGTCCAGATACAGCGTGGGAAATCTCTGCGCCAGAAAAGTCTTGACCACAAAGGAAAGCGCCACGCCCACCAGCACCCCTCCCACGGCTACGACCGCGGTCTCGCGCAGAACTACGCTCACGATCGCCGCCTGGGACGCGCCCATCGATTTCAGAATGCCGATTTCGCGGGTGCGTTCCAGAACCGATGTGTACATCGACTGGAAGATCACAAGAAACCCGATAATGACAGCAATGCCGATCACTACGTCGATGGCGGTGTTCAGGGCAGGAATGCGGTCGGGAGTCATCAGGGAAAGCCATTCGTCCATGGTCATTACCTGGTAGCTTCCCATCCCCGGCCGGGCCAGGATCTCGTCTTCGATCCGCTTGATATTTTCAGGCCGGTCGGCCTTCAGATAAAACGCCGACGCCCTTCCCTCCGAACCGATCAGCTCTCCCATGGTGACGATGGAAATCAGCCTGCGCCCACCCTTGCCGTGAGCATAGATGCCCGCGATGCGAAAAGGATGTTTCAAGACCATGACCGTGTCACCCACGTGATAGCCATGGCCGGAGGCGGCATACACGTCGTCCACAATCATGTCGTAAGGGCCGCTCATCGGTCCTCCCGATAAAAAGACGAAGGGGCTCAACTGGCTGTAAGTTTTGTAGTCGATCCCCCAAAGCACTTCGAGTCCATCGCTCATGGAGAGGCTGGTGATGACAGGAGAAGCGACAACCACGTGCGGCAGCTTGTCCAGTACATCCGCGAGCTTCACGGAAATCGGCGCCCCGCTCACCCCGTTGAAAAACGTGGCGTTTCCCGGACGTACAATCAGGTCGGCGCCAATTCCGTTATTGAGCTTCTTCTGCCCGGTGAGCTGCCCCAGCATGATGGCAATGATGGTCAGCATCATGATCACTTCGATGGCCACCGCAGACACGCTGATGAGCGAGCGCAGCGGACGGTGAAGAAGATTGGCGAAGATAAGTTTGTTCATGCCTGGTGCGGCCCGTGCACTCGGGAGCCTTGCTCAAAAATCTCTCCCTTTCAAAGGTAACAGCACGACAAGCCGCAAGGCGATCGCTGAAGAAGCTTTCGCCGGCAGGCGAAAGGCGGGATGGCACGGGCCAGCAGGGGAAGCGTGCCAGATTGGTGCATTCCACCCAGGCTCATGATAATAAAGGTTCTACCGATGAATGATTTTGACGCCGGGCGGGCGCGGGTTTATTGTGATTGTGGAAATCTTTGCGGGTCTGGGACGTTTTTGAGGAAAGAACACGGGGTTCCCCGGTTCTCTTTTGATTGTGCCGGCTCGGTAGCGGATGGCAACGGTCAAAGGCATTTCCTGGGCGCTCTCGAGCCCGATTTGGTTGGCTATGGGCAGTTTTGGCGAAGACCTGCGCATGGAGCGGATTTCCCGCGGAGTTGCGCTGGAAGACATTACGGCCGTCACCAAAATCAGCCAGCGACACCTGCTCGCGCTGGAGCAGGAACGATTTCGCCAGCTTCCCGGCGGCATCCTGAACAAAGGTATCGTGCGCGGCTACGCCAGCGCGCTGGGGCTGGACGAGCGGGACTGGACCGACCGTTTTTTGAAGGCTTATTCCGCATCCGGCCAGACACTCGACGATGAGCAGGGCTGGACCGCATTTGCGGCCAACGTGGGCAAGGCCCGGATTCAGCACCACGAAGCCGTGGAGCTGCGGGTGCGATGGCTGGGCGCGGCCGTCCTGCTGCTTGCGGTGGTTGTGGCAGGCTTCTTGGCCGTGCGCTACTACGGCGTGCGCTCCGGCTGGTGGCCCACGCTGCTGCCCGAGCGCCTGCTGACGGCGGTCGTCGATCTGGTGCGCTCTTTCTTTGCCTGGGCTATCGCGCGAATCTGACCCCGCGCTGCAATCCCCTGCAACCTTTCAGCTCAATGCCGCAATGAGCGCTTGAACCTCTAATCCCTGCTGTTCACTGTCATTCTTTGTCGCCAATCAGCCCGCGCAATTACCATAGACAGGTAAAACCATCCGGCTTGAGCCCGCCGGTTTGCGGGTGTCATGCAGATCCCTTCAACGGGAAGGAGTATGAAGTTGAGCGATCGTTTCTTGTTTACCTCTGAATGCGTCACAGAAGGCCATCCGGATAAGATGGCTGACCAGGTGTCGGATGCGATTCTGGATGCCTGCCTGGAGCAGGACCCCTACAGCCGCGTTGCCGCTGAAACGCTCCTGGCCACCGGACTGGTGGTGATTGCCGGTGAGATTACCACCAAGGCCTACGTGGACTTCCAAAACCTAGTGCGCGGCGTGATAGCCTCGATCGGCTACGACAATGCGCTGTACGGGTTCGACTCCAACACCTGCGCGGTGATCTCGACCATCAACAAGCAGTCGGGCGACATTGCACAGGGCGTGGACACGGGCGGCGCCGGTGACCAGGGCATGATGTTCGGCTACGCGACCAACGAAACGCCGGAGCTGATGCCTGCAGCCATCTCGCTGGCCCACAAGCTCACGCGGCGGCTCACCGAGGTCCGCAAGAACGGCAGGCTGCCCTACCTGCGGCCCGACGGCAAAAGCCAGGTAACGGTGGAGTACGACGAGAATGGCCAGCCGGCGCGCATTGACGCGGTGGTGATCTCCAGCCAGCACTCGGAGAGCGTGGACAACGATGAGTTGCACGCCGACATTCTCAAGCACGTGATCCAGGCGGTGCTGCCGGCCAAGTGGCTTGACGAGCACACCAAGTATCACATCAACCCCACCGGACGGTTCGTGATCGGCGGACCGATGGGCGACACCGGGCTGACCGGCCGCAAGATCATCGTGGACACCTACGGCGGCGCCGGGCGGCACGGTGGCGGCGCCTTCAGCGGCAAGGACCCGACCAAGGTGGACCGCTCGGCCGCCTACGTCGCCCGCTACATCGCCAAGAACCTCGTGGCCGCAGGACTGGCCGAGAAGGCCGAAGTGCAGCTTGCCTACGCCATCGGCGTGGCCGAGCCGGTTTCAGTGCTGGTGGATACGTTTGGCACGGGCAAGCTGAGCCCGGCCAAGCTCACCGACCTGGTGCGCAAGAACTTCTCGCTCACGCCCAAGGGCATCATCGAGAGCCTGAACCTGCGCCGGCCAATCTACCAGAAGACGGCGGCTTACGGTCACTTTGGCCGCAACGAGGCCGAGTTCACCTGGGAGGCAACCGACAAGGCCGCCAAGCTGGCTGAACAGGCAGGCGTTGCGCTGGCTGCCAGATAGTCATTCTCTTTGAATAATCCTGTGGCCGCCGGCTGCCGGCTCCCTGGGCGGAGCCGGTAGCGGCGGCCCATCGTTTTAGGACGCGCAGCAATTTTGTGCAAGAAGCGTGACATAGGTCACAGCCATGGGTAGCTTTCCGGCGCATGCTAGGGCACTAAGGTCGGGGCCATGGATACAGGTGCGATCATTGGAAAGCTTCTTGAGATAGAGCAGGCTCTCGGCGTGGAAGACACCGCCAGCCTTCGCGCCAGGGTCATCGACGCACAGGAGTGCGTGCTGCGGATGCAGAAACAACTGATCGAGGACCTGCGGGTGCGCTCCGGTCTTTCGATTGTGCGCGAGACCGGGCAGTTGCCGCGGTCGGCGTAAAACCGACGGCGAACCGCGGGTGCCACGAGCCGCGAATCCACCCTTGCAGCTTCGGCTTTTCCTCCTTTCAATCTCCTTTTCCATCTTCGTGCGTCGATGCATGTATAGCACTTTCAGGAATGTGCCGCTGCGCGCGCATGCGCGAGTCGGGGTTCCCTGCCGCGGCCAGCTACAGCACACCGCTTCCTGAAAAGCTATAGAATCTTCCCGGGATGCCGGAGGCATCCGCGACGATGGAGTTAAGGATGCGTCTTTTCGCAACTGTCGCTCTTCTGCTTGGCTTTTCCGCCGTCTGCGCTGCGCAGAATAATGCTTACTGGAACTACACGGGCCACACGGGACCGCTGGTGTGGGGCAAGCTCGACCCCGCTTATGAAGCCTGCTCAAAGGGCCACCAGCAGTCGCCGGTGGATATTCGCGGGGCGCATCTGAATACCGCGCTGGCGCCGATCGAGTTCCACTACATTGCCGGGCCGGTGACGGTGGAAAACACCGGGCGCGGCATAGTGGCGCACGTGGACCCAGGCAGCACGATTGTGGCCAACGGGGTGCGCTACGAGCTGGTGGACCTCGAGTTTCACCATCCCAGCGAGCATGGCGTGAAGGGCAAGCTGACTGACATGGAGGTCGACCTGGTGCACAGGAGCGCCGATGGCAAGGTGGCCATCCTGGCGGTGCGGATGAGCGAGATTGCCGGCGACCCGAACGCCACGCTGGCTACGCTGTGGGCGCATCTGCCGGCAAAGTCCGGGGCCACCGAGAAGATTCCTGACATGGTGAATCTCGGCGGCCTGTTGCCGGGCGACCGCGGCTATTGGACGTATACCGGCTCGGCTCTCACGCCACCTTGCGCAGAAGACGTGCAGTGGTTCGTCTTCGAGCAGGCACTGAGCATCAGCCGCGACCAACTGCGCGTCTTCTCCGATCTCTACAGGATGAATACGCGGCCCTTCCAGGATCTGCACGGACGGCGGATCGAAGCGAACGAGTAATCAGAGACCAGGGGTCAGAGATCAGGGATTGAGCGGGGTGAGGTGGATGACGAGGCCGTCGCTTTGGGGCTCGATGCGCACGTCTGTCAGATTTGGAACCAGGTAGTGGGCGGCGGCGAGGGACTCGACCGGGTGCGAAAAGGTAGTGGCCACCACGATGCAGCCGGCGGCGTGGCCGGCTTTGGCTCCGGAAGACGAGTCTTCAAAGACGACACACTGCTCGGGCGGAACGCCGAGGATTGCAGCCCCGGCAAGGAACGGCTCGGGGTTCGGCTTGCCTTGCTTCACCTGGTCGGCCGTGACGATGCGGTCCGGCACGGAGACGCCGCCGGCAGCCAGGCGCACGCGGGCCAGCCGCTCGGTGGCGCTGGTAACCACCGTCCAGGAACCCTTGGGAAGAACAGCCAGAAGATCGAGGACGCCGGGGAGAACGGTGAGGCCTTCGTTGTCGTCCACTTCGAAGTTTTCGATAACCTTTAGCTCGGCGTGGCTGTCGAGATCGGGGCGCAGACGGGCGACGGTTTCCACAGCGCGCCGGCCGTGGGCGATGCTGATGGCGTATTCGGGGTCGATGCCGCGCATGTGGGACCATTTGGTCCAGCTTCGCTCGACCGAGCCGAGCGAAGAGATGAGGATGCCGTCCATGTCGAAGAGGATACCCTTGCAGCGAATCAGGACCGGGGAAGAGGCGACGGAAGAGGCCATGGATCTATTGTATCGGGAGGGTGCTGGCGAGGTGGTCGTGGCGAGGCGGCAGTTTCAAGGTTTGTCAGCAGTCTGAAGTTTATCTGGCATCCTTTTTGACACAAACTCATCACTTTGCGATGCTCAATACACCAGCGGCGACCGGCCTCTCGAAGTGAAGAATGACAATCGATGAAAGACTTGACGCGATAGCGAATCACCTCGAACTGCTCAGCGTCGATCACCGCCAGTTCAGCACAGACGAGATCAAGATGCGCAGCGTGATGGATGACCTCCTCGCCGGGTTTGGCACGCTCGTGGAGCTGGTTCGCAGTCACGAACAGCTCATTGCACGACTCGAAGGCCGCTAAATAACTACCGTCTAAAAACCGGCAGGTTTGGTTGCGACTGGAAGTCGCCAGGTTGAGAGCTCCCTTTAGCGATTTCCTGCTTTTGATTCATTGCGCTGTAGATTCTCTGTGAAGCTGAAGGTGATTTTGGGTGGGTTGGCAAAGGTCAGGGCGCCTCGAACGGAGTGGGTATGGCCGGCTTGGCGAACCTGGTTCTGGCCGAAGGTGATGGAGCCGCTGGCAACGGCGGCGTCGGCGGTCCAGTGGTCGAAGCGGGTGAGCGCGGGCGGGAACGTGGTGCGGGATGCCACAGCCGCGGCGATGGCACCGTGCTGGCAGTCGAGATGGAGCTCACCCTTTGCCGAGCTGGCCACATCTGCGGCGGTGTAGCCGGAAAACTCCAGCTTGCCGGAGCCGCTGACTGCGCCGCCGGACCAGCGCAGGCCGATCAACTGGCCGAGAGCCGCGGGGCTGAGTTTCTGGAAGCTGCCTTCGAGCTCGTAGGAGGGCTTGTCCTGGTCGGTAGCGGGTTTCTGCAGTGTTCCGGAGAGCTGGAGCTGGCCGCCGAGCAGGCCGGCATCGAGACCGGTGATCTCCGCGCCGTCGGGGTCGATGCGCACAGTTGCCGAGGGCTGGCGGAGTGTGACCGGACCGAGCACGAGCGAATCGGCTTTGATGGCGCCCTGCAGCCGGGGCCAGGGCGGCGCTGACGAGGGATGCAGGCGGTCAATCAGGTCCGAAAGCAGCGAACCCTGCTCGCGCACGCCAAGAATCGCTGTCTGCAGCCTGGCCGCATCCAGATCGCCCAGCGCAAGCTGGAACTGCGGCAGGCATGGCTCCGGGCCGGGGCAGTCGAGCGGAAGATCGAGGCTGGCTGTTCCTTTCACCGTGCCGTAAGAAAAGACGAACGGATCCCAGTGAAGCCGGCCATCGCCCAGGTGCAGCGTCGCCTGCACGATCTCCAGATGATTGGCAAGGAAATCCGCACGCCAGTTGGCGTCGTGGAGGGTCATGGTTCCAGAGAGCGTGTCGCCGCTCTGGCGCGCGGCTGCAGGCGCACCGTTCTCAGCAGGAATCTCCTCTGCCGGGAGCCACGGGCCGGTGACGCTGAGGTCAAGAGTGATCGGGTCTCCGGCAAGACCGTCAAAGCCGGCCTGGCTTGAAAAACCCGCAGCCTGTGCAAGCTGGCGGGCCCGCGCGAAGCTCACCGGGCCGTGCAGATCGACCTGATAGCCGCTGAGCGCCAGGCGGAAGCTGACGGCAAGCGGCGCAGCGGCGCCGGCAGGCAGCAACACGGAGCCTGCCAATGCCTGCCCGGCTGCAGCCTCCACAGCCGGCTCCAGAACGACTTTGGCGGCGCGGACAGGCTGGCTGAGGCCGCCGCCGCTCAGCTCGAAGCCGTCCAGCGTCAGCGAGCCGGTTAGCGGACCCGGCGCGGGCTCAAGACGAGCCCGCCTGGCTGGAACAGGCCGTTTCTTCTGCGGCGTCGCAGCGGGCTGAGCGGCGGAGTAGACAAGCTTGCCGCTGACGGTGCCCCCGGCTTCGAGATCGGTCGCAATGCCACTGCGCACGGTGCGCAGCAGGTCAAGACCTGCGCCGGCTGCGATCTGGTCGAGAACGAGCGTGAGGTTTGACGGCCGGATGGTGGCGGACTGCCCAGGAGTCAGATTGCCGGTGAGCTGGATGCGGCCGTCGCCCAGCGGAGAGCTGCAGTCGAGATTTTCGAGCGAGCGCAGCGAGTAGTGATAAACGAAGGCGCAGTTGGCGTCGAAGTCAAGCGGCTCGGCGGGAGCGAACTCGGCGCGATGGACTCCGGTGGCGCGTAGTTGCGTCGTAACGTGTGCTGCGTCGGCGGTGCCATCCAGGTGCAGGTCGCCGGTGAGATCGCCGCGCCAGCCGGGGTCGGAGCCGATCAGCAGGCGGGAAAGCTGGCCAAGCTGGGCCTCGCGCCAATCGAGGTCGATGTGGACGGGCATCTCGCGCAGCTCGGGCGCGCGATGCACGCTGGCTTCCAGGCGCACCTCCCCGGTGTCTTCCAGGTAGAGGCTTACGTCTGTGCGTGCAGGCTGGCCGCGCAGGCGGATGCGCCATTCGCCGGGATCGGCCTGCCAGAACTCGAAGTCGGTATTGACCAGGGAGAACGGGAGTTTTTCCGCGCCGTTCTTGATGTTGATGCGCGAGTTGGTGGCTTCGAGATAGGGTAGCGGCAGGACGCCGCGTGCCGGCTCACCGCTGCCAATCGATCCCGCTTTCGCGGCGGCGGTGCGGAAAAGTGGATCCAGGTTCCAGCGGCCGGGCCCGGCGCGCACCACGTTGAGGCTGGCTTCGTCCACGCTGATGGTATCGATAGCCAGGCGGCCGCGTAACAGAGAGAGCAGGCGGATGGAGGCAGTGACCGTGTTGGCGTGAAGCACCGGCTCGGCGCCGTAGGCCGGGTCTTCAGCCACATTCAGGTCAGTGATGACAAAGCCGGGCCGCGGCAACAGGCGCAGTTCGACCGACGACAGCCGCACCGGCCTGCCCAGCGAGGCGGAGATCAGCCGGGTGATGCGGGCCTTGTATTTGCCGATGCTGAACATCGGCGGAACAAAGATGAAGGCCAGAATGAGCAGGACTGCCGCGGCCAGGGCAATACGAATCCGCCGGCGGCCAGCTCCGGCACCGCGAGCAGGCGCAGCCGTTTGCCGGCCTTGGGCGTCGTGCATCATGCAGCCTACCGTATCAGATGGAACGTGCGGCTCCAGCGCGTGTCCGTGAAGAAATGCAGGGCCACGTGCACCATCCAGGCTACGCGGTTGCCGACCCCGGTCTCGTCGTACACCGACTCGGGCGTCTTGAACGACCAGTAGTTGAACAGCGGGCGCCCTACGACGTTAGCTCTGGGAACGAATCCCCAGAAGCGCGAGTCGAGGCTGTCGTGGCGATTGTCGCCCATCATGAAATACATGCCGGGGGGGACGACAAGATCGCCATTGACGACGTGGTTGGGAAAGTCGACGGCCCAGCTCTCGGTGGCGCCGCCCGGCTGCGGCCACGGCGGAACGGAGGGAAACTCGTCGAGGAACTCGGAATAATTCTGCGGGGTGGTAGGCTGCGCGTGCGGCTGGGCCTGCGCCACTCCGTTGACGATCACGATGCCGTTGCGCAGGTGGATATGGTCGCCGGGAACGCCGATGAGGCGCTTGACCAGGAAGAGATACTGCGGCTTGCCGTCGGCGTCGGGCTCAGGCTCCGGGGAGGGCTTGATGAAGACCACGATATCGCCGCGGCGCGGCTCGCGGTAGTGGACCAGCGGCATCCACCTGCTGGGGGGCGCGAGCGTGATGCGGTCCACGACGAGGTGATCGCCCACCAGCAGCGTCTTTTCCATGGAGCCCGAGGGGATGAGGAAGTTCTGCGCGAGGAAGGTGAGGATGAACAGACCGACGACAAGCACTCCGCAGATGCTGGCGACTGCTTCAAAAGGAGTCTCTTCCACTTTTTCTCGGGCGGGAGCCGGTTCAGGCTTTGCCTCAGGCGGTTCCTGGACGGCCAGCGATTTTTTCTTGGTCATGCTGTCGCTCATTGCAGGGTTTTTACTAATTCAATCCAAATTCAAATTCAAAACTCGTTGAAAAGACCCCTCCAAGGAATCTCTGATTAAGTCATTGACTCATCCTCAGGGGCTAAAACTCCATTCATCTTACGGCACTCAGGGCACGGCTGAAGTTGTGTCCTGGCACTTCGTGTTTGCCTCTGCAGCCTCGTTTTTTGACTTAATAATTGCTTTCCGCTCCGCTCTCTCAACTCCCAGGAAGGCTCGCTCTTCAGTGCACGACGCGGAAGATGCGCTTCCAGCGCGCAAAGGCTGCGAGTCTTCCGGAAAGATTGCTATCGTGTCCGAGTCTATCATCCGCAGCTTGTTGCGCGGCCTGCTGCACATCGGTGCCGGAGGGGCGGCGCAGCGAGAAGTAGATGATCAGCGGCCGGGCGACGATGGCCTGCTGCGGCACAAAGCCCCAGTAGCGCGAATCGTTGCTGTGGTTGCGATTGTCGCCCAGCACGAAATACTCGCCGGCAGGCACCAGCAGCTCGCCGTTGCGGGTGAGGCTCTGCATCTGGCGCCACCAGTCGGGGTCGACCTGCGGATCCGAATAAGCCCTGGCCGGGAAGTTGTCGCGGAAGGCATTCGGAGGAGCCGGCTCGAAGGCGGCGTAGGGCTCGTCGAGCGGCAGTTCGTTGACAAAGACCTTGCCGTCTTCGATGCGCAGCCGGTCGCCGGGAAGGCCGATAACCCGCTTCACGAGCAGCCGCGGGTGGGAATGATGAAAGACGACAATGTCGCCGCGCCCCACCGGGCGATAAGGCATGATCCAGCGGCCGATGCGCCCGGCCGGCGCGTAAACCTGCTTGTTGAAGAGCAGAAAATCGCCCACCAGCAGGGTGCGCTCCATGCTTTCTGACGGGATAAGCAGCGGCTGCAGCACAAAGGTGAGCAAAAAGAGCGCGACCACCACCGTGCGCAGCAGCGAGGCCGCAGCCTCGGGCAGCGTGGGCAGGTGAGGATGGAGCCATGCAAAGCGGCGCGGCGTCTGGACCGGCATGGCGGCGGAGGTGGTCATTGCCTCGTGTGCTCCTGGCCGTTCGCGCCGGAATCGGCAGCCGTCGCGTCCTCAGCGGCAGTCAGAAGAACAAGCGCGCGGCGCGCGGCGTCCTGCTCGGCGTGCTTCTTGGTGCTGCCCTGGCCGCAGGCAAGCGGCTTTTCAGGCTCGCCCGGATCGGTCTTGATGCGAACTTCGACGAGAAAGCGTTTGCGGTGATCGGGGCCGCTCTCGCTCTTGACCTGGTAGACGGGCGTGCCGGCGCGCGTGGCCTGCAGCCGCTCCTGGAGCGCGGATTTGTAGTTGCCGAGCGCGGCTCCGGAGCGCAACTCTTCCGCCAGTTGCTCGGCGGCCTCACCCATCACGCGGCTGCGCACAAAAGTGCGCACGGGATCGAGGCCGGCATCGAGAAACAGGGCGCCCATCACTGCTTCCATCGTATTCGAAAGCACGGTGCTCTTGTTGCGCAGGCCGCTGCGGTCTTCACCGCGGCTCAGACGCAGATACCGGCCCAGGCCGATGGAAACGGCGATATTGGCCATGTGATTCCGGCTGACGAGCTGTGCGCGGACCCGCGTGAGCTCGCCCTCCTGCCACTCCGGATGCGCGGCAAAAAGCGCCTCGGCCACGACCAGGTTGAGGACGGCGTCGCCCAGAAACTCCAGCCGCTCGTTGTCGCCAAGATCGGCGCCGTCTACGCCGTTCTCATGGGCAAGCTGGTTGGCCAGCGAACGGTGGGTGAGCGCGTTCACCAGGAGCTGCGGGTTGAGGAACCGGTGTCCCAGCACGGCTTCGAGTTCACTGAGAGTTGCTTCCACGTGCGCCTCGTCCGCGAAAGGATTTACGGCAGATGGAGGAAAAGCCTGCAACCTGAAGTTCCGTGGTCCCGTTCACGCAGCCTGATGTCCGCTTCTCTCGCTCTCCCAGGGCAGGTCATTGCGGGTTCTGGGTTCCTTCCGGCCCTGCCTTGGCCTGTCCGCCCGCAGGAGGGGCAGGAGGATTGTCGTCGCCGGAGTCGTCGCAGCTTTGGCCCTTGACGGTATACGGGGCCTTCACGCCGCGCTCCGCCGCCAGGCGCGTGTCCTGCTGGCCGTCGCGCACCGTGAGCGCCTCCTTGTACTCGGCCAGGGCCTTGTCGCGCGCGCACTCGAGATCGAGCATGCGGCCAAGGTAAATGTGCGACCAGGCGAGCAGACGCTGCTGCTTGCTGGTGGCCAGCGTCTGCTGGAAGTCGTCAACCGCCTGATCGGGATGGCCAGTCATCAGGTCCACACGCGCCAGGATGAAGTGAGCGCGCGCGCTGTCTGCCACCGATTGCGGCGTGCTGTTCTGCTGGGCAAGCACCTTCTGCGCCATGGAGCGGGCCTCGGCCACATCGCCGATAGAGAGCTTGGCTTCAGCCAGGTCGAGCCCCTCCAGCTTGCGCGGCTGGCTGCGCTGCAATACGTCTTCGTCGGCCTCCTTGTCAAAGACCGTCTGGCGGGCGCGGTGCACCTGCTGATCCACGTCCATGCTGTAGACCATCTCGCCAATGGTGTCTTTCAGGCTGGCCGGATCTTTCTCGAACTGGATCATCTGCTCATAGAAGTACTGGGTGAGCACGAAGCCCTGGCTCATATCGTGCTGCACGGTGGCCACGCGCACGGCTTCAGCCTTTTCAAGCGAGACCTGCCGCTCATGCTCGTAGCGCGGCAGCGCGGAACGGTCGGCGGTCGGCGGAATCTTGTAGATGGGCACACCGGTATCCATGGTGCGCGCTTCGATGGCCTTGATCAGGCACTCGATGGTCAGCGGCACGGTGTCAGACCGGTAGCGGAAGGCGATGGGAGCGTCGCGAATCTCCTTGAGGATAGGCTGGGTGCGATCAATGGCGTTGGCGCGGGCCAGCAGCAGCGGATCGATTACGTAGTGCAGATAGGCGTGGCGTACATCGGTCATGCGAATCTTGCCATCTGCCGGCGACACCACCACGATGTAATCCGTTCCGTAGATACGCGCATTCACCATGCCCGGCGACAGCATGGGCTCGATGACCACGATGAAACGCCGGCCATCGTAAGTGGACGCGGGCATCTTGAGGTAGAGATTGGTGTCCACAATCATCTGCGACAGCGCATCGTGCACCATGGCCGCTTCGTCGTCGTAGGTCAGGTGAACCGTCAGCCAGATGCCGTGCAGGTCTACGGCTTCGGCAAAGGCCTTGAGAATGGGCACAATCTCCGCCACCTGGGTCGCATCGGGCGGCATCTCCGTCAGATCGGCGGTGACTTCCATCTCCGGAGGCGGCGTAAGGTAGAGCGCCAGCGAAACGTACTGCGAGATGTCGCTCTCCGTACCGGTCATGCGGTGCTGTGCAATGTAAAGGCACAGCGCATCGCGCCTGGCGCGCGCATCCTCGCTTTTGGCCAGCGCCTGGTTGATTTCATCGCGCACGCGTTTGCGCACCGGGGCGCTCTGCTCCAGGCCCTCGTCGTATCCGCAGGCGTTGAGCGCCGCCGCCATGATGAAGACCGGCTCAGAGCTGATGAGCGAGATGGTTGGGCCGGCGGGATCGATGAGCGAAGGCGCTTTTTCCTGCGCATAGAGCTGGCCCGGCGAAGAACTGCTGCTAGAGGAGTTGCTGGAAGACTGGGCGCTTAGCGGAGCCGCAGCCAGCATCGACAGGACGCACAGAGCCGCTAAGGAAAAGCGCGCCCGAGAGCGGGATGGAAACAACTTCATGCAATGACCCTGTCTGCCAGTCTAGTTAGACGCAACGGCAGGGTCAAACGGGAGATGCAAGGGATCAGAGGTCAGGAAATAGGGAATAGGGAGAACTCATCTTTCACTGCCTGGTTGAGAAAGAAGAGACAGGCTCGTTGGCGATGCAGGCTTCACCAATTGAACAGATTGCCAGCTCAGACGTGAACTGAAACCTGAGCCCTGTCTTTTCTGACTCCTGACTCCTGATCCCTATTCCCTGTTTTCATCCGCGAACGGCGACGCCGGAGAACGACAGCACGGCAAGGCCGCGGACCGGCTGGCCGAAGAAGCGGGCCGGCTCAAAGACGCTGAACAGCAACAGGTTTTCGACGCGCGAGCGAGTCACCGGATCGGTGGGACCGGAGACGATGCGGTAGTCGTACACCTGTCCCTCGTCGTTGATATAGGCCTCGACCACCACCGGAGCGGCGGCGGCGCTGATGTCGTCGCTGTCGGCTCCGCTCGAGAGGTAGAGCAGCCGCGGCGCGGTGGCCATGCCCAGAGGCTCGTCGGCGCTGGCCTGGGCCGTCTCAGGCTTGGCGAACATGCTCACCATGAGAATCACCGTGCCCAGCAACAGCACGGCGCTGGCAAAGCCAGCCGCGGCCTGCAGCAGGAATGGACCCACGGTGTTCTTCCAAACCAGCCCCGCAGCCTCAAGGCGGCTGCGGCCCATGCGCGCGCGTTCCTGGCTCACGGCAACCCGAATCCGGAGCAGCAGATCGGCAGGCTCGGGCACAGAGCCCAGCGATGTGAGCGAAGCCTGGGTGCGGCGAAGCGACTCCCACTCGCGGGCGCAGGACGCGCAGTCCTTGAGATGAGCGGCGATCTCCTGCATCTCGTAGCCGTTGAGCCGGCCGTCAAGATACTCGGTAAATCCTGCTTGCACAGCACTGCAGTCGTTCATCGCGCCTCCTCTCCCAAAGGTAGCCCGCAAGCTGCCGCGGCGGCGGGGTGCGCGCCGCGATCCGGTGAGCCAAGCAGGACTTTCAGACACGCCCTGCCGCGCACCAGGCGGGACTTGACCGTTCCCAGATTGACGCCCTGCATCTCGGCCACTTCCTCGTAGACGAAGCCTTCAATATCACGCAGGATGAGCGTGGTGCGGTAGGGCTCGGGAACCTGGCCCAGCGCCCACTCCACGCGTTCACGATTCTCCTGGTGCACGGCCGCCTCGTAGGGCGACTCGGCAGGATCGACCAGCATGTCTTTCAGAAGTACGGGAGTTCCCGACTCCGGGTCGGTCAGCTCCTGCTCGATGGGAATCTCCTGCTGCTTGTGGCGCATCCACCAGCGGCGCTGGTTAGAGGCCTCGCGCAGGGCGATGCGATAGATCCAGGTGCGCAGCGAAGATTCACCATGGAAGCCGCCGAGGCCACGGAAGACCTTGACGAAGACTTCCTGGGTAAGATCGGCCGCGTCACTGCGGTCGCGCACGGTGCGCGCCAGCAGCGAATAGATGGGTTGATGGTAGCGCGCGATCAGCCACGCAAAAGCTTCCTCAGAACCCGCCCGCAGCTCTTCTATAAGAGCGGCTTCTTCAGACTGGAGCGTCAGCGCGCTGGCTAGATTGCCCATGGTGAGGTCCGCCTGCAAGTCAGTGTCCTCCCACCTTATCGCAACGCACCCGCCTCTTGCACGCCCTCCCATCCCATGCAACGCGACGGTCGGGGCCGATGCAAACCGGCCGGCTGCGGCTAACCCCAGCAATTTCAGGGCGCCGCGGGAAATGTACGCCTTACCGGAGCGCGGAAGCAGGTTTTCTCGAAAAACTGCACTCTTCCATTCGTGCTCACTACTGCCTTAGACACCGGAACGGCGGAAAGGGTTCCCGGAAAGCACGAATGTGGCGTGGATCTTACGGTAAAGATAATCCAGGCAATTGGAGCCGGCGCCACGCCTGCCGCGGGTATTTCACGGAGTGAAGACGATGCGGCGGCCTTTTTCGGTGCGGGTCCAGGCGGATTCGACATCGGCGAGCGGGACAGGCTCGACGGCAACGGTGAGCTTGCCTTGGGCGGCCATGGAAAAGAGCGTGGGGATAGCGGCGAAGATCTCATCAAGCGACGCAGAGCCGAAGCCGCTGCCGAGGATAGTGAGATCGATGCTGCGCAGCGTGGCGGCGGGTAAAGTGATGGCCGGGCCGGCGCTGGCGCCGACTTCGACCAGCCGCGTGCGATGCGTGGAGCCGGCCTTGAAGCCTTTGGCGAGGGCTTCGAGCAGCAGCTCGGTGGGACGACCCCAGAGATAGTCGATGATGACGTCGATGCCGGCGGCGGCCTGTGCGGCGAAGGCTTCGCGGACTGCCTCTTCAGGATCGTTGAGCGCGATGACGGAGTCGATGTCGGCCGCGGAGATGGCGGCGACGTTACGGCCTGCGGCGATGACGCGCCTGGCGCCAAGCAGGCGCGCGGTCTGGATGGCGAGCTGACCGGCGACTCCGGTGGCGCCGAGGATGAGCACGGTTTCACCGGCCGTAACGCCGGCGCGGCTCTTCATGGAGACCCAGGCGGACATGCCGGGGTTGGCGATGGCCGCAGCCTGCACGTCGTCGAGGCCGTCGGGTACGGGAATACACTTCGACTTGGGCGCGGCGGCGCGTTCGGCCATGGTTCCCCAGGGCTTGCGGACAAAGACGAAGTAGACGTGGCTGCCGTCGGCCAGCGTGCCCACGCCGTCGATGCCAGGGATGGCGGGCAGCTTGCCGCTGCTGGCGTAGTGTGAGCCACTGGCTAGGCCCTTCACAACCGGGTGCAGGCCGGCGGCACACACCTGGATGAGTTCTTCGCCGTCCTGTGCCACAGGATCAGGAAACGATTGGTATTGGGGCGGCTCACCCAGAACGTTGACCACGGCTGCCTGCATGGTTCGACTTCCTCCTCGGGTACGGCGATGTTTCCAGTTTAGATGTCGCAATGGCGACGGGCGATGCGCGCATTCCGCTGGCCAAGCGCATTGGCAGTAGACGCGGAGAGAGGTCGGCGTGTAGCGTGGATTCGTTCGTCTGGAGTGGTTATGCTGCGACGTGATTTTGTACGCACTCTTATTTCCTTTTTCGTCGCCGGCAAGGTCGCCCGCGCCCAGCAGCGGCTGAACGACCCTACGCTGCCGCCGCCCGCGCCGGTGCCATGGACGCTGGGGCTGAATGCGCGGACGCCGGTGCCGGTGACCGCTCTGGCCGATGAGATTGCTGCCGCCGATCTGACCTTCTTTACGCCGCTGCAGATGCGCACGCTGACGCGGCTGAGCGACGCGCTGCTGCCTCCGCTGAACGGCAAGCCCGGCGCGGTAGAGGCGCAGACGCCGATGTTTCTCGACTTTCTGATCGGCAGCTCGGTGGAGGCGCGGCAAAAGGTTTATGCCGGCGGGCTGGACTGGCTGGAAGCGACGGCGCAGGCGAAGTACAAGACCGCGTTTGCGCAACTGGACGACGCGCAGGCCGGCGAGCTGCTGAAGCCGTGGCTGCGCACGTGGATGAGCGACCATCCGCCCACCGAGGCGCACGCGGACTTTATCAACATTGCGCATGACGACATCCGCAGCGCGACGGTGAACTCGAAGGCCTGGAACGACGTGCCGTCTGTCGGCGCGGAGCCGCACACTGAGGAAGGCATCTACTGGCTGCCGATCGAGCCCGATGTTTACGGTGAGAATCCGTCCTATGCGCACACGCCGCCGCACGTGCTGGCCATGCCGAAAGCCGGGCAGAAGATGCCGGTGTATCCGCGATAGGTTCACGTCAACGCAGGGCAACAGAGTCGGGTCAGAAGTCGAATCATGAGAAACGAAGTTTACGATGTGCTGATTATCGGGTCGGGCCACTCGGGTGGCATGGCCGCGAAGATACTGACGGAAGCGGGCATCCGCTGCCTGATGCTGAATGCGGGGCCGGTTGCGGACATCAGCCGCGATGCCGAGCGGCTGCCGGCGAGCGATCTTCCTTATCGCGGATTCAGGCCGCCGGGACGGCTGGAGCATGTGTTCCAGTCGAACGAGTTCAACGCCAACGTATGGGTAGACGAGCAGGAGGTTCCGTACACATTCGAGCCGGGCCAGCCTTACAACTGGGTGCGGGTGCGGCTGTTCGGCGGACGCTCGCTGTTCTGGTCGCGGCAGTCGTTCCGGTTGAGCGACTACGAGCTCAAGTGCAAATCGCATGACGGCTTTGGCGAGGACTGGCCGATCGGTTACGCGGATATTGCGCCTTATTACTCGCGCGTGGAGCGGATCTTTCGCGTGGCCGGCGCGCTGGATGGGCCGCCACAGATGCCGGATGGCGCGTTCATCCTGGACGACGATCCGTGGACTTCGTCGATGCAGCGGTTTATTGATGCAGCCAGGCCACGCGGCATTCCGGTGTGCAAGCAGCGGCGTGCCCTGGGCGTGAATGGGCTGGCAAGCTCGGTGAATCTGCTGCTGCCGGATGCGGAGCGGACGGGCAATCTGACCTCGATTGCAAACGCGGTAGTGCGCGAGATTACGGTGGATAAGAACACCGGGCTGCCGAATGGCTGCAACTTCGTGGACCGGATTTCGCGGCGCGAGATGAGCGTGAAGGCGCGCGTGGTAGTGCTGGCCGCCGGCACGCTCGAAAGCACGCGGCTGCTGCTGAACTCAGGGCTGGCGAACTCCAGCGGCGTGCTGGGGCGCTACCTGACGGACCAGATTTATGGCGCGGGCGTGGTGGCTTCTGTTCCCGAGGCGCGCGGACGCAAGGGCGCAGGCATCATGGGCGGCGGCGCGCTTGTACCGCGGTTCCGCAACATCGATACGAAGAGCGACAAGTTCCTGCGCGGGTACGCCTTCAACGTATCGAGCATGACGGGCGGCCTGGGCCCGCGGAATTTTGCGGCCTATGGCGCGGAGCTTGAAAAGAAGCTCGACGAGTATTACGGCAGCGGATTCCAGATGACCATCATGGGTGAGGTGCTGGGAAGGTACGAGAATCACGTGCGCATCGACAAGGACAAGGTGGACGCGTGGGGGATTCCGGCACTGCACGTGGATACGAAGTACACCGACAACGAGTACAACATGGCCCGGGACGCCGTCGATGTGGGCAGCGAGTTGTGTGAGGCTGCGGGGTTCGAGGTGCTGTCGAAGAATCCGGTGCCGAATCCGCCAGGGTACAGCATTCACGAGATTGGTACGTGCCGCATGGGCGACGACCCGAAGAAGAGCGTGCTGAACAAGTGGAACCGGAGCCACGATCACAAGAATCTCTTCGTGGTGGATGGA
This sequence comes from Acidobacteriaceae bacterium, assembly GCA_030038195.1. GTDB lineage: Bacteria > Acidobacteriota > Terriglobia > Terriglobales > Acidobacteriaceae > Telmatobacter. The sequence goes on from JASHPJ010000087.1 coordinate 50,308, forward strand.
GCCTGCTTCACGAGCGGCGGATGGCAGAATCCGACGATGACGATTCTCGCGCTCTCCATGCGCGCGTCGGAGCATCTGGCGAGCGAAATGAACAAGGGGAACCTGTAGCAATAGAATGAACCTATGTTTACGCCGAGACCGATCGCATATATTCGCAGCCCGTATACCGAGTCGTCCGCGATCCCGAAGGGGCTTGGCGCGCAACACGACGCCGAAGGCGTGATCGAGTTTCTGCGCGAGTACGAAGCGGGGCTTGCGGATATCGAGGGATTTTCGCACCTGTTCGTGCTGTGGCACTTCGATCGCGTCGATGATTTCGACCTCACGGCGCATCCACCCTCAGACGACCGCCCGCATGGAGTGTTCGCCACGCGCTCGCCGCGCCGGCCGAATCCGATTGGGCTCACGGTGGTGGAGCTGCGGCGGCGCGATGGGGCTTCGCTCTACGTGCGTGGCGTGGACATGCTGGACGGAACGCCGGTGCTGGATGTGAAGCCGTATCTGTCGAGCATACCGGCAGAGAAGCTGCGGCGCGGATGGATTGCCGAGGCTGAGGCGCGTAAAGCCCGGGAGCAGAAAAGCTGAATCACTGCTATACGCTGCGAAATGCAAACCCTTCGACTTCGTCCGCCACAGCGGACTTCGTCCAGGTTAACATTCGCGTTGTTTACTGATTCCTGCATAAGGAATGTTCCTGTCATCCTGAGCGAAGGTCGCCGCGGTCCGCCGCGGCGGAGAGTCGAAGCCAAAGACCCGCCGTGGCGGGGATCTGTGGTTGTCTTTTTTCTTTGCTGGTAGACATTCATTTTGCAGCTTTCAATAACCGGGATTCGGAAGATTACGGAATGCCGAGCAGCTTGTGGGTCTGCAAACTCATGCGCCACTGCGGATGATGCATGCAATATTCGAGCGCGAGGCGGGTGTTGGCTTCGCGCTCGGGGCCGTCCATAGGCTGCAGGAAGAAGTTGCGGAAGGCCAGGTTGGCGAACTTCTCGGGCTTCACGCCCATCTGCGGATAAACCAGCTTCAACTCGTCGCCGGTGGTCTGCTTGAGCGTGGTTCCGGCCTTGGGGCTGACGCAGATCCAGTCGAGGCCGGGGGGCGCGGCAACGGTTCCGTTGGTTTCCACGGCGATCTCAAAGTTACGCGCATGCAGCGCTGCAATAAGGGGCGTGTCAAGCTGCAGCAGCGGCTCGCCGCCGGTGCAGACGACGAACTTCTTTCCGCCGGAGATCGCGGCAGGCCATGTCTGCGCGACGGCATCGGCGAGCGCGACGGCAGAAGCGAACTTGCCGCCGCCGGGGCCGTCGGTGTCAGCGAAGTCTGTATCACAAAACTTGCAGATTGCCGAAGCGCGGTCCCGCTCGCGGCCGGACCAGAGATTGCATCCGGCAAAGCGGCAGAAGACAGCGGCGCGACCGGTCTGCGCGCCTTCGCCCTGCAGGGTGTAGAAGATTTCTTTGACTGCGTAGCTCATCGCTGCCATCCTGCGGGCGGGTAGCGCAGCGGGTCCTCCGTGCCGTTCTCACGAAAGCCCTTCTGGCGCAGCAGGCAGGAGTCACATTCACCGCATGGCTGGCCGTCCGGAAACGGATCGTAGCAACTGCTGGTGAGGCTGTAATCGACACCAAGTTCGAGACCCTTTTGGATGATCTGCGCCTTGGTGAGCGCGATGAGCGGCGTGTGAATCTTGAGATGCTGGCGGCCTTCGACGCCGGCTTTTGTCGCCAGGTTAGCCATCTCCTCAAAGGACTTAATAAACTCGGGACGGCAGTCGGGATAGCCGGAGTAGTCGAGTGCGTTGACACCGATGAAGATATCGCTGGACTCAAGCACCTCAGCCCAGGCAAGCGCGAAGGAGAGAAAGATCGTGTTGCGCGCGGGGACGTAGGTGATGGGGATACCGTGGGCCATCTCGTCGGCGTCACGGCCTTTGGGCACGGCGATGTCGTCGGTGAGCGCGGAGCCGCCGAAGATGCGGAGATCGATTGTAGCGATGCGGTGCTGCGTTGCGCCGAGCGATGCAGCCACGCGCTTTGCCGCTTCGAGCTCGAAGGCGTGGCGCTGGCCGTAGGAGAACGAGAGCGCGTAAGGCTCGTAGCCTTCAGCGCGCGCGATGGCGAGGACGGTGGCGGAGTCCAAGCCGCCGCTGAGGAGGACGACTGCTTTTTTCGGGTTGGTCTTTCTTTCGACCATTGGAGGTTTTCGCCCCGCCCCTACAGGGCGGAATGGTTTTCTTATCTACCTTTCCCAGGACGCCGTCCGCAGATGCGGACTCTGTCCTGGGCTATTCTCGAATACTCCCTCCGGGAGTTTTGTGCTGACGATGCACAACAGCAGGCACATGCATGTTACCCCGACAATCATTGCCTGGACGGCAAGTCCTCTCCGCCTTTACCGATGTCCATCGAGGGTGAAATGGGATTACTCTCGTCAATGTAGGCATCGATGCACCGGTCGAGGATGCCTTTGGCTTCGAGGATGAACTCGACGGCGTCGCGCGCGGCGCCGTGGCCGCCGCGGTTGGGCGTGACGTAATGCGCTTCGGCCTTCACGCGCTCGCGGGCGTCGGCGACGGCGACGGCCAAGCCGCACTGGCGCATCACCGGCAGGTCGATCACGTCGTCGCCGACGTAGGCGATCTCGTCGAGCGTCACGCCTTCTTTTTCCATGATCTCACGCACCGGCTTCATCTTGAAGGCCTGGCCGAGATAGACGAATTCGAGCTTGAGGTCGCGGGCACGCATCTGCACCGTCTCAGAGATGCGCTTGGTGATGATGCCGCACTTGAGGCCGCCGAGACGCGCCAGCGAGATGGCGGTGCCGTCGTGCGCGTTGTAGCCCTTGGCTTCCACCATCTTCGACGTGGTGGCGCCGTTGGCCGATGGGACGGGCACGGGGATGAGCCAGATGCTGCCGTCGGTGAGAACGCCGTCCACGTCGAAGAGGATGATCCTGATCTTGCGGGCGCGGTCGATAACCGGATCGGGCGCAGAAAGGGTCATGGTTTGATTGTAGCGACTCCGAAAGAACTGATGCTGCCACGATTTCAGCAGAACTCCCATAGAACAACCGCAGATCCCCGCCACGGCGAGTCTTCGACTTCGACTTTCCGCCGCGGCAGACTGCGTGGGATTCACAGGATGACAGAATTGTGGGCACCGGGAAATTCACGAGAGAATGCAGATATGGATCGCGATCCCGCGATGAAGCTGCGTCAAGGATGGGGCACGGAATCATCGTGCTTGGGTTGCAGACGAGAAAGTCAGTTGGAGCCGGCGCCGGCAGATTGGGTTGAAGAGACCGTTGTCGGTGGCTGCGCAGGCCGCACCAATACGGCGAAGCGCGGGAAGGCGAAGCTGCCGGCAGCATCGTCCACCACGTTCAACTGGCAGACGTAGGAGCCGGGCTTGAGGCCGGTGAGCGGCACGTCGAGCTCGAAGGCGACGGCGTCGCGGCCTTCCACGTTCACCTGTCTGGCCTGCACCTGCGGCGATTGGTAGACGAGTGTCGAACCCTGGATGAGTTCGAGACTGCTGAGCATGTCGATGCCGGGCTTCGCGCCTTTGGGCTCGTTTTCTGCGGCCTTTTCACGCTCGGGAGCGTAGACCTCGTAGAGCAGGTACATGTGCTGGTCCTGGCGGAAGACGTGGCTGATGTTGGGCACGTACTCTTCGCCGCCGCGGACGAGCGGGTCCTGCTTCTTGCTGGGCTGGCGCATGGAGGCAAGCACGACGGAGCTCAGCTTGAGCGGAGCTTTTTTGAGATCGGGCAGCGTGATGTTGGCTTCGAATGAGCCCATGCGGCCGGTCTGGTTTTCACGGACGACGAATTTCACGTCGTACTTGCCGGCCGGCAGGTTGAAGCTGGTTGTGTATTGAATGTTCTTCTGGCGGGCCTGCACCGACTGGTCGAGATTGAGCTTGACGGTCTCGCGCACGCGGCCCACGGGACGCTTCACCTCGTCGATCACCTCGCCAATGATGTCGAGCGTGGCCTTGTCCTTGTCACCGCCCTTGATGAAAGGAATCTGCGAGCCGGGCACGAGCAACGAGACCGGCACGTAGAAGCGGTTGTCACTGAGCATGAAGTACATGGCGTCGAGGTAGACGGGGATGTCGGTGGCCGGCAAATCGCTGGCGAGCTGATCTTCCAGCTCCTGTTCGCGGTCTTCGCGGCCGGAGTGGCGGAAGTCAGCGGGCGCGTAGTAGCCGGGACGGTATTCGAGCTTGATGCCGGGCCTGTCAATCCTGATGATCAGCTTGCGATATTTGCCGTCGCGCGCGAGGTTGGTGGAATGGAAACCGATGGCGTAGTAGGCCGAGGTGTCTTTCTGCACCTGCGCGAAAGCAGGCGCAAAATCATTCGAGTCAAAGAAGGCTTTGCCGCCGGTGTCGGTCGAGAGCGTAGCCATTACTTCCTGGGTGGCGAAGTTCTGGTTCATGTTGTTGAGCAGCGCGCCGCCGTTGTATGCGCCGGAGCCGCGCAGGCTTCCCGTCGATGCGTCGCCGAGCGGGCCGATAGCCTGCAGGCCGCGCGTGTCCACACTGTAGATGGCGAGGTTGGCGCGCACGGCTGCGTTGATGGCGGCGCGCAGCGAGGCCTCGTTTTCAATGCCGTCGCGCGAGATGCCGCCGGAGAAGTAAAGCACGGATTTTTTCTCGCTGATCTTTTCGAGCGCCTTGGAGATAGCGCGCAGCGCGAAGAGCTCGCGATCGGTGTTGATGTCGTTGTATTCGCTCTCGTCCGGTGTGTAGGCGGTGGTGTCTTCCGTCTGGTTGGAGTTGGCATTGGCGCCCTGCGCAAAACCCTGACCCTCGGTGCCGTTATAGGCGCCCACTTCATTGATGAGCGCGTTCTTGTCGGCGGTGAAGTCCTGGTCGACGCTGAGCGTGTCGCCGAGGGAGACGAGCGCGACGAGGTCGGCGGGCTGCATCTTGTTGCGCAAAAACTCCTGCGCCGCATCGACACTGCGCTCCAGGTCTTCGAGCTGCATGGAGGTGAGGTCGAAGAACATCACGATGAGCCGATGGTTGCGCAGGTCCTCCGGCCTGGTGACGACAACAGCTTTGCTGCCGCTTGTCGTGGGACCGGCTGCCAGACCGCTCACGGTAGCCTCGTTGAGCGGCGTGGCCATGTCCATGCTCTGGAAATCGAAGGTGGCGATCTGCTGCTCTTTGCCGTTCTCGTAGATTTTGAAGTCGCTCTGCTTGAGGCCGCGGACCACTTCGCCGGTCTTGGCGTCGCGGGCGACGACATCGGTGAGAACCAGATCGGCGTTGGTCTTGAGCACGAAGCCGCTCTGCGGCGTGTTGGTGACCTGCGGCGCGTTCTGCGCAGAGACGGGTTGCATGGCGGGAGACATGAGCGCAAGCGCGGCGAGCGTAGCGGCGAGTCTTTGTGTAAAGCCTTTCATCCAAACTCCCGAAGTCGGGGCCGACCCCCTCTTTCTCATCGTGCGGCAACCGTCAAACAGCCCAAGCAGCCCATTTTAACTTCGCTAACAACGCTAACTCCGCTTCTCCGCTAAAACCTGAATCTCGCCGTGAACTGGAAGGAGCGCATCGCGCCCACCGAGGTGACCTGGCCGAAGTTCTGCGAGTTCACCGTCGTGCCTACGCCCGCGTACTGCACGGTGTTGAAGACGTTGTCGATGGTGGCGCGAACCTCCATGCTGCGCGTATCGCCGAGTTGCATGGTCTTGGAAAGCGCCATGGTGTTCGATACGGTTCCGGGACCCAGGATCGAGTTGCGCGGCGCGTTGCCGAAGAAGTTGCAGAAGGTCTGCGTGGGCGTAACGGTGTTGGTTGGCGCTGAGTACGCCGCGGGGTTGAACCACTGGTGAAGCGAACCGCCGCCGGCAGTGACAGAGACACCGGTGAGGTTGGGGCGCATGACGCCGCCGGTACCGCAGGCCGTGCTGGACACCGAGGATGTATAGCTGGGGCTGAGCCACGTTCCGGTGGCGAACTTGAACTGGCCGGAGACGGAAAAGCCTTCGAGGATGTGCGCGCCAGCGCCCGTGGTGATCCAGGCCCTGTCTGCGCCGAAGGGCAGCTCGTAGAGATACGTCCCGCTCACGGTGTGGCGCACGTCGAGGCTGGAGTTGCCCAGCTCGCCGAGCACGTTTTGCCAGTCCTGCACGCCCACGCCGCCCACGGAGCCGAGCGCTCCGGCATCGTCAATGGAGTGTGAGTACTGGTAGTTCGCGCCCAGGGCAATACCCTTGGACAGGCGCTTGTTCACGCGTACCGTCCCGGCATTGAATTTGGAGAACGAGACGGCTTCCTCATAAGTGAAGTTGAGCGGAGTGCAGAGCGCGCCGTTGCAGATCGTGGGATCAGTCGAGGGGCTGGTCGGGATGGCGCGTGGCGCGATGAGCGTGTCCAGGTGATTACCGCGCGTGCCGTTATAGCCGACGTTGAGCACGATACCCCAGGGCAGTGTCTTCTGGATGTCGAGGTTCCAGGCCATCACGGAGGGCAGTCCGTAGTGTGGATCGAGCGCGTAGTTGCCGAGCGTGGCGGGCGCGGGGAATCCACTGGCCAGCGTGAAGCAGGTGGCCGGCACAGAGCGCGCGCAGGCTGAGGAAGCGGCGTTGCCGTTGGCTTCCTGGTTGGTCTGCTCGTTGGTGAAGGGCGGCTGGTGGGCCATGTCATTGGCAAAGGTTGCGTATTCGCCCACGGTGTAGTTGGTGCCAAAGCCGGCGCGCACCACGGTCTGCTTGATTTTGGGAACACGCCAGGCAAGCGCCACGCGCGGCGAGAAGGCCTTGTGCCAGGGATAGACCAAGGAAGCGGGAAGGCCCGCGGCTCCGGACTGGACTTCAGTCTGCGTAGTGAATCCTTCGCCGGGATTGGTGGCCACTTCCGCCAGGCGGCCGTACTTTTCGGTATACGGCGCGAAGAACTCGTAGCGGACGCCGTAGTTGATCGTGAACGAGGGCAGCGCGCGCCAGTCGTCCATGGCGTAAGCGTCGAAGACGTTGTCGCGCAGGTAGCTTTTGGCCACCGAGGCGTTCAGCGTGGAGGACTGCGGCAGACCCAGGAGCAGATCGGCGATCGACGAGCCGGTGGTCTCGTCCATCGCGGCGTCTTCCGTAAACAGGCCACTGAAGACGAAGTTTCCGGTGGCGTTGGAGCCGGCAAGGAAGTCGCGGTGGACGCGGCGATAGTCGCCGCCGAAGCGCAGGTTATGCTTGCCATGAATCCAGCTCAGCACCTCGGAGGCGGAGATAGTCTGCGAGATGGAAAAGCTGGGCTGCTGCTCGCTCAGGCCAGTGTATTCGCTCAACTGGATGTTGGGCAGACCGTAGTTGAGTGCGACGGCAACATCACTTGGAAGGGCGATTCCGTAAGTGCTGGCAATGTCGTTCGTCGTGTTGGTGAAGAAGTTGGTGCTGTGGCTGTTCGAGCGGTTCCAGTTGGTGTTGAAGATGCTGGTGACGCGGTGATAGCCGACGGTGTAGCCGGCCTGGAGCGAGTAGGAGTCCGATGCGCTCTTGCCGCCGAGGATGGGGATGTAGTCGACGTTGTCAGAGGCCGAGCGGCTGGTGTTGAAGTTGAAGTTGATGCTCTGGCGCAGGCCCTGGTTCTGCGAGCGGCGGCCGAAGCCGCCACGCCCGCCGCGAAACTGGCCGGCATTGGCGCCGAAGCTGCGGTTGTAACGGATGCCGGCCTGCGTGGAGTTCGACTGGCCGGTGGTGAGCAGGTGGTAGTTGTACCGGAGAGCGCTGGCGCCGGTGAGATTCGGCTCGGGGATAAGCGGCTGGCAGTTGGGCGTGGCGGTTGGGCAGTTGAGCAGTGCGTAGCCGGGCAGGTTCTGGATGCGCGCCAGCGGAATGACGTTGTTGCTGAACTGCACGAGGGTCGTGGGGTCGTAGATGAGCGGCAGCCCCGATGCCGAGAAGTCGCCCTGGCGCTCGGCGTCTGTGGGAACGAAGGCGTACTCATCGTAGGGCGTGGATTGGCGCGTGCCGGAGAGCGTGAGGAAGACCGTGTCTTTGCCGCTGGGCTTGGTGAGATGCGGAATGTACGGAGCGCTCATGAAGGTGATGCCGAAGCGATTCGATCCGTTCGAGGGCTGTTGTTGCTGCTGGCCCAGCAGTGCGAAGGGTTGCGCGTTGAAGATAGAGTTGTTGCCGTCCCAGAAGATGGCGCCGTGGGGCTGGCCGGGATTGAAGCCGCGGAAGTTGCCGCGGCCACCACGGCCGCCGAACCCACCTCCGCCGAATCCACCTCCGCCAAAGCCTCCGCCGCCAAAACCGCCGCCACCGAATCCGCCGCCGAAGAGTCCACCGCTGCCGGGCATCTGGCCGCCATTCTGCTGGCGATACGCTTCGATCTGGTCGCGCAGGCGATCGACATCCACGCCGGCCAGCGGGCTTACCTGGCCGGTCTGGCCGGTGATGGCCACGGAATCGCCGCTGAAGTCCGTGTTGCCGGCGATGGAGGGCAGCTCAGTGCCGCTGGCGCCGGCTGCGCCGGTGCCGGTCTCCGTGCCCTCGCTCAGCGCGCTGGTCAGGCTCAGGTTCCCTGCCCCGTTGCCCGCCAACTGCTGGACGTACTGCTCAGTCTGCTGCTCCGCGCTCTGCTCTCCCTGCCCGCCGGCCTGCTGGGCCTGTGCGCGCTCCTGCTCGGCGGCGCGCGAGGCCAGGATGAGCTGGAAGTTCACCGTGCGGTCATGACCGGTGGCGTTGAGTACGGCCTCCTGCGAGCCGGGCGCAAAGGCGGCAAACTGCGTGCGGATGACGTAGCGGCCATTCTGCGGGATGGTCATGGACCAGGCGCCGGTGATGTCCGTCGTGGTGGAGTAGCGCTTGCCGGTAAGCGTGTTCTGCGCGGTGACGCTGACGCCGGGCAGCGGGATGTTGCCGCTCTTGACCATGCCATGAAGCGTGCCGCCGGCGACGGATTCTGCGGCAGTTGCGGATGCGGGACCTTGCGCCATGGCCGCCATGCCATACGCTGCAAGCATCCAAACCACGACTGCGTATCGCATGGCTCTGCGCCGCATGCACACTCCCTTGAGATGGCCTTCCTGTACTCACACTGACGATTGAGATGCGAGGAAGGTTTACGCGTGAGCAGATGCAGGGGCATCGTACACTCAGACATGGACGATGGGAAAGCCGAGTGCACGAGTGCGGATTCCGCGTTGAGGATCGAGGGGTTAGGCGCGGCGGCAGAAGAGGTGCGCGTGGCTGCGGCGCGGGAGTTGCTGCTCGAGTATGGACGATTCGTGATTGCGCAGCCGGGCGCGGCGCGATTCTGCCTCGGCTCGCTGCAGCGCGAGGCCGACGGTCTGCCGATGAGCTATGCAGACCAAGGTGGCGGCAGCCTGCTGGCGTGGCTGCGCGGCGAGCCGGTGGGATTCGTGGCGTGGCGCGCGCTTGCCCCGGGCGCGCACGTGGCAACAGACGCGTGGGAGATGAAGCGGCTTTGGGTGCGGCCTGCGGCGCGCGGACGGCGGCTGGGACGGCGGCTGACCCAGGCGGTGCTGGATCGCGCCGTGGCGGCTGGCCGGAAAGCGGTCTACCTGGACACGGCGCCGCAAGCAATGGCAAGCGCGTACCGGCTTTACTTGGAGATGGGATTCATGCCCTGCAGCCGGTACAACGACAATCCGGTGGAGGGGCTGGCATTTATGGTTAAATTCTTCTAATTTGAGAAAACCTCCCCTCAGGCTTCCAACGTCAAAGAAGCGAGGTTAGCCATGAAAAACTTGCGTGTGTTGTCTGTGTGCGCTGCTGCCCTGCTGCTGGGAGTTTTGGCCGCGAGCGTCGGCGCGCAGCAGGCCGTAACCTTCCCCAGCGGCGACTCGACCGGGCAGGGTCTGCTCTACCTGCCCAAAGGGGCGGGACCGCATCCGGCGCTGATCGTGATCCATGAGTGGTGGGGACTGAACGACTGGATCAAACAGGAAGCTGCGGGATATGCAGGCAAGGGCTATGTGGCGCTGGCCGTGGACCTGTATCGTGGACAGGTGGCCACCACCCCGGAGCTGGCCCACGAGCTTTCGCGCGGATTGCCGCAGGACCAGGGTGTGCGCGACCTGACCTCGGCCCTGACCTGGCTCAAGACGCGCAAGGACGTGGACCCGAGGCGGATTGGCGCGGTGGGCTGGTGCATGGGCGGAGGGTTCGCGATTCAACTGGCCGTGGCCGCGCCCACGCTGAAAGCCGTCGCGGTGAATTACGGCGCGCTGCCTACCGACAAGGATGCGCTGGAGCGGATTCACGCGCAAGTGCTGGGCAACTTTGGCAGGCAGGACCGCGGCATCACGCCGGATTCGGTGCATGCCTTCGCAGCGGCGATGCAGTCGCTCGGCAAGCCGGTAGACGCGAAGATTTATCCCGACGCGGGGCACGCCTTTGAAAATCCTAATAATACCGGCGGATATCGGCCGGCCGATGCAGCGGATGCCTTGGCGCGCGTGGACCGGTTCTTTGCGCAGACGCTGCATCCCTGAGAACCCGTTTAAAAACTTGATTTTTGAAAGGGCACGGTTTCAGCCATGTCCTTTCAAGGCTCTTGCCTTGCTCTGAAGAGTTTTTAGACAGTTCCTGAAAGACGGTGCGGATCTTCTGCTGCTGCCGTCACCAGCCGCGAGGACCTGACCAGTCCCGGCTTGCGATACGCGGCAATTTTCCTCCCAGGCCGGAACGCGGGCGCAAATGGATGAATTCACAACAGTCTGTGCTCGCACTCCTTACCAGTTAGCCACATGGGTACCACTTAAGTGACAGGCGCTTGAACAAAGATGCGCTTGCATTGAGCAGCCGCACATGTTAACTCTTAAGCCAATACGTTGCTGATAGCTTCCGTGCGGGAATTTCGCTCGCTGGCATCGGACAGGAAACGCGACGCAATGAAGATCGGGACCACGATTCGCGCATACCGGCTCCAGAAGGGGCTTTCACAGGGAGACATCGAGAAAAAGACGGGCCTGCTGCGCTGTTATCTCTCCCGCGTAGAGAACGGCCACACCGTGCCCTCGCTCGACACGCTCTCAAAGATCGCGCAGGCGCTGGACCTGCCGATTGCGCAGTTCTTCGCCGATGACTCGCTGGGCCGGCAGTTGAATACGCAGAAGCTCTCGGACGAGGAACTGAAGTTCCTCACCCAGATTCGCCGCTACTCCTCCAATCTCAACGAAAGCGACCGCAAGCTGCTGCTGGCGATGGTGAAGAAGTTCGCCACAACGGCTGTGCGGTAGCGTGCGCTCCGTGCAGGCTGCATGCGGCGGTTGAACCCTTCTCCCTCTGAATCACGCAAATGCCTACACGTCGTTGCCGAGATGGAAAAAGGGTTCAACGCCCTTGCCTCCGGCAAGAAGCGCTCGTTCCTCGTGCGCCTCGAGTGGCTTGTAGTTCTGCGCCACGTCCATGGCCAGGCGGAAGTAGCGCTCATCGCCCGGCGGGATGGCCGCGGTGATGGGGTGTCCCAGCGTCCAGCGCAGGCCGAGTGATGCTTCTTCAGGAAATGCCGCCGGCTGATACCAGCACTTCGGCTCGGGGTGGTTCTGTTTCCGGTCATCGGGCCAGACAGTCTTGGCCATGCTTTTAAGACAAAGAATGCCCATCTGCTTTTCCTGCGCGCGCTTCAGAATCTGCAGGCCGAAGTTGGCCTGGCTCACGAGCAGCCAGTTGAGCGGAAACAGCACCGTATCGAAGTTGTAGCGGTCCATTGCGGCGAGCGCGGTCTCCACCGAGTGCACCGAGAAACCGATGTAGCGGATCTTGCCTTCTTTCTTGGCCGCTTCCATGGTTTCGATCGCGCCGCCGGGCCCCAATACCTTGTCCAGGTCAGTCATCTTGGTGAGCGCATGGAACTGGTACAGATCGACGTGATCGGTCTGGAGCAGCTTGAGCGACTGCTCGAGCTGGGCACGCGAGTCGTCTTTCATGCGCCCTTCGGTCTTGCACGCCAGAAAACAGTTCTTCCGGTAGGGAGCCAGCGCCGGGCCGAGCCGCTCCTGGGCGTTGCCGTAGCTGGGTGCGATGTCGAAGTAGTTGATGCCACGATCCACGGCCTCAGCCACGATGTTGGCGGCCGCATTCGGAGCTTCATTCATCACGACGATGCCGCCGAAGCCGATGATCGATAAGCGTTCGCCGGTTTTGCCCAGCGCGCGGCGGGCGATGGGCTGCGTGCGCGCAGTGGCCGAAGCAGACGCGCGCAGATTGCCAGTTGAAGCCACGGCGGCAGTGATGGCGGCTTGTTTGAGGAAATCGCGGCGTTCCATTAAGCCCTCCGGGAGCATGGAATTCAGGCAATTCCATTACGCAGGTATTTTTGCACAAGTTGCGAGCCGGAAGCGGGTGAGTCAGTTCTGCGACGACAACCTGACCAGGAAAAATCCAAATAGCACCAGCAGCCCGGCCAGCACTGCAACTGCGACGCGCAGGCGCAGGTGAAATGTGGAGCGCGAGGAGCCGATGCGCGGCACCATGGGCGCAGCGAAGAGCAGCCCGGTGCCAAAGCCGCCCAGGTGCGCGGAGTTGTCCACGTAGACGCCGGTGAACCCGGCGCCGAAGTTCACTGAGAAGCCGATGACCAGGTTGATCACCGCAAAATAAATGACTGATTTGCGCAGTCTTTTGAGTTCCTGCGGCGGCACCGGCAGACGTTTTGACTTGAGCAGAATGATGAGCGCTCCGGCAATGCCGAAGACCGCGCCTGACGCCCCGGCGCCGGCCTGGTAGAAGATGGCGCCGGAGGGATCGTGAATGGGATTCATCCAACTGTAGAAGGTCGAAAGCAGATTACCCGCTGCGCCGGTGAGAATGTACACGGCAAAAAGGCCGGCTGAGCCCATCAGCGGCTCGGCCAGCAGGCCAAGGTTCCACAGGCACCACATGTTGGTGGCCAGGTGAATAATGCCCACGTGGACGAACATGGCAGTGACAATGCGCCACCACTCGCCATAGATCAGCACATTGCCCGCATTGTTTGCACCCCAGTGCATGAGCTGGTCGACGTTGGGCATCCAGGGGCTGATGCCCCGCGAGACCATGGCTAGATAGACGGCGCAGTTGATGCCTACCAGCAGATAGGTGGCCGGCGCAGCGGCCCACAGCGGACGCCGGCGCGCGGGCGGCGGCGCGTAGACGTGTGGCATCACGTAGCCGCCATGCGGGGGCAGAATCTCCGGCTCGGCCTCAGGGCCGGCGCCCGGCGATTTTTGTCCGTGGGGTGGAGAGACGGGGGGATAACTTCCCATATCTTCAACTGTAATGCATTTTGCGCCGCGCGGATTGTGCAAGCCGGCGCAGGGCGCAATGGCCATGCGGCGCGAGGTTGTAGTCTGGTGGTTGGACGCGGGCCACGAACGCCCGACGGCCCATAAGACGAAATTTTCAAGAGGAGCAGGCGGGTGGAGCAGGTAAACGGCGAAAAGAAGATTCGGCGCGCATTGCTGAGCGTGACCGACAAGACCGGACTGGTGGAGTTTGCGCAGGCGCTGGCAGGCCATGGCGTGGAGCTGATCTCGACGGGCGGAACGGCGCGGGCACTGCGTGACGCGGGACTTTTGGTCAAGGACATCAGCGAGCTGACGGGTTTTCCCGAGATGCTGGACGGGCGGGTAAAAACGCTGCATCCGCGCGTGCACGGCGGGCTGCTCTATATCCGCGGCAACCAGGAGCACGAGGCAGCCGTGGCCGCGCACGGAATCGCGCCCATCGACATGGTGGTGGTGAATCTCTACGCATTCGAGAAGACGGCGGCTCAAATACCCCAACGGCATGGACCCGCCGCCGGGGACCCCGTGCAGCCCGGCGTGGCGTTCGGGCATTTGATCGAGAACATCGACATCGGCGGGCCGTCGATGGTGCGGTCGGCGGCGAAGAACTTTGAAGATGTGGCGATTGTGACGCGGGTAAGCGATTATCCGGCGCTGACGGAAGAGTTGAAGGCTGCCGGCGGCGCGCTCAGCCGGGCGACGCGGTGGCGGCTGGCGAAGCAGGCCTTTGCGCTTACAGCAGCCTACGATGCGGCGATTGCCGGCACACTTGAGCGCATTGCCGAAGCCCCGGCCCCGGATGCGCCTGCGGCTCTCGACACTGCGGCGCTGCCCTCGACACTGCGCATCAACTTTCCGTTGGCGCAGGTGCTGCGGTACGGCGAGAATCCGCACCAGCACGCGGCGCTTTATGCAGACGGCACAGGACTGGGCATTGCGGGCGCGAAGCAGTTGCAGGGCAAGGAGCTGAGCTTCAACAACCTGGTGGACCTAGACGCCTGCTGGGAGCTGGCGCAGGAGTTCGAGGAGCCGGCGGTCATGATCGTAAAACACACGAACCCCTGCGGCGCGGCGACGGGCGCGACGGTGCTGGAGGCGTACAGGAAGGCGCTGGAGTGCGATCCGGTGTCAGCCTTCGGCGGGGTGATCGGCATCAACCGCGAGGTGGACGGCGCGGCGGCCGAGGAGATTGCCAAGCTGTTTGTGGAGGCAATTGCGGCGCCTGGTTTTACCGCCGCGGCACAGGAGCGGTTCGCGGCCAAGAAAAATCTGCGGCTGGTGGAGGTGCAGGCCGCGCCGTCAAAGCCGGTGGTAAAGCAGATTTCAGGCGGATTGCTGCTGCAGGACGCGGATACCGGGCGCGTGAACGAGTCGGAGCTGAAGGTGGTCACCTGGCGTCCGCCGACGGCTGAAGAGCTGCGTAGCCTGCTGTTTGCGTGGCGCGTCTGCAAGCACGTGAAATCGAACGCCATTGTCTACGCGCGCGACGGACAGACGCTGGGCATGGGCGCCGGACAGATGAGTCGCGTGGATGCGGCGCGGTTCGGCGCGATGAAAGCGGTGCTGCCGCTCACCGGGTGCGTGGCCGCATCGGACGCGTTCTTCCCATTTCCCGATGGTCTTGAGACGGTGGTCGGAGCCGGAGCGACGGCAGTGATCCAGCCGGGCGGATCGGTGAAGGATCAGGATGTAATCGCGGCGGCGGACCGGCTGGGCATCGCCATGGTGTTTACGGGGATGCGGCACTTCCGGCACTGAGAGATGAGCCTCCAGGGCGTGCCGTTTGAGAGACGGACCGCGCTGGTAACCGGCATGCGCAGGAAAATCGTGCAACCGGCCGCGCGTTTGCGACGAATGGCGCGTAAAATCGTCTTTACAGGTAGGCGGAGCTGCGTGGTCCGGCTGCCTGCGCCGCCTGTCGGGCTGGAGGGGAGGATTTCTACCGTCCATTGCGCCGAAGAGGGTGTGGAATTTCCCGCATGATGATCAAGAAAACCGAATTGCCGACCTGCTGGCTTAAGTTCGCCGCCACTCTGCTGGTTTTTCTACCGGTGCCGCTGTTGTGCGCGCAAAGTTCGCCGGCGGGCTCAACCGCGGCAAAAAGCCAGGCTCCGCCGGCGGCTACGGCCACAGCCACCAAGGCGGCAACGGCTGCGAGCACGGCACAGCTTCCGAACCGCGCCCAGGCTTACTATCACCTGGCGCTGGCGGCTACCTACGAGGACGACGCCATGTCCGAGGGCCGGCCCGAGGACGTGACCCACGCCATCGAGGAGTACAAGCTGGCGCTGGATGCCGATCCCAACTCGGCTGAGCTGGCTGATGCGCTGGCCGACCTCTACTTCCGTACCGGCAGCGTGCGCCAGGCCGAAACGACGGCGCGGACGCTGCTCAAGACCTCGCCCAATGACATCGACGCGCACAAGCTGCTGGGCCGCATTTATCTGCGCCAACTGGGCGAGGCGGAGAACAGCGTTTCTTCTTCCTCGCCGGCCGGCAACGTGCTGGACCAGGCGATCGCCGAGTTCGAGAAGATCGTTGCGCTGCAGCCCACGAGCGTGGAAGACCGCATGGTGCTTGGCCAGCTCTACACGGTGAAGCACCAGCCCGACAAGGCTGAGGCGGAGTTCAAGTCGGCGCAGGCTATCGCGCCGGAATCGGAAGACGTGGTGCTGAACCTGGCCCGGCTCTACGCCGAAAGCGGCGACATCAATAAGTCAGTGCAAGTGATTGAGGCGGTTCCGGAGTCGGACCGCACGCCCAAGATGGAGTTCACGCTGGGCGCGGCCTACGAACAGCTCAAGAAGCCGAAGGATGCGATTGCCGCCTACCAGCGCGCAGAAGACCTGGAGCCCGGCGATCCGCGCACCATCGATGCGCTGGCGCAGGCGCTCTACAACAACGATCAGTTTGACCAGGCTCTCAAGCAGTATCAGGAGCTGGCTGAAGCTGACCCGGAGAACAATGAGCCGCTGATCCGGATTGCGGAGATTCAGCGCCGGCAGGGCAAGTATGAAGACGCGCTGAATACGATCGAAAAAGCGCTGAAGATCGATTCGACGTCGCTCGAAGCCGGCTACAACCAGGGGCTGCTGCTGGATGTGCTGGGCCGTTTTGACGAGGCTGCGCAGGCTTACCAGAAGATGGTGGACCTGACTTCACACGCCAACGGTGCCTATACCGACGAGGAGAAAAATAACCGCAGCATCTTTCTTGAGCGGCTGGGCGCAGTCTATCTCGAGCAGAACAAGATCGACCAGGCTATCACCGCCTACCAGAAGATGATCGAGCTGGGCGGCGACAACGCAGTGCGCGGTTACCAGGGCGAAGTGGACGCGTACCAGACCGCCAAGCAGTTCGACAAGGCGATTGAGGTTTCGCAGAAAGCCGTCGAGGCCAATCCCAAGAACCGCGACCTGAAGCTGATGCTGGCCGGGGAGCTGGCCGACCAGGGCAAGGCGGACGAAGCGCTGGCCATGGCCAAGGGACTGCTGAACGGCTCGGCGGACAACGACCGCACCGTGTGGTTTGCGATCGGTCAGATCAACATCCGGCTGAAGCGCTGGAAGGATGCCGAGGACGCCTTCAACAAGGCTGAGCCGCTGGCGACGAAGAAGGACGATCGCACTTACCTGTTCTTCCTCCGCGGCGAGCTGGCTGACCGCGAAAAGCACATGGACCAGGCCGAGCAGTTCTTCCGCCAGGCGCTGGATCTGGATCCGGCCAACGCCATGACGCTGAACTACCTTGGCTACATGCTGGCCGACAAGGGAGTCAGGCTGCCGGAGGCGCTCAAGCTGATTCGCCAGGCCGTGGACATCGAGCCGATGAATGGCGCGTATCTTGATTCGCTGGGATGGGTCTACTTCAAGCTGGGCGAGTATGAACTGGCCGAGGACAACCTGCGCCAGGCCGTGCAGCGCGACCAGACCGATCCCACGGTCCACGAGCACCTGGGCGATCTCTATGAGAAGACCGGACGCATCCGGCTTGCGGCTGCGCAGTGGGAACTGTCGCTGGCGGAGTTTGCTAAGTCCTCGCCGGCTGACATTGATCCCGGCGACGTGAGCAAGGTACAGAAGAAGCTCGAAAGCGCGCGGGTGCGGCTGGCCAAGGAAGAGAGCGCGATCGGGCAGCCCAAACCGGAGTAGTCAGCGCACTCTTCACCAATCCAGGCAATCCGAGTGGCGGCCCTCCATGAACCGGAGGGCCGTTCTTTTGTGCACACAGGCAGGCCGTTATCTGCGATATAACCAGACGTGGACGTGGCAATGCTCCATGGGGTGGAAGTGCATCCATATTCGAGATGAGCAAAGAGCTGAATTCCCTGCTGCCGCGTGGCATTGCCGCTGACGGCGATGCCGCCAGTGCGTTGGCGCAGCGCACGCACGCCGAGCCGCCGCACGCGTACCGCACGCCGTTTGCGCGCGACGCGGCGCGGATTCTGCACGCGCGCGCCTTCCGGCGGCTGGCGGGCAAGACGCAGGTGTTTACCCGCCTGCCCGGCGACCCGCTCAGCGACCACTTCCGCAGCCGATTGACGCACACGCTGGAGGTGACGCAGATCTCGCGCACCCTGGCCGGCGCGCTGGGCCTGAATACGGAACTGACCGAGGCGCTGGCGCTGGTCCATGACATCGGCCATCCCCCGTTTGGCCACGCAGGCGAGAAAGCGCTGGACCAGGCGCTTGCCGCGCACGGTCAGCGCTTTGACCACAACCTGCACGCGCTGCGCATCGTCACCTGGTTTGAAGAGCGTTACCCGGCCTTTCGCGGGCTGAATCTGACGCTGGGTGTGCGCGAGGGGATCATCAAGCACTCGCGGGATTACGCGGCAGCCGAGCATCCGGAGCTGAGCGAGTATTTCCTCGATATGTTCCCGCCGCTGGAGGCGCAACTAATCGACCTGGCCGACGAAATTGCGTATCTCACGGCCGATCTCGACGACGGATTGGACTCGGGCATTCTCACCGTGGAGCAGGTGCGCGAAAGTGTGCCGCTGTTTCGCGGCTTCCACGATGCGGCGTGGCGCGCCTACCCGGCCGCAGCGCCGCGGCTGGCAGTGTATGACGCGCTACGGCACATGCTGAATGCGTTCGTATCGGATCTGCTGGCCGAAGTGCGCCGGCGCGTAAGCGCGCTAGGCGCAACCACGCTTGAAGAGGTTCGCCGTGCGCCCGAACGACTGACAGCTTTGAGCGCGGAAACCGAAGCCGCTCGCAGGACGGCCAAGCAATTCCTCTACGACAACTTTTACAGCTCGCCAGGCATGGAAGAAGTGCACCGGCATGCGGCGCAGGTAGTACGGGATCTCTTTACAGCGCTGCTGGCAGAGCCGGCGCTGATGCCCGAAGATCACCAGGCGCAGATCGAGAGCCAGGGGCTGGCGCGCACGGTCACCGATTACATTGCGGGGATGACAGACGTGTTCATCGAGCAAATGTGGGCGCGGATTGCACGGGGCTGAAATCTACCAGCCCACTTCGCGTAGTTCGTGCGCACGCTCTGCGCGACGCTCCTCAAGCAGAAGGTCGCATCCCGAAGATTCGCCCCCCGGGGGCTTATTCTTCTCGGCGGCGAGACGAAGCTTGGCCCGCAGAGATTCCAATCGAAAATACATCTTTGTAACCGATCGGCAATCCCTTGCTCCTATTGCACGGTTCCCTTGGGCCGCAGGCGGCGCATGTCGAGGGCGCAGGCCACGGCGTTCTGTGCGTTCAGACGGAGATTGTCAGACGCGGCCCACAGCCAGAGCCGCGTAACCGCCGTGCCGCGCGCGGGTTTCTCGGTGCGCAGCCGAACGAGCACGTCGCTCTGCCCGGTAGCGGACAGGTTCGAAGGCGAATCGGTGTCTTCAAGCACCAGGTCGATGTGCTCACCGCTCAAAGCCTCTTCGAGCAATGGAGTCTCGACGGGCCGCTCCAGCTCCACGGCGATAGAGAAGGCGTGGCCGTGAAAGACGGGCGCATGGATGACCTGAAGCGCCAGTCCGGGCAGACGGCTGGCTCCGATGGCGCCGTAATGCCGGCGAATGCGGGTCTCCGCGCTGTTGAGGTTGACTGCAGCCGACTCGCCCAGGCCGCTGAGCAGGTTGTAGGCAGCCTGGGCGTCGTAGATGGCGCGTGGCAGGCCCTGGAAACTGAGCAGGCTCACGGTCTGCTGGTGCAGCTCGTCCATAGCGGCGCGGCCGAACTCGCTGGCCGGCTCAAGCACCGTGGCGGCAATGGAGCGGACAGGCGCGGCAAGCTGCAGGCGATCCATAAGCAGCCCGATCGCAATGGCGGCCGGGTGCGCGGGCACAACCGCAGGCGTAAAGAGATCTGCTGATCCCACATCGGCGCCGAGCCACGGCGCGCGCACCAGTACGCCGGGCTCCTGGTCAAGCGCGCCGGAGAGATCGAAGACCGAAGAACCGGCACGGAGAGCCTGGCTCCAGTGCGTGCGGGTAAGGTGTTCCGTGCCACAGAAGAAGGTGAAATCGGCGTGGTCGAATGCGTCTGCGCTGATGGCCTGGATGAACGTGATCTCGTCGCCAACCTGGTCAAGCTGGCCTTGCGCGTCCTCCTCGTCGAGCAGCACAAAGTTGGCCCCGGCCAGCGGCGAGTCGGAGAGAACGTCTTTAAGCTCCCGGCCCAGGAGAGTAGAGGCTCCGGCGATGGCGATCTTGTACACGAGAATCCTTCAAAAGACAGCGAGTTAGCAGGTTAGCAAATTAGCGGGTCAGCAAATTGGCTGACTCCCGTGCGTTGGCGTGCGGAGGAAGCTAATCAGAAAATCTCGGGCCAAGCTGGTCGGGCTCGGCGGGGTGGTCCGGCAGAGATTCGCGGTTGGGTCTTCGCCGGCGCCGGCGCGACCACCCGTAGGCGGCGCGGGCCCAGATGCCGGAGAACATGTAAGCCAGCGCGACCAGGAAGAGCATCACGTTGGAGTAGCGCAGCATGATGTAAATCACCACCGCCAGAAGAACCAGCAACTGGAAGGGATGCTGGCGGGAGAGATTGATCTCCTTGGCTGACCAGAAGCGCCAGGTGCTGACCATGAGGAAGCCGGCCAGTCCCACGAGGGCGAGCCAGAGAATAGCGACCCACCAGGCAGTGACCGGATAAGCGTAAAAGAAGTGGACGGTGGCGGCCAGCAGTCCGGCAGCGGCCGGAATGGGCATGCCTACGAAGTATTTGCGGCCCGGCCGGCCGGGATTGCGCGGCTGCGGATCGTGGCTGATGTTAAAGCGGGCCAGACGCGAGGCCCCGCAGAGCAGAAACAGGAAACAGATGAAGGCGCCGGCCTGGATAAGATGCTGCCGCAACTGCGGGTTGACCGAGTCGGGCAGAAAATGAAATCCCCATACGAAAGCCAGCAGACTGGGAGCCAAGCCGAAGGTGATCACGTCTGCCAGC
Source organism: Acidobacteriaceae bacterium (assembly GCA_030038195.1). GTDB lineage: Bacteria > Acidobacteriota > Terriglobia > Terriglobales > Acidobacteriaceae > Telmatobacter. The sequence goes on from JASHPJ010000087.1 coordinate 70,950, forward strand.
GAATCGAGCTCGCGGCCAAAGTCACTGCAGGTATTCGTCATACGGGCAATGCGGCCGTCGAGCGCGTCAAACGGAATGGCGAAGAGGATGGCGATGGCCGCCCAGTCGAGGTGGGTGTGCGCTTCGCCGTTGCTGCCGATGGCGGCGATGGTCTGGGTAATGGAGTAGTAGCCGGCTCCGATGTTGCCCGCGGTAAACAGCGAGGGCAGCAGAAACATGCCGCGGCGCAGGCGCGCCTGGTTCCTTGCCCTGGCCTGGACCTGGTCCTCGTAGCTCACGCGCGGTCTCCCTATGGCACGGCGGCCAGAATGCTCTCGCCGCCCTTTACCCGCTGGCCCACTTGCACGCGCAACTCGGCGGCGGCGGGCACAATAATGTCGACGCGCGAGCCAAACTTGATGAGCCCCACGCGCTGCCCGCGCGTCACGGCCTGGCCCTCGCCGAAGTTGAAAACAATGCGCCGCGCCAGCAGGCCGGCGATCTGCTTGAAGGTAACCTCGATTCCCGCGTCGGGTCCCTCGCCGCGCACCGTCACGATGTTCTGCTCGTTGTGCTCGGCCGAGTCAGGATTCATGGCATTGAGGTATTTGCCGGCCTTGTACCGCACCTTACTGAGGATGCCGCCGATGGGTGCGCGGTTGACGTGCACATCGAAGACGCTCAAAAAGATGCTGATGCGCTGGCGGGGGCCGTCGGGAGTGGCGATCAAGGTTGCCTCGGTCACCCGGCCGTCGCCGGGAGAAACGATGAAACCATCGCCGGAGGGGATAGCGCGATGCGGATCGCGGAAAAACCAGAGAAAGAAGCCAGCCAGAAGAACGGGCGCCACCGCCCACCGCCAACTGCCCGTAAGCCAGACCAGAGCCGCTGCGACAGCCAGCAGACTGAAACCGTAAATGTAACCGTCACGAACCATCGTCCCCAACGATTATACGGTTATCCGTGTCTGACGAGGCTGACACAAATGCACTCTGCCCGGCTCAAAGGACCCTGGGCCTGCCGTTCAACCTGGCTGCTTCCGCGCCGAAAGCCCTATGCTATGGCCGGCATCCGACGTTCAAGCGCATAGATAAGATCTTTCGCGTGCAGTTTAAGTTTTTTCAACCGCACTTCTTCCAACTGTTCGTCTGTGCTGAGATAGGGTTTCTGAAGCAACTCTTCCAACCGCTGAGCGTAGCGTTGATGTTCGGCGTGCAGGCGATCGATTTCTTCGCTCAGCGTGGCTTCCTTTACTTCATCCATCAAGCACCTCCGGTACGGCGAACTCATTCCAGCGGACGAATGGATCCAGCCGCATGTTGCAGAACATCTACATATAGCTCCGCTGCGGGTTGGTCGGCAAGCGGGAAAACGCCAAAAGGAACACTTTACTGTGAATATCAGGAAAGGAACAGGGGGTTGGGTGACTGGAATCACAGCAACGGGCTGACGGAGGGGCGGGACTGAGCGGCAGAGAGCCCTGTCTTATTCGATCTGCAGGCTCATAAGGATTGCATCTTCTTCAGGATCAATATAGTAGCACGGGCGAACTCCAGTCTGCTTGAAGTTTTCCGACGCGTAGAATCGGATGGCTGCCAGGTTCGAGGCGCGGACTTCCAGATGAAGCACGTTTACACCGGCAGGTTTGAGCTCATGAACAAGCGCGGCGAGCAGGCAGGCGCCGATTCCCTGTCGCCGGCGTTCGGGAGCGACGGCTATGGTTTCCAGTTCGGCTTCGGGGACGACCAGGCTGGCAATGATAAAGCCGACGACTTTCCTGCTTCGGGTATCGTACGCAATGAGTGCGATACGCGGGATGGAAGAGTTGGCGCGCAGCACTTCGTCGTAGCGCGCACGGGACCAGTGCGGGGCTTCGACGGGGATCGCAGCGATGCTGATGATTGCGTCAAGGTCAGACGCATCGGCGGGTCTGATTCCGATCCTGCCCAGGTCGAAGCTCATGGCGTTTGAGACTCGTTACCGAGAGGTTTGCCGAAGATTTCGGCGTCGGAGCGGCGCAGGTAGTGGCCATCGAGCTGCGCGAGATCGGCATGGACGCCGGCAACAAGGTGGGATTCTCCCAGGCGAAGCGCGTCGGCAGCGGTGGGCGGGGTGGCTTTTACGTTTTGCGTCTTCGGCCACGCAATGCTGAACATCTTCGCTGCGGCCTCGTCGCAGACGGCGATGCGGAGCGGTGGCTGCATGGCGGCAAGCTCGGGAGGACCGGCAAGCAGTTCCACGGGATCGCTGCCGGCGCATTCCAGGCGCAGGAACAGTTCGCCGCGGTGTGCATCGAGCGCGGAGGAAGGCACGCCGGCTTTGCGGGCAAGAACCAGCAAGCGAGAGAGCGCAACTACAGGCGTATCGTGGGCGCTGGCAAGGCCTTTGACGGCGCTCAGGCCGACGCGGACGCCGGTAAAGCTTCCAGGGCCGCTGATGGCAACGATGCCGCCAAGGTCGCGGAGACCGATTTTTGCGGCCGCAAGCAGGTCGCGAACGGCAGCGACGAGTGTGGCCGAGTAGGTGCGGCCCTCAAGCTCAGCTTGGCCGAGGACTTCGAGGTCCCGACCGGCCACGCGGCCCAGGGCTACCGAGCCGGAAGGACCGCAGGTGTCAATCGCCAGGATGGGCGCGCCGTGCTGCATGACAGCCCGTCAGACTGTGGCCAGGGCCTGGTCGAGGTCGGCGATGATATCTTCCTTGTCCTCGATGCCGATGGAAAGCCGGATGCGGCCTTCGTTGATGCCCATGGAGGCGCGGATCTCTTCGCTGACCGAGCCGTGGGTGGTCGTGGCCGAGTGAGACGCGAGCGACTCGACCCCGCCCAGCGACTCGGCGTTGAGGAAGATCTTCAGCGCGCCCAGGAACCGCGCCGCTTCGTCGCGGGACTTGAGCTCGAAGCTCATCATGGAGCCAAAGCCCTTCTGCTGCTTTACCGCCAGATCGTACTGCGGATGGCTTTTAAGCCCCGGATAAGCGAGCCGGCTTACCTTGGGGTGGGTGGAGAGAAATTCGGCGACCGCATGGCCGTTTTCTTCGTGCTGTTGCACGCGCAGCGGTAGTGTCTTGATGCCGCGCAGGACAAGGAAGCACTCAAAGGGCGACATGACAGCGCCGGCGGCCTTCTGCACCAGCAGAAAACGCTCCTTGTGCTCGGCCGTGGAGCCGATCAGCGCGCCGCCCAGGCCGTCGGAGTGGCCGTTGAGGTACTTGGTGGTCGAGTGCATCACGATGTCCGCGCCGAGCACGAGCGGGTTCTGCAGCACGGGCGAAAGAAATGTGTTGTCAACGCTGACCTCCGCCCCGTGCGCGTGCGCAATGCGGCTCACCGCAGCGATGTCGGTAAGCACCATGAGCGGATTGCTCGGCGTCTCAATGTGCACGAGCCTGGTATTGGGGCGCATGGCGGCTTCCACGGTGGTCAGGTCGCTGGTATCGACGTACTCGATCTCGATGCCGTAGCCGCTGACAATCTGGTCAAAGAGGCGGACGGTGCCGGCGTAAACGTCGCGGGAACAGACAAGGTGGTCGCCCGCGTGGAGCGGGGCCACCAGCGCGGAGATGGCCGCCATGCCGGTGGTAAACGCGTGACCGCTGACGCCGCCCTCCAGAGCGGCAAGCGCGTATTCAAGGCGGTCGCGGGTAGGGTTGCCGGCGCGCGAGTAGTCCCAGCCGCGGTCAGTCCCGATGCCGGTAAGCTCAAAGGTCGAAGAAAGATAGACGGGCACATTGACGGCGCCGGTGAGCGGATCGGGGTGCTGGCCGGCGTGTACGGCAAGGGTCGAGTACTTGTATTCGGACATAAGTGCGATTCGCGACGGTCTCCTGATTTTAGCTTATCGCGTGCGGACGGGAGGAAGTCTCGCTCTTTGAACGCATGGCTTCAGACGTCCGGCATCGCGGGATCGCGCGGCAGCCAGACTTGCCCGGCCTCAGTTCTCACCGGCTTGGGCGGACGGCTTTTCCTTGCGGGCCACGGGGAAGTAGCCGGTGCGGGTGCGGACGGTGAGCTTGCCCATGCCGGGAGCCTGGGCAATCACTTCCACGCGGCGGAAGCCGGGAACCGAGGTGGGCTTGGTAGAGCGGTAGCCAAGCGTGTACTGGCTGCGGATGTCGCGGGCCACTTCCGCCGCGATCTGGTCGATTTCTTCAATCGATTTTGGGAAAAAAGCCATGCCGCCGGTTTCAGTGGAGAGCATTTCGAGCGCGCGGCGGGCATGGCGGACCTCAGCGCGGCTCATCTCGTCGCCAAACAACAGGCCGATGGAGTAGATGACCGGGCCGGAGAGCTCCTGCACGCGCCGGATGGTCTGCTCCAGGTTGAGCGTGGAGGCGTTGTCTTCGCCGTCGGTGATCAGCACCAGGACTTGTTTGGGACGCTTGCCGTCGTTCACCAGCTTGTCAGCCGAGGCGACCACAGCGTCGTAGAGCGCCGTGCCGCCCTTCGAGTCGATGTGCGAGAGACCGTCGCGAAGCTTGCTTACATCGTTGGTAAAGTCGCAGTCGATGAAAGCCTCATCGGAAAAGTTGACGACGAAGGCTTCATCCTGTGGATTCGATGCCTCAATCAGGTCGAGCGCGGACTTGTTCACCGACGGCCGCTTGCGATACATGGATCCGGAGTTGTCGATGACCAAGCCGATGGAAACCGGGAGATCGGTGTGCTGAAAGCTGAGCAGGGTCTGCTTCACGCCGTCTTCAAGGACCTGGAAGTCGTCCCTGGTGAGGTTCTGCACGATCTGGTTGCCGCTGAGCACGGTAGCGTTGAGCACCACTTCCTCCACGTCCGTGCGCAGCACGTAGCCGCTTCCCTCTTTCGGCAGCGGAGCCTGCCCGGTTGCCGTGCCCTCCGGCGAGCGGACGGGATCGGCATCGGCAGGAAAGCCTGGCGTCTGGCTTGCCGTGGCGGGCGCAGCAGACTGCGGAGCCGCGACAATCGCCAGGGCTGGTTGAGAAGCAAAGATGAGCGCCGCTGCGGTCAACAGGGCTGCACGAAGGGCGTTATTGTAAGGGCGCATAGTAGCCGGTGCGGGCATAGACCGTGAGCGGAGGCAGTCCCGGAGGAGGATTCACCTTCACTTTACTTTACGCCACTTGCCGTCGCGGGTCCGGTCCGTAGGGCGGTAACCGATCACATACTGGTTGCGCAGCTCGGTGGAGATCTTCTCGGCGATGTCGCTCATCTCGTCCACGTCGTCCACGCGGAACATGCGGCCGCCGGTGGAGTCGCTCAGGTCTTCGAGAAGCTGCGGGCCGGTGCGCTCCTCGGGAGTGGGCGCGTAGGGGTCGAAGATGCCGATGGAGTAAATCTCCACGTCGGACTCGCGCACCTGGGCGCGGACTTCGCCTTCGGTGTAGCGGGAGCGGTTGTCGCCGCCGTCGGAGACGACCAGCAGGGCCTTGCGCTCGTGATGCGCGTCCTTCATCTTGGCTACGCCGTAATAGATGGCGTCGAGGAGCGCGGTGCGGTGGCCGCTCTGCACGGTAGCCAGGCGCGCCTGGATGTCTTCGACGGAGCTGGTGAAGTCCTCGATGAGCTCGGGGCGGTCGTTGAAGCCGATCACGAAAAATTCATCCTGCGGATTGGCGGTCATGATGAACTGCAGGATGGCCTCCTTGGCACGGACCAGCTTGGAGGTCATGGAGCCGGAGAGATCGAAGATGATACCGATGGAGACGGGCGCATCCTCGCAGGCAAAGCTGGAGATAGCCTGTTCGCCGTTGTTCTCAAAGACCTGGAAGTCGTTCTTTTCGAGACCGGTGACCAGCCGGTTCATGGGATCGGTGATGGTGACCGGAACCAGGACCAGGTCGACGTCCATGCGGATAAAGGAGCCGGGATGGATCTTGAGCGCATTGATGCCGGTCTCAGGAGGCGCCTCGGCGCTGGCAGGCTCCGCGGCCGGCGAAGCCGTGCCCGCCGGCGGCTGCACGTGAACCCGGTTGAGCTGGTCGTCCTGGGCCTGGATATGGCAGAGGCAGAAGCACAACAGAAGACTGCAGATCCACAGGCTGCAGAGCCGTGCTGCACGGCGAATCTGGCGCAGATTGCCGCCCCCAACTGGCGAAATACACGGGAGGGGACGCGTTTTCATAGCCAAGCACCTTGAGGCTGACCGCGATAGTAGCACGATTGCCTCGTCCCTGGTGTAACCAGATTGTAATCGCGTTTCCGTATCCCGGTATCCGGCAGATGCCCTCTCTCTACGGACGCTGGGATACAATCAAGCGTAAGCAATTCAGCGTCCGGGATTTGACAAGGCGGAATGCGGGCGCTTAAATCTTCCATTGCTTCAACGCGGAGCACGAACTTTCTGATGGCTCGCATTTATCCGTTTCGCGCCTGGCGATACAATCCGTCCGCCGTCCGCCTGAACGACGTGGTTACCCAGCCCTACGACAAGATCTCGCCTGCCATGCAGCAGGCCTATTACCGGCGTAGCCCCTACAACCTGGTGCGCATCATCCTGGGACTGCCTGAACTCTTCGATGCCGAACGCGGGGAGAGCGTCTACACGCGCGCGGCGCGGGATTTCCGGGCCTGGCGCGAAGAAGGCATCCTGGTGCAGGAGAAAGATCCCTGCGTCCTGGCCTATGCTCAGCGGTTTACGGTTCCGGGCACGCAGACGGTCAAGGAGCGGCGCGGGTTCATTGCCCTGGGCAGACTGCACGATTACGCGGAGCAGGTCGTCTTCCGGCACGAGCAGACGCTGGCTAAGCCGAAGAGCGACCGGCTCAATCTGCTCAAGGCCACGCGGGCACACTTCGGCCAGATCTTCATGCTCTACTCTGACCCGGCAAAGACGATCGAGTCGATTCTCTACGACGGCAGCGGCGCGCCGGACGCCGAGGTAACCGACGAGTACGGCGTAGTGCACCGCGTGTGGCGAGTGAGCGACCCGGCGACCATCCGCCTGCTGACCACGGCGATGGCCGACAAGAAGCTGATCATCGCCGACGGGCACCATCGCTACGAGACGGCGCTGAACTACATGCACGAGTGGACGCGCGAGCACGGCGCAATGCCGGCCAGGCAGGAAACCAGCTCGACGCAACTGCCGCAGCCGCCGTTTGCCGAAGCCGCGGCCATGATGACCTTCGTCAACATGGATACGGACGGCTTGGTGATTCTGCCCACGCACCGGGTAGTGCATGGACTCGCTGAATTTGACGCAAAGGCGTTTATCAAAGCCGCCGAAAAATTCTTTACCGTCGATGCCCTGCCTGCGCAGGATGCGAGCGAACTGATTGCGGCGCTGCGGCGGCAAAAGGGAACGGCTTTTATCGCGGTGACACGCAGTGGCGACTATCTTTTGCGCTCGAAGCCGGAGGCAACCGCAGCGCTGAGCGCGATTCCCGAGCGGCTGCGCCAGCTTGACTTGACGCATCTGCACGCCCTGCTGCTGGAGCGGCTGCTGGGGCTGGACGCCGAGAAGGTGCGCGAGCAGACCAACATCCGCTATCTGCGCGATGCGGGCGAGGCGGTGGACCAGGCGCGCCGCGGCGAAGCCGATGTGTGCTTCCTGACCAATCCCGTAACCATGGAGCAGCTTCGCGAAGTGGCTTTTGCCGGCGACGTGATGCCGCAGAAGTCCACCGATTTCTATCCCAAGCTGCTGAGCGGCCTGGCCATCTATGCGCTGGAGTGAGCCGATGGCGGGTGGCCTGATGCGCGCGGCGGCGATTGCAGTTGTATTTGCGGCGTGGTGTCTGCCGGGGTTTGCGCAGGCTCCTCCGGCGTCTGGGTCACGGTTCGTGGTGGTCCTCGACGCCGCCCACGGCGGCGACGACACGGGCGGCCATAGCAGCGACTGGCTGGAGAAGAACTTTACCCTCGCGCTCAGCGTGCGGCTGCGCTCGCTCCTGGCGGCGCGCGGAATGCAGGTGGTCACGACCCGCGAGTCGGATGCAACGCTCGACGGCGAGCGCCGCGACGAGATTGCCAATCATGCCAATGCACAGGCCTGCGTGAGCCTGCACGGCACGCTGACGGGAACGGGCGTGCACCTGTTTGCCTCGTCCTTTGCGCCGGCCGCACAGGCGCGATTTGTGCCGTGGAAGACGGCCCAGGCCGCATGGGTAATGCGCAGCGTGGCTTTTGAAGGGGTGGTGAACTCGGCGCTGCAACAGGCCTCGCTGCCGGTGACTGTCGGCCGTACCGCGCTTCCCGTAGTAGACAGCATGACCTGCCCGGCGATCGCCGTGGAGGTATCGCCGGACAAAAACGCAGCCGGGACACCGGCCGATAGCCTGAACGATCCCGGCTACCAGGCACGCGTAGCCAACGCGCTGGCTGCGGCACTTGTCGAATGGCGGTCCGAGGCCGCGCATCTCGAAGAATCCGCAGGGGCGAGCCAGCCGTGATCCCTCGCTATCAGACGGTGCTTTTCTTCCTGCTGCTGGCTGCATCCATCGTGATGGGCGCGGCGCTGTGGCAGTTGCGGAACCGCGAGCACCAGCGACTGCTGGAGGGCGAGCAGTCCACGCCGACCCAGGCCCCGCAGGTGGCTGCGGCGGTGCAGGCCACGCTGATGGTGGCCAACGACGCGGACGACACGCTGATGACCCAGGAGCTTGCGCTGCCGCTGCCGCAGAGCCCCAACGAGCGTGCGCGGGCCATCCTGGGCACGCTGCTCGACCTGTACGCGGCGCAGGATGCGGCGCACTCCGTTCCCGGCGGAGCCGGCTCGGTGCTGCAGGTTTTCCTGATGCCTGCGTCTGCCCCGCACGAGGAAGTTGCACATTCGCGCGATAAGGCAAAGCAGAACGTAGTTGTGCCCGATGCGGAAACGCCGGCCGCAGGCGCAGACAGCGCGCAAGGTGGTGATGAACTGGCCGTGGTGAACCTGTCGGGAGCCTTCGCCGCCAGCCATCCCTCGGGCATCGAGACCGAGAGCCTGACCGTGCTCTCCATCTGCGCTACGCTGCACGCCAATCTGCCGCAGGTAACGGAGGTGCGCTTCCTGGTGGATGGGCAGCCGCGCGAGACGCTGGCCGGGCACGCGAACCTGATGCGGACTTATCTGACGACGGAGGCGGAGCCGGTGCAAGGAGCGCAGCCGTGAGTAAAGCAGGAAGGCAACCGGTGATCGGTGTCTTCGATTCGGGCTTTGGCGGGCTCACGGTGCTGCGCGCGCTTATTGAGCGGCTGCCGCAGGCGCGGTATGCCTTTCTGGGCGACACGGCACGGCTGCCTTACGGCTCCAAGTCGCGGCGCACCATCGCGCGCTATGCTGCGCAGAGCGCGCAGTTCCTGGTGCGCGAGCAGGGCGCCGAGTTCATGGTGATTGCGTGTAACACGGCCAGCGCGCTGGCCCTGGACGCGATTCAGGATGCAGTGCCGGTTCCGGTGCTGGGAGTGATCGAGCCGGGTGCGTCAGCGGCGCAGGGAGCCTCCGCCAGCGGCGACGTGATGGTGATTGCGACGGATGCGACGGTGCACAGCCATGCCTATGCGGCGGCGTGCCAGGCGCGTGGGCTGCGCGCGATCGAGAAGGCTTGCCCACTGCTGGTGCCGCTGGTCGAGGAGGGATGGACTACGCATCCGGTGACGGCCGAGGTGATTCGCATCTATCTGGGCGAGTTGCGCGCGCAGGCAGCGGCCGAAGGACTGAAGCCGGACACGCTGGTGCTGGGCTGCACGCACTATCCGCTGCTGCGGCGGCTCATCGAGCAGGTGCTTGCGAACAACAGCGCGAGCGGCGTTCGCGTGATCGATTCGGCCGAGTCAACGGCCGAGACGGCGGTGAAGCTGTTCAACGGCCGCGCGGCGGCGCAACCGGGCGGCGCGCTTGCGCAGACCGAGATTCGCTGTTTTGCGACCGACTCGGTGAAGAAGTTCGAGCGGCTGGGATCGCGGTTCCTGGAGCGGCCGGTGGGCCGTGTGGAGCTGATCGATCTCGGCGGCTGAGGGCTTGGCGGTTGAAGGTGGCACGGCTGCTATCCTAGGAGACGGTCCGGGTGGGTGTTTTTCTCGCAGACCGCCGGACCCAAAGCCGCAAAGCGAGGAGGAGCAACGCAGGCATGATCGACCTGGCAGGCAAGACGGCCGTTATCTTCGGGCTGGCCAACAAGCGTTCCATCGCGTGGGGCATCGCGCAAAAGCTGCATGGAGCCGGCGCAACGCTGGCTATCTGCTATCAGAACGAGCGCATGAAGGCCGAGGCCGAAGACCTGATTAACGACCTGCCCGGCGCCAGCGGCTTCCAGTGCGACGTGTCGAGCGATGCGGAGATCGAGACGCTGTTTGTGGCGCTCAAGCAGAAGTACGGCAGTCTCGACATCCTGGTGCACGCCGTGGCCTACGCGCCCCCCGAAGACCTGAAGGGCGAGTTCCTCAACACCAGCCGCGAGGGCTTTCGCATTGCGCACGACGTGAGCGTGTATTCGCTGATTGCGGTGAGCCGCGCCGCGGTGCCGCTGATGCCCGAGGGCGGCAGCATCATGACGCTGAGCTACTACGCTGCCGAAAAAGTGGTGCCGCACTATAACGTGATGGCGCTGGCCAAGGCGTCGCTCGAGTCGTGCGTGCGCTACCTGGCATTCGCGCTAGGTCCCAGGGGCATTCGCGTCAATGCCATCTCCGCGGGACCGATCAAGACGCTGGCGGCGCGCGGCATTGGCGCACTGGGCGACATGATGAAGGCGCATGCCGATCGTTCTCCGCTGCATCGCAACGTGGACCAGGGCGAAGTAGGCGGAACGGCGCTGTACCTGGCCAGCAATCTTGCCAGCGCAGTCACGGGCGAGACGATCTACGTGGATTGCGGCTACAACATCATGGGCTTTTGAGCGCTCTCACGGAACGCCGGCGCGAAAAGGATGCGGCACGGCTTCAGCCGTGCCCTTTCAAAACATCGAGTTTTTCAACAGCTTCTAACAGGCGGCGCAACCGCAGCCCTCGCCGCGCCAGGCGCGTCTGCCTTCGATAACGAGAATCGGTACAGCCGCGAGCGCTGCCACTGCATCGATCCATGGGACGCGCCAGAGAGCGTTGATGGCCAGGCTTGCCAGAGTGACGGCGGCGAGCCAGGCGCAGGTGGCCGATTGCGCTGCGTCTGCAGCCAGCGCGCGATTGTCAAGCACGCGCGCTTCGCGCCGCTTGAGCCACGCCAGCAGCGGCATGAGGACAAGCGCGAGAGCGGTTACGGCGATGCCGAGGCAGCTTGTTTCCACGGCGCCGCGCCAGGACAGGACGGCGATGCCGGCGACGACGCCGGCCAGCAGAAACAGCAGGACCGCGGCGGCCCGCTCGGCATGCGTTCTGCCCAGGGCAAATCGTGGCAGGAACTGCAGCAGCACCACGACGGCTGAAAGCAGCTCGACGAAGCTGTCTGCTCCGAAGGCCAGCAGGGCCACGCTGTGCGCGCTGGCGGCAGCGTACAGAGAGCCCGCGCACTCGAGCAGCATCCAGGCGAGCGTGACAGACTGGAGCCAGGCCACGCGGCGCAGTGGACGAGCGCACGGCGCGCACGATCCGCAGCAGGCGGCTGCTTCTGTTTCATGGCTCATGCTCACGGCTCCTTTCGCATACAAAAACTCTTTCTACATTGCCTGAATTTCAGCCCAGACGGCGGGTTCTACGGGAAGACCGAGCTTGCGGTTTTCGGCGCGGATGCGCAGCGTCTCCTCGCCCGGATAGCGGACGCGCCTGCCTTCACTGGCCGGCTTCGAGTTGTGCAGCGAGGCAATAATCGCGTCGGCAATCTGCGCGGCCCCTGGCTCCGGTCCGAAGGCCGCGGGGTGCATCGCCAGAAACATCTGCGAGACGCTGTGCTCGAAGACGGGATCGTGCGAGAGCTGATGCGTGGCTTTGCCCAGCGCCATCATGGCGGCAATCATGTCGAGCACGATGGAGAGCCCCGAGCCTTTCCAGTAGCCGATGGGCAGCGGACGCCACGACCGCTCGATGGCGCCGGGATCGCGGGTAAGATTTCCCTCCAGGTCGAAACCGCCGTCGACAGGCAGCATCTCGCCGCGCTTGCGGTAGCTTTCAAGCTGTCCATACGAGAACTGCGACATAGCTATGTCGAGGACGACGTGGCCACCTGGTCGCGGCACGGCGACGACCAGAGGATTATTGCCGATCACGCGCTCAGCGCCGCCCCACGGCGGCAGGTTGGGCATGGTGTTCGTCCAGCAGATGCCGATGAAGCCGGCCTCGGCTGCCTGCCAGCCGTAGGTGCCGGCACGCATCCAGTGATTGGTATTGGCCAGCGCTACGCAGCCGATGCCGTGCTCGCGGCTGAGCGCGAGTGCGCGGTCCATCATGGCGAGCGCGTTGAGATTGCCGGGGCCGCGCCGGCCGTCCCAGCGCTCCAGCGCGCCAAAGGCGGCGATGCGCCTGGGCTCAGTGTCGACGATTACGCTGCCGTTGCGGATGGTGGCGACGTAGCGCGGAAAGCGGTTGATGCCGTGGGTGTAGACGCCATCGCAGGTGGTTTCGGCAAAAAGGCGCGCGCCGGTGGCGGCGCGGCCGGGCGTAAAGCCAAGTTTGGAAAGAACCGCGGCGAGGGTGTGCTGCACTTCATCGAAGGGAAGGCGGTGCATGGAATGGATTAGAACAGAGGGTTGTTGGGAGTGGTCAAGGATGGGGTTCGTGCCGGATTGAGAAAGCTGGGTGAGGCCTTTGGGTGCCCAGGCTGGAGAAGAACCAATTGAGTAATGTGGCTTTCCACTCTTTTCACCAAAAACGTGAAAAGGATGGGGCACGGAAGTAAATTGCCGACTTGCCGGCCTGGCTACTCTTTCAGCGTAACGGTGATCTTGCGGGTGTCGCCGCCTTCGGAGGTAATGACGATCTCGCCGGTGGCGCGCTTGCGGATGCTCTTGAACTTTTCGCCCCACTCCACCAGCACTAGCGCGTCGGGAGTGAGCAGCTCTTCCAGGCCGAGGGTCTCAAGCTGGCGCTCGCCTTCGAGCCGGTAGACGTCAAGATGATAGAGCTTGACCGGCTTGCCGTTGCGCGAGCCATCGTACTCGTGGAGCAGCGTGAAGGTAGGGCTGGTGACTTCGTCAGGCTCCGCGGCGTCCAGCGCCTGCGCGATTCCCTTTACCAGCGTGGTTTTGCCCGTGCCCAGTTCGCCGCGCAGCAGCAGAAGCTGCGGCGGCTCCAGCAGGCGGACGAGCTTGCGGCCCACCTCGATGGTGTCTGCGCCACTCTGCGTGGTGAACTGGTGAATCCTGCCTTCCGCGGGAGGTGCGGCATTCGTCATCTGGCTGCCTCGCGTGCGGGACTGGCCGGCAGCCCCTGTAACCAAACATACCCGTTTGCGGCCCGCGAGTAAAAGCGAAAAGCCCGTGAAAGATAAGCCAGACTGTCGGTGGCCAGCAGGGTGTGCTCGTCGCCGGCGCGCGCGGCCAGGTCGGCAGCCAGGCCATGAAGATAGACAGCAGCCTCCACGGCACGCGCTGGATCGGATGGATGCTGCGCCAGTAGTCCGGCGACCAGTCCGGTGAGCAGATCGCCGCTGCCGCCTTTGGCCATGGCGGGGTTGCCGGTGGTGTTTACGGCAACGCGGCCGTCGGGATGCGCGATGAGCGTGCGCGCGCCCTTCAGAACCAGCGTGACACCGTTGTGCTGCGCGAAGCTACGCGCGATTTCGAGACGGTTGGACTGAATCTCCGCAGTCGTCATTTTGGCCAGGCGGGCCATTTCTCCGAGGTGCGGCGTAAGGACGAGGGTGCGTTTCCCCTTTTGGGCCAGCTTGGCGAGCAGCACCGGCTTGGCGGCAAGGATGTTGAGCGCATCAGCGTCGATGACGGCAGGAAGATCGGTGGAGGACAGCAGACCGGTGGTGAACTTCACCGTTTCGGGACTCTGGCCGAGGCCGGGGCCGATGGCCAACACGGTCTTTCCGGCCGTGAGCGCAGAGAGACGATCGGCACCGAGATTTTCTTTTGCGATGTGGCCGTCGGCAGTGGCTTCGAGCGGCATGGTCATCAACTCGGGCGCAACGGCGGCTGCCACTGGAAGTGCAGGCGCAGGCACAGCGGCGGTGACCAGGCCGGCGCCGGCGCGCATGGCAGCCAGCGCAGCCATGGCGGGCGCTCCGGCCTTGCCTCCAGCCGAGCCGAAGGTCCCACCGATAACGAGCACATGGCCAAAGCTGCCTTTGTTGGCCGCGGCGGCGCGCGGCGCATGGGTAAGCGCCGTGGCGGAGCCGGCCCACTCCAGTTGGAGCGCGGAGACGATGGCCTCGCCAGGCGAGCCGATGGGCGCAACCACGATGGGCTGATGCCAGGCGCGGGTGAGCGCGCCAAAGACATGCGCCGGCTTAGGCGCAGTAAAGGTGACGACGGCATCGGCGGGAAAGACGCGATCGGTTGCGGCGGCGCTGGTTGCGTCAGCGGGCCAGCCGGAGGGCAGATCAACGGCCAGGATGGGTGTGGGAACCGGCGCGCGGCTGGAGCCGATCCAGTCCAGCGCGGCGAGCGCCAGACCTTTAAGCGGCGGCTTGAACCCGGTGCCGACCAGCGCATCGAGAATCAGGTCCGCGGCGAGGGCTTCCCGGTGCTGCTCGAGCTCGTGCGCAGAGCGGACAATATGAATGGCGCAGCGCATTGGATGGGTGAGCTCATGCCACGCGATGGCGGCGTCGCCCTTGAGCGCGCCGGGCTCGCCGAAGAGCAGCGTGGTGACGCGCAGGCCTTCGCGGGCAAGCAGACGCGCGGCCATCATGCCGTCGCCGCCATTGTTGCCGCGGCCGCACAGTACGGTAACCCGGCGTGCGCGCGGAAACTGCTCGCGCGCAATAGTGGCTACGGCGTTCGCAGCGGCGCGCATCAGGTCGATGGACGGCACACCGAAGTGCTCCGTGGTGACCCGATCGCAGACCTGCATCTCAGCGGCAGAGAGAATGTGCATCGCATTCATGGTACGACGGAAAGACAGGAAACAGGGAACAGAGATCAGGGATCAGAAAGGCCAGCACTCCTTGCCTTGCCGTGGACAGATGGGCGCGCTCAATGTACCAGGCGGGCCTGCAGAACGATGGAGGTTCCGATACGGGTGAGGACGCAGAAGGACTTTGTGTCGCAGCGGAAATGGATGGCAACGGGAAAGACCTGCCAGCCAGCCTCGGCTTCACGCAACCCTTCCCGGCCGAAGTAAAAGACCCTGCCGGCTCTGGTTTCCACGCTGCCGCGCGAGGGATTGTCAGAAACCACCACATCGTCGCCCTCGATAGGAGCAGAGAGCGGCTGGGTCTTGGGAATGAGCGCGCGTGCGTGGATCTCCGCGGCGCGGCGGCGCTCGTTCGCTGCAACGCTCTGCTCGTGCTTCAACCAGTCATCCTGGTCGGCAACGACCGGAAAGTTCGAGGAAAAGTCCCACGCTGCGATGCGCCCGTACGTCTTCTCGGCGCAATCCAGCGGACCGTCTACGACGATCTCATCGATCGTGCCGTCTGCAGAGGCTACGTTCTGCACCGTGTCTCCGGCAAACGTCTTCTGCGGCTGCAGGGCATCGGGATGGTCAGCGCCAGACGCGGGCTGCGGATTGTACGGAAACAAAATCTCCTTCCGGCAGACCACGCCGGAAGCATCCTTGAGGCGCAAGCTGACCGAGAGCGGGTGCGGCGGATTGGCAACTACGGCGGAGAAGCCGGAAAGCTGCTGGGGAGCGATCGGATCGACGTGGAGCTCGTAAGCCGCCGACCCCAGCCAGCGGGCGACGAGCCGGCCCTGCAGTCCGGCTGCGGGGATGTTGCTCGTGCCCAGGTCGATGTAGGCCGGCGGCTCGTCCTTCCGGAGCGCCAGCCAAGCGATGAGCGCTGTCACGGCCACCACCGCGCCGCCCACAGCCAGGGCGCGGAGCAGATTCTTGTTCTGCTGCAGAAGAGCCTGGGTGGGCGTGGGAGCGGGCGGCGGTGGCGGCGGAGGAATCTCCGCGCGGAAGGAATAGAGATCGGCCTCGTTTGTCTTTGCCGCTACGGGCACCACTTCATAGCGGCTCTCCGGTATGTGCGGCTGTTCCTCTGCCGCGTTTTCCCCCTGCCCCTTGGCATCGCTCATGAGACGTCACCCAATTCGGTTGGTTGCAATCCCCGCTGGCCCAATATGACACTTGCCATTGAATCATGTACGGAACGTGGCATCAACAGTGTATGCAAGGGATGGGGTGACTTCGGGTGTTCTTCAGCGCGACCGATTCGTGAATCGGCAGGAGCGCGCTCAAAATTCAATGCGTGCCTGCAACGCGATCATGCGCGGCGAGCTGTCTCCGCCCAGCCCCACGCCGAGCAGGCCGGTCGGCGGCGCGATGGTGCTTTCGAGCGTGCCGAAGCGGGCGGGTACGTCGAGGGCAGTCTGGGCCGGCACACCGGCTTCGACATTGGAAGGCAGTGCAAAGTTCGGATGATTGAAGGCATTGAACCATTGCGTATCAAAGAGCAACGACACACCCTCGCGGATGGGAAAGGTCCTGGTGAGATAGATGTCGGAGTCACTGAAGCGTGGTCCGCGCGCCGTGTTGCGGCCGGTGTTGCCGAACTGGCAGCGCATGGGCGAATCGCCGCCGGTACAGGCGCCGGTGGCCGGGTTGACCACGGAGACGAATGCGTCAGGGTTGAGCCACTGTTTTGTGCCGGCGACAGTGACGCCAGGGTACGGAGCCTTGCGATAGACTGGGACGCTGGGAACGCGCCGTGCAAACTGCGGGCCGCTGCTTTGAAAGACGCCGTTGCCCCCAGCCGTGTAAGGCTGGCTGAGAACAGAAAATGGAAGTCCGCTGTGAAAGAAAGCGGACTCAGAGAAGGACCAGTCGCTGAAGAGCGCTCGCGCCAGCGCGTGAGAAGAGGAAAACGGAATGCGATAGATGCCGAAGGCCGAGATGTTATGGTGCACGTCGTAGTCGCAGTTGCTGTAGCTGCGGCTCAACTCGCCTGGCAGCGGCGCAAGAATGCCCTGGCTCGAAAAGGAAAGCAGGCCGCCGTTCGAGACCTCGTCGAGGCAGTGGCTGAAGGTGTAGTTGGCGCGCAGGGTGAGCCCGGCAATCTGCTCTGTGTACGCGGTTTGCAGACCCGCGTAGCTGCTGTTGGCGTCGGTACGAAATTCGTTCACGCTGCCGAAACGTGCGTCGAGTGGCGCAGCGTAAGGATAAGGCGCGAAGCAGCCGCTGCATACCGTCTGGTAGCCGTTGAGCTCAACCTGATAGGGCTCGTGCATGCCACGTGTTCCTACGAAGTCGGCGCGCAGGTTGCCGTGCACGCCGATCTGCTTTTCAAGCCCGAGATTGTACTGGTAGTAGTAAGGCGCTTTGAGCCTGCCGCTTGGAAACGTGTTGAGGCTCACCGCGTACGGAGTAACGGCGCTGGACTGGAAGGCCGCTTGAAACGCTGCGTTGGCGTGGGAGGCCGCATCTACGGCGCTGCCGGGTACGCCGGGAGCGATGGCCACGCCACCAACCGGGCCGCCAAGGCCGCCTACGAATGCGGGCGCGTAGGGCGCGTTGCCTGAGGCAAGATCGGCAATCTGCGCGGGAATGATGTCATTGAATGTGCCGAAGCCGGAGTGAATGGCCAGGCGGAATGGAAGCTGATAGGCGACCGAGACACGCGGCTGCCAGATAAAGAGAGGTGTTGCGGGAAAAAGTTTGTGCACGCGGGTAAGAACCACTTGGTCGAGCGGCTGGGCGGGCTGGTGCAGCATATCAAGGAACGATCCGGCGGGACGCGCGAACAGGCCACGCGGGCTGGTCTCGTTCGTGTCCCATGCGACGCGCATGCCGTAGGTAAGTGTGGCCCTCGGCGAGGGCCGGTAGGTATCCATGGCATAGTACTCAAGGTTGCCGACGGCGACGCGCTCGCGAAGAGTAAGGGGGAATGACTGCGTGGCGGTATAGGCCGCGCCGTAAGTGAATTGCGCCAGGTCATTGTAGACGACGGCGGGCACGGAACCCTCGCCGAGATCGTAGTTGCTCACGTCGAGCCGCCGCGTGTTGATGCCGAACTTGAGCGTGTGTTTGCCAGCGGTCCAGGTGAGATTGTCGTTGATCTGCCACTGCGTCACTTTGCGGCCCTGCGGATAGGTCTGGTCGTTGCCGCCGATGGTGGTGAAAGGCACGCTGGAGCTGCCGGCCATGAGCACAATGGGAAATTGTTGCAGTACCTGCACGTAGTGATTCGGCTCAAAAATGCTCGAGTACCAACTTGCGCCGGGATTGAACTGGTTGACGAGGCGCGGGCTGAAGATGTGGGTGTAGCCGGCCACCAGCGTGCGCTGCGGCTGTGGCGAGTAGGAGTTGAAGATCGCGTTTACTGGGTCAGTATAGGCGGCCTGCAAGCCGGTGTCCTGCTGGAAGCGGTACCAGGCGCTGTCTGTCGCGCTGAGGGTGTGATCGATCTTGGCCACAATCAGGTTTTCGCTGTCGCTGTTGTTGAGTGAGGCCTGATGCTGGTTGGCGCAGCCGTCGCCGTTTGTGCCCAGCGGGCAGCCAATGATCCCGATCGGAGTCCCGCTGGTCGATGGCAACAGAGAAAACATGCTTTTGTAGAACGGAATCTCGGCCGGCTCGGCGGGCAGCGAGGTTCCGGTCACCGGATCGGCTCCTCCGCTTGCGAGCTGGCCCAGGACATATTGCTGATAGGCCGGCGTAGGCAGTGTAAGCTGCGAGACCAGCGGCAGAGCGATGCGGATTCCTTCGTAGTGGCTGAAGAAAAAGAGCCTGTTTTTGCGGATGGGGCCGCTGGCGCTCGCCCCGAATTCATTGACTGTGGAGCGCGGCTTCCTAGCAATGTTGCCGGGCGTGTCATTGGCGTGCAGAAAGTAGTCCTCTGCATTCAGGAGCGAGCCGTTCCATATCTCGTAGAGATCGCCGTGGAAGATATTGGCGCCTGATTTGGTGAAGTAGTTCACCTGCGCGACGGCGTAGCGACCCTGGTCGACGGCGAAGGAGTTGGTGTTGACGGTCGCCTCTTCCACGGCGTCGAGCCCGATGACGAGATTGGTGGAAAGACCAATGTTGAGTCCGAGCCATGGATCGTTGGTGTCGTAGCCATCGAGGATGTAGCCGTTAGAGGTTGCGGGCAGGCCGTTGAACTCCACGTTGCCGTAGCCGCCTGCGGCCTTTGCATCGTTCGACGAGCCGGCGGTGTTCATCAGCGCGCCTTGTGCAAACTGCGCGATGTAGGTAAGGTCCTGGCCGGGATTGGGAAGGCTGGCGATGGTCTTCGACTCAAGCGTGGTGGTTACATTGGGGTTGTCGAGGCTCAGCAGGCCCTCGCGCGCGGTGACTTCCACGGTCTGGCTGGCAGAGCTCACGTGCAGAACAAAGTTCAGCGCGACGGTGCGGCCCACATTCACCGCAGCGGGCTCTGAGGCGGCATCGGCAAAGCCGGGTGACTGGACCGTAACGCGGTAAGTTCCCGGATCGATCTGCGAGAAAAGATAGTGGCCGGAATTGTCCGTCAGCCCGGTGCGCTCAGCATGGGTGTCTACTTCAAGTACGGTGACGTGCGCATTTGCAACCGGCGCGCCGCTCTGATCGGTCACGGTGCCGCCGAGCGCGCAGCTAGTGCCGCTTTGTGCTGGCAAATTTTTGAGATTAAGTATAGTTAACAAAAGAAAAAAGAGAGGAATATGCATTCGGGCGATGGCGGTCTTCATAGGAGCCTCCGAGAGGAAAAGCGGGGAATCAGTGCCCGCGCGCGGTCTGGACCAGGAGCCAGGCATTGAAAACGGCAATGAGGAGGGCGGTGAGCCACGACAATGCCTGCAGCCAGCGGGCGTTGACAAATTCGCCCATCCTGGCGCGGCTACTGGTGAACAGGACCAGCGGGACGACGGCGAAGCTCAACTGCAGGGAGAGAATGACCTGGCTGAAAATGAGCAGTTTCTCGGTTCCCTGCTCGCCGGTAATGGCCACCACGACGATGGTGGGAATAATGGCCAGGGAGCGGGTGATAAGCCGGCGCAGCCACGGGGCGAGCCGGATGTTGACGAAGCCCTCCATCACCACCTGGCCGGCGAGCGTCCCGGTAATCGACGAGTTCTGGCCTGAAGCAAGCAGTGCGACGGCAAAGAGCGTGCTGGCGCCAGCCGCGCCTACCAGCGGGCTGAGCAGCTTGTAGGCATCCTGAATGGCGGCAACGTCGAAGTGTCCGCTGCGATGGAAGACCGCGGCGGCGACGATGAGGATGGCGACGTTGACGAACAGAGCGACGGTGAGCGCGAAGGCCGAGTCGATGTTGGCCATGCGGATGGCTTCGCGCTTGCCGCCGGGGGTGCGCTGGTAGCGGCGGCTCTGCACGATGGACGAGTGCAGGTAGAGATTATGTGGCATGACCGTTGCGCCCAGGATACCGATGGCGATGTAGAGCATATCGGGATTGGTGACGATGGAGGGTGACGGGATGAACAGGGCGCGCAGAGCGGGTAAGTAGTCGGGACGGGAGAAGAACATCTGCACGCCGAACAGGGCGATGATGGCGCCGATGAGCGCGATGACCAGAGCTTCGACGTAGCGGAAACCCCAGTGCTGCAGGAGCAGGATGAGCAGAACGTCGAGACCGGTGATGAGCACGCCATAAAAGAGCGGAATATGGAAGAGCAGCTCGAGGGCGATGGCCGAGCCGATAACTTCAGCCAGGTCGCAGGCCGCGATGGCGATCTCCGCGAAGATCCAGAGCGCAAAGCTGACCTTGGGCCCGTACTCCTCGTGGCAGAGCTGCGCCAAGTCGCGCTCGGTGGCGACACCCAGCTTGAGCGAAAGGCTTTGCAGCAGGATGGCCATCAGGTTCGAGGCCATGACGACAAAAAGCAGCGTGTAGCCGAAGCGCGATCCGCCCGCGATGTCGGTGGCCCAGTTGCCGGGGTCCATGTAGCCCACTGCGATGAGGAAGCCGGGGCCGAGAAAACCCAGCAGGCGTCGCCAGGAATACGGCGAGCGCGAGACGGCCACAGAGGAATGCACTTCTGGCAGGGAAGGCTGCACGGCGGCCGGTTGGGTGATGGCTTCAGTGGACATCTGAATCGGGGAGAGGCTGGAAAAGCTCCTCTGAATCCAGTATGCCACAAATCGTTAATTGCAGTTAATAAATTTTATTACATTAAATTACTGAGAATTGGCCGGGCGTAGCCAGACCGCTTCCGCAGCCGGCCGGCCGAGGATGGATTTTCCCGTATCCAGCTCAATCTGCACGGTCTGGTCATAGTTCTGGCTTAAGACGCGCAGGCTGCGTCCGGGGCCGATACCGGCCTTGTGCAGAAACAGCAGCAGCTTCGGGTCGCGCTCCTGCAGGCTGGTGACGGTATAGCGGCGGCCCTCCGCGGCTTCAGAGAGCTGCAATTCGCCGCGGCGTTTACGTTCGGCCGGGCGCTCGGGCAGAACGGCATTGCCATGCGGACAGGCGCCGCCTTCGCCGAGTTTTTCTTTCAGCTTGGCCTCGAAGGCAGGCGAGACAGCATGCTCCAGTCGCTCGGCCTCTTCGTGGATCTCGTGCCATTCCATCCCGAATATCTCGCTCAACATGCGCTCGATGAGGTGGTGGCGCAGCGCGGTGCGATAAGCCGTCTCGCGGCCTGAGGTGGTGAGACGCACGATGCCGTCGGCGCCCACTTCCACGTAGCCGTCGCGCTTGAGCCGCTTGAGGGCCATGGTGACGGCGGGCGCGGAAACTTCGAGCCAGTGGGCCAGAACGGCAGGAATGACTTCGCGGCCCTCGGCTTCCGCCTCGAGGATAGCCTTGAGGTAGTTCTCCTTCGAGACGTGGATGGAATCTTTCATGCGATTGCTGGATCAAGTCTAAATGCAAAAACAGCTTCTAGCGGCCAGCTTCCAGCCTCTAGCTGTTTGCTGGCGGCGTCCACGCCGCCAGGACAGCCGACCTGGAGGCCGGCGTTGCTTTCACCGTTCCGTTTCTTTGCATCGACAATAGCTGGAAACAAAAGTTAAAGCCCCCAGATTGAGGAAAGCTGGAGGCTGGAAGCTGCTTCTTACTTCACCCACACCTTGGGCTCGACCGAGAGTCCGGGGCGCAGCTCGTGGTTGGGGTCTTCCCTGGCCAGATCGGTGAAATCGACGCGCACGGGGACGCGCTGCACCACCTTCACGTAGTTGCCGGTTGCATTTTCGGGCGGAAAGAGCGAGAGCACAGAGCCAGTGGCGCCGCCGATCTGCGTGACCTTGCCGTCGTAGTCCTTGCCGGTAGAGTCCACGTGAATTTCGACCTTCTGGCCGGCCTGCATGTGGCGCAACTGCGTCTCCTTGAAGTTGGCGGTGATCCAGAGATCTTCCAGCGAAACCAGCGTGAGCATGTTCTGGCCCACCGAGACGTTCTGGTTCACTTCGACGCTCTTGCGGGTGATAATACCGGCTTCCGGCGCGACGATCTTGGTGTAGCTCAGGTTGAGCCTGGCCTGATCGAGCTGCGCCTGGGCCTGCTCCACCTGCGCCTGGGCCTGCTTGGCGCGCGCGTCCTGCGCGGCCACCTGCTGCGGTCCGGTGAGCGCGTACTTGTAGGCGGCCTCGGCCTGCGTCTCGCGGTCGTGAGCCACACGCACGCCATCGGCTGCGGCCTTGGCGGAGGCCTGCGCGTCAGCCAGCGCAGCCTTGGTGGAGTCCGCGGCGGCTACGGCCGCGTCAAACTGCTGCTTGCTGATCACGTCTTTCTCAACCAGCGGCTTGTAGCGGTCGAGATCGGCCTGGGCCTTGACGTAGTTGGCCTGGGCCTGGGCCACACGGGCCTGGGCGGCGCTCAACTGCTGTTCGGCCTGGGACACGGAGGCATGCGCTCCGCTCAGGTCGGCGGTTGCCGAGCGCAGGTTGCTGCCGGTGTTTACGGTGGTGATGGGCACGTTGACGTTGGCCGCAGCCGCAGCCGCCTTGGCGCTGTCCAGCGCGGCCTGCGCCTGCTCGACGGCTACCTCGAAGTCACGCGGATCGAGCTCGGCGATCGGATCGCCCTTGTTCACAAACTGGTTTTCGTTGACGTCGACGTGGATGACCTGGCCGGCAATGCGCGAGCTCACCTGGATCAGGTGGCCGTTTACCTGGGCATCGTCCGTATCTTCGCTGTACGTCGAGCGCCACCAGATTCCGATGGCGACCAGGACGAGCACCGCGAGCACCACGATGATCAATCCCCGGCGGCGCCTAGGTGGTTGTACGATCTCGGTTTCTACGCCCGGTTCGTTCGAATGACTATCGGCCACGATTACTTCCCTCCCATATAACTCTTGTAGTTCTCTCCGGCTCCCAGTGCGCGGGCCAGGCTGAGCTTGGCCACGTTGTGCCGGTAAAGGCTGGCGACATACTGCTCGTTGGCCTGGGCCACCGATTGCTGCGCCTGGCTCACTGCGAGATTGTCGTCAACCCCGTTCTTGTACCGCTCCTGCGCTTCCTTCAGAGCTTCATTGGCCAGGTCCACGCTGGAACGGGCCACTTCCACCTCTTGCTGTGCCGACTGGATGTCGAGCAGCGCATCGCGTACGTCGGCGTCGATCTGCGCGTTCTTATCGCTCAACTGGGCCTTGGAGGTGTCCAGTTGCGCCTGTGCCTGCTGGGCTTCGCCGCGCAGGGCAAACTCCTTGAAGACCGGCACGCTCAGCGTCGCGCTGGCGTCCACGGTGCCGTGCGAGTGAGCCAGCGTGGTGCCGATGTCGCCGTAGTCGGCATTGGCCTCGATGGTCGGAAAACGGTCCGCCGTGGCGGCCTTGCGCTGCTCTTCGGCGGCCTTCACCTGCTCGACCAGCGCGGCAAGATCCTTGCGGTTGGCGTGGGCCTGCTTGATAAGCGTGTCGATGTCGAGCTGGTCATAGACTGCGTAGGGCGCCTGGTCAGTGAGCGTGAACTGCTGCGCCAGCGGCAGGCCGATGACGCGGGCCAGGGCCAGCTTGTCTTTCTCGAGCGCGTTCTGCGCGGCGATCAGTTGCTGCTCCTGCGACTGGTAGTCGACGCGGGCGCGCAGTTCGTCGAGCTCGGGCGCGGTGCCGGCCTGGTGGTTGGCGACGGCCTGGTCAAGCGAAACCTTGGACGTGGCCACCTGCGCCTGCGCGCTGGCGACCTCGGTTTCGTCGGCCAGCACCAGCAGGTAGGCGTTGCCCACGGTGAGCACCACCATGTCGTGCGCATCCTGCGCCGACAACTGCGCGGCGGCGAAGTTGTGGCGCGCGGCGAGATAGGCGCGCAGCGAGCTCACGTTGACCAGCGACCAGCTCAGCGAGGCGCGCACGTCCGCGTAGCCAAAGGGCCCGATGATCGTGGGCAGGCCGGGAATGCGCAGGCCCTCGGCGGGCAGATCCACCTGCTGCACAGATTCCTTGGCGTTGAGATCGATGTCCGGCAGCAGCGACTGCAACTGGCTCAGCCGCTGCGCCCGGGCCGTATCCGCCTGGGTGCCGCTCAAAATAATGCCGAGGTTGGCCTTCAGGCCGCGCTGGATGGCATCGTCCAGCGACAGGCCGATGGACTCAGGAGAAGCCTGGCCGGTCACTACGCTGCCCTGAAAGGAACTGGCGGTGGGAGCAGCGGCCTGCGGAGCGGACTGGCCCACGGCGCTTGCCGGAGCCGCAAGGACGAGGCTCAAAAGAAGGCCGGCTGCATAGGCGCAAAATTCGTTCTGGAAGGTGTATCTGGGCAAATTCAACCTTGCTCGACTCGGGGCGAAAAAGTCGCCTGGAAATGGCTGTTAACAAGTGGATGCGTGAGCGGTACGGCGCGCTTCTTAAATCTGGCGGATCGGGCTGTTCAAAAGCAGACCGGGAACCGGCTCTTGCACTCCTGCCGGCAGAGACATGGCTGGAAACTAGGGCGTATCCACATATAGACTATGCATCTGGGATTTGATTTGTTTGACTTGCGGATATGGCAAGCCGCTATGAGTTGAACGAAGCGCAGTGGCAACGGATCAAGGACACGCTGCCTGGTCGGGTGGAGCACGTAGGGCGGACGGCTGTTGATAACCGTCAGTTCGTCAACGGTGTGCTGTGG
>JASHPJ010000088.1 GCA_030038195.1 Acidobacteriaceae bacterium
GCTGCGCCTTGCGATGACCATGGTTGACGCAGGACAGGCGTTCTGTGTTCCAGGGAATCACGATATCAAGCTGGTGAAGACCCTCAAGGGCCGGGACGTGCAACTTACGCACGGTCTCGCGGAATCGCTTCAGCAACTTGATAAAGAGCCTGCAGCGTTTCGGGCTCAGGCATTGAAGTTTCTCGATGATCTGGTGATACGCTCAGCCCGCAGTGAAATGCCGCGGGCCTGAGTACCTGCGCATCATTTACGGGCCGGAATACCTGATCCCCGAGAATCTGGATCGTCTGCACTCTCGCGGTTTGGGCACCAAGAGATCCCTGGCAAGCAGGGAGTTTGCCCTTGGCGTCGAAGCGCTTGATCGTTTCGTCCGGAAAGAGCCGCTTCTCTGTTGCGAGCACAGCGCGATCACCAAGGATCACGCTCTGCCGTTTACGCTTTCCCTGAGAATCCGTTTCGTAATAACGAAATTCCCACACGTCCGGTCCGCGCTCGCGCTTCCTCAACCGCAGACTTCCATATTGATACCGTGTCCGAACTAGCAAGGGTTGATCTCCTTTCTGGTTGCGGGCACGAGTGGCTACTTCCAGCCTACTGTGCCTTGAGGTGATCGTCGAGCGGATTGATCCTTTCGCCGCATTGAAACAGGTCAGAGGCGCGGAAGCGCCACAGCTTGCCTACGCGGACGCCATGGACGACCTCAGTGCGTGCATAACGCTGAAGAGTTTTGGGGTGAACTCGAATGATGGCTGCCGCCCGATCACTGTCCAACAGCGGTTCGAATGATTCGGGAGAATAGGGGGAATTGAACATGGTTCGCACGCTCCTTAAGACCACAATGTATTGGGTCTTGGGTTCGCGTCAACCTGCCCGCTGTGGGCTTTTTTCGATTCATCAAGGAAGGAGAACGAAGTTAAGGCGAAGCGTTGGGAACAGGAAGTGCATGGAGGTGCATCGTTGTCCTTCTTTGGTATTCTTTGTCCTCGCCGATTTTCGATCTCACAAAAGTGAATTTAGTTTTAGCCCAGTCTTGCACTGGACAAATCGAGCTGACATTCCCCGGATTGATGGAGCATAGCCGAGGCGCGGACGGAGTCAAGGGCGGCTGCGCCGCCGCGTCGCGGTCAAGACCCTTGACACCGCCCTCTTCGCCTCGGCTCACAATCCCAATATCCGGGGAATATCAGTATTTCCTCTCCCGGAGCGGCCTAAAACGCGCGAGACTAGTTGACGGCTCTACCCAGGAGACTTCGCGAGACGATTGTCAATAAGCGCATTGGCCTGATATCGACGATGGTCAACCAGAAGCATTTGTCAGGCTAGGCCGTTACACGTCCAAGTGGCATTCCTGGAAGCCTAGCCGACTAACGAGGAATAAAGTTTAGTCGTCGAGACTATTCTCCTGTCCTAGTCCCTTGGGAACTGCGCCTAGCTTGACGCTGAATCGACGGCATCGCCGACACTCTCAATGCACCGCCGGAAGCCGGGCAAATTCAGAGCGCGCCTGCAGCAGAACCGGTACGTCAGTATCCGCGTCTTTCCAGAGCGCAAAAAATTTCTGGTATTCGTCGCGGCTGTCACTGGTATTGCCGTCGAGCGCGTAGGCGCGGGCCATGCCCAGATAGGCCAGCGTGTAGCGGGGATAAGGATCGTCGTCGAGTGCTGGATTATCGATCAGCTTCTGAAATTCTCCCCGTGCCTTCGCGGTTTGCCGGGCTGCCAAAAGCGCCTGGCCCCGCAGATCGATTACTTCTGCGGCGCCAAGCTGGTATGGGATGGAAGGATCGAGGTCGGTGACCGCGCCGGCAGCATCGCCGCGATGTAGGGCAAGCAGCGCCCTAATCTCCGGCAGATAGACATTGTGCTCGAACGTGCCGCGGGGAAACTGCTCCGGCTTGCGCAACGTGGCTTCGCCGATAGACGTATCGCCTGCCTTGGTTGCAAGCACGGCGAAGACGAGGCTGTCGCGATTCTTGACCTGGTTCAGAATCTCCAGCGCCTTGGCGGTGCGGCCGAGTTCGATCTCCATCTCCGCTTCCAGTTCCCGAATGCTGTCGGCCACCTCGGCATTGACCTCTTTCTGGGCGTCGGAGATCGAGCTCTGAAACAGCTCCTCGCTGCGATGCACTCTGCCTTGCGCCGCGGCATAGACCGCCTGCGTACCGAGCGACCCGTAAAGCCGGGGGTTCTTTTCGGTCCACGCGATCTCACGCTCGATAGCGCCGCGGTCATTCTCGATCATCGCCATCCGCATTAGAAGTTGATGCTCGGTAAAGCTGTCTTTGCCCAGTGCCTGAGCCTCGGCGATGGTGCGCCTGGCGTCGGCGAAGCGGTTGGCGCGCATGTAGTCCCACGCCAGATTTTCGTAGGACATCGTGGGCCGGACATTGACCTTCAACGAACGCTGGGCCGCCGTAATGGCCGCGGGATAGTCGCCAAGCTGCTCATTGGAAGTCGAGAGTTCGTCCCAGGGTGTTTCCTGCTCGGGGTAGAGCTGGGTCCACTCACGAAAACTGTCGCGCCCCGCAACGATATCATGCTCGGCCATGATGTGGTAGTTGGATTGAATATAGAGCCGTTCTAACTCGGTCACATTCCCGCTGAGATCGTAGGCCTGCTTGTAATAGCCGACAGCCTTATCCGATGCACCCAGATCGAAGTAAGCAGTACCGAGACTTGCCAGAGCCGAGGCGAACTTCGGATCGAGGTCCACGGCCTTTTGAAAGTAAGGGATGCACTCAAGAATCTTCGAATTCTCGCCAAGATTGCTGCCAATCTCGTAGTCCTTGAGGGCCTCAAAAGAAAACGTGGTGGCTGCGCGAATGGGGACCTGAAACTGCTCGATGGACTTGTCCGGCTCGCCCAACTTTCTGCGCGCGCGTTCTGCCAGAACATCGAGGGTGTCCAACACCACAGGCTTCCCGCTGGCCTCAGCCCGGTAAACGGCAAGCGGCTTGCCGGTTGTACAGCTCACCAGCTCCATCGTAATCGGATAGCGAATACCGGATAACTCGATCTTTCCATTGATTAGTGCCTGATAATCGTTGCGCCGGCATACTTCCAGCGCCGTATCACGCAGCAGCGGCGTGTCCGCCGCTTTTTCCATGGTCGCCAGCGCGCCCTGCTCCTCGGCCTTGCCCATCACCTGGATATAGGGAGACTGGCTGAGACCCACTTCGAGAGCGCTTTTCAGCGTTCCATCGTAAGAGGAATCGCCCGTAAGGTTGAGAAACTCCGCGATGACTACCTTGCGCAACTGTGGCGCGGGGCGATGGAGCCACCACCAGACGAAGATGCCGCAGGCCAGTAGCAATACGGCTGCCGAGGCAAGCCAGAAGCGGGGATGGCTGCGCAGATTGGAAGCTAGGCGGCCGGAACCCGCCGGAGCTGTGTCTTCTTCCACTACGACGGTGGTAGTGGACTGCACAGCGTGGAGGACCAGGTCATTGCCCTGCGCGGGACGCGCTGGCGTGTCTTCATCCACTTCCTCCACTCGCGCAGCGAACTGGTAACCGCGGCCCGGCACAGTGACGATGAGCCGCTCGGCGAGGCCGCGCTCGGCGAGCGCTTTGCGGAGCAGGAACACATGCTGGCTGAGGTTACGCTCTTCCACAAACGAGTCCGGCCAGAGCGCCTGCAACAACTCCTCTTTGGTGACTACGCGCCCGGCGTGGGTAATGAGGAAAAGTAGCAGATCGAAGGTCTTGGGATTGAGCGCAACCGGCTGGCCCACGCAGAGCAGAACGCGGCGTGCGGAATCGACGGTGCAATTCTCAAAACGAAAAACCTTCTCTGTTTTCAGCGGCATAAGCGTCGTTGAGAAAGATTGACTTTTCTTGACTGGCTTGCTTGAGGACTTTTGAAGCGGGACTCGGGCATTTCTGGTGCGAACTCCGCGGCATCTCCAGCCCGCTTCAAAAAGCCTCTGTTCCGGAGCTGATTCAAGGGTAGCGGTAGGTTACCAGGGTGGGCAAGGAAAAACGGGTCCGGCTGGGAACGGGCCGGGACTACCGATGAAGGCTGCGGCGAGGGACCGAGTGAAGCGATGGCGCAGAACCGAAATCCGGGTGGAACGGCGGGAGATTACGGTCTTTCGCCCGGCAGGCGGTCCTTCCACGGGCGAGAGCCGGTGCAGAGTGTGCGGAGAGGCTGCGACGCTCGTGCGGGCCGAGGATGCAGCCGAGGCTTTCGGCGTGGAACTCGACACGATTCGAAGATGGCTGGCGGAAGGGCGGGTTCATGGGCCCGAGACCGCTGAAGGAGAGCGGATGATCTGCGCCGGATCGTTCCGGCAGAAGAATTGAGTGCAAGCTCCTGGCTCCCGGCGCAAAGCTCCGGGGAGCCGGCAACGGAAACAGGCAACGCCGCAACACGCTTCTCGGCGAGGAGCAGGAGGAAACAACAATGTCAGCGCTTTTGGATTTCGTACCCGACTTGACGGTGAATCAACATCCCGTGGCCGCGGCAGCAGGCGACGGTCTGTACCTGGCATTCAAGGACACCGGCAACGGCTTCATCTGGACCAAAAAACTCACCACCAGCGGCTGGGCAACCTCCAGCCAGGATCAAGCGCGGCCCGGCACGTCCACAGTGCCCACGATCAGCAGCATTCCGGCGGACTTTGGCGGCGAGGCGATGCTGGTATGGACGGGCGCGTCGGATGCCCCGACGCAAATCTTCTACGCCACCGTCACCGGCAGCAACTACGGAAACCAGGTCCAGTTGAAGTGCAAGAACGGAACCCCGGCCACCAACTACACGCCTGCGGCCGCGGTCTTCAAAGACACGCTATATATTGCGTGGATTGAGGCGAACAGCCCCAACGGAAGCCAGGTCTATATCGTCGGGTTCAACTCCACTTCCAACGACGCCAGCCAGCAGACAATGCAGGCCGTCCCGCTGCCCGACGGAGTGCCAATCACGCAGGGAGATGGCACAATCGCGCTCGCCGCGGACGACAACAATCTCGTATTCGCATGGGTCACAGGCTCAAACACGGAAGGAATCAAGTGGGCAACCAGCTCCGACGGAGTGAAGTGGAACGCCTCGGCAGCCGTTGACACAGCCGACACCACCATGGTCGCGCCCGTGTTCCTGCCCTACCAGGGCCGCACCTGCCTTGTAGCCTACAGCGTCAAGAACAATGAGATTGTCTTGAAGAGCTACGACGGAAAGTCATGGACTGGCGAATCCGCCATCCCCTTCACGCACACGCGCACGGTCAGTTACCCCGCCGCGGCCACCTTCCAGAACCGCCTTCACATCTTCTGGATGCTCAGCAACGGAGATGTGGCATGGGTGCAGTTCGACGGGTTCACACCGGACGCCGCGCCCTCGCCGCTGCCGCCGCAGCTTTCCTGGTCGGGCAGCTCCGGCCTGGGCACCGGACCCTCGAATGCAAACTTCTCGTCCAATCTGGTCCTCAACCAGGACGGCACCGTGCAGTATTCGGGAACGTGGAACGACACGGGGAATGAGCCCATCCTGCACGCTCCATCGCAGAACTATGTCGTCGAGTACGTGGTCGTAGACTCGAGCAACAATGTCTACACCTTCCCCCAGACCGGAAATGTGCCGACGGCCTCGTCTGGACCTTGGAATGTCACCGCGCAGAGCGGCCAGATCAAACAAAACTGGGAAGCGCTGTCGATTGGCGCCTACTGCAAGGTCCTCGCGTCGGACACCTCGGATGTCAGCTCGCTATTCAGTTCGTTCGTTTCGGCCTTTGCAACGATCGTAGGAACCGTGATCGAGGTGCTCGCTTAGCAAAGCGGGACTTCCGCGCCGGCAATCTGCTGGCTTGAGTTTGCAGTTCACATCTGCTCTCAGCTACGTCGCAGATTCGCAGGCGCGGAAGCCTCCGCAGGGAATGTCATTGAATCTTCAGCGAGGTGAATGATGAGAGCGCAATTCAGAATGGAACAGCTACGCACGATAGCGGCAGTCCTTGTGCTGGCGAGCGCGCAGTGGGCACCGGCGCAGCAGGCCATGCCGGCGGCAAACGAAAACCATGCACTGGCCGCAGACAGCGCATCTATCGCGCCGAGCGCACCGGCGAAACCGGCGCCTGTGCAGCAGGAAGAAGAGAGTGCGCCGGGCGCAGGCAAACAGAGCGGCGACGGGATCAAAGTTCACGGCCACTGGGTGCTCGCTGTCAAGAACCCGGACGGCAAGCTCGTGGAGCGGCGCGAGTTCGACAACTCGCTGGTGACGGCCGGTAATTTCCTCTCCGGCGACCAGTTGCTGGTGGCTATCCTCAGCGGCGACCTGACGCCGGGCGGCTTAGGCATTGCGCTGATCACGGGATCGACACCTGCCATGGACCAAACGGCGCTGTGCCAGCCTTCTATTCTGGCTGAGCCAACATATCTGACCGTTGGCTGCTACTCCCTGATTGATCAAACCACGCTCCTGTGGGGCGTGCCTGGTATCGGTCCCTTTGAGGGAAACGCGCTGGGTGCAGGGAACAATCTCTTTTGGCCGGGGGCGATCGGGGGTGTCCAGACCGGCCTCGCCACATCGGTCAATTTCGCGCCTACGCCAAGCATCGTGCTCTCAGGCAATTTCACCGTCGGCTGCACGGTGGCAAATGTCAATACCTCGGAATGTGGGCACTCCATGGCTCCCGTCACCGCCGTGCAGACCTGGATGGTGGGATGCGGCAATGAGCAGAATGTCTTTGGGAACAATTTCGTAGGTATACGAGAAACAGTAGTGAACCAGCGGTTTACCGGCACGAGCCAGCCCGTGCTGCAGGCAAGCCTGGCTTCCAATTCGTGCAACGATACTGGCTACCCGGCGTTCCAAAACGCGCAGGGCGGCAATATGGATCTGGCCGTCATGGGCGTCCTCACCTCGACTACAGTCCCCAACGGCCCGCTGACCGTGACCACGGGACAGGTCATCACCGTCACCGTCACGCTGAGCTTCTCGTGACTCTTTGCCTATGCGAGCGAGGCGAGCAGCCATGCGGGATTCCATTGACAAGCCGGAGATTGCCCAATGCGGGCGAAAGACTCAGAGGATCGCCTCATGGCTCCGCGGATGCGCGCTCGTAGCC
>JASHPJ010000089.1 GCA_030038195.1 Acidobacteriaceae bacterium
CTTACTCGCCCGATCTGAACCCCATCGAAAACTTCTTTGCCAAACTAAAAGCCCTGTTGCGCAAAGCGGCCAGGCGGTCCACGGAGACCCTATGGGAGGAAATCGCCGGCCTGCTCAACTCGGCCTCTCCCGAGGAATGCTCAAACTATTTCGAGGCTTGCGGTTATGTGTACACTTAAATCGAAAATGCTCTAAGGAGTGGGACATGGGTGGTCACGCAGCCCATGCCAAAGAACTGCTCGACCAAGCGAACCGCGAGGTCAAGCTGGCGGCCATGACGGCCAATCACCGCTAGCTTTTCTCGATCCTTAATCCGGAGTTGTGGGATTGCGCTGAGCGCGGCTTCTTGCGCGGCGCCGTGTCAGCGCTATGCTTTGTGCAGCCGATACAAGGCTGCCGGTTCGAGCCGATTGGAACCGATGGGGGCTGGTGCAGATTGTTTTTGTGCGGGCGAGCGCGGGCGAGTATGATGGTTCACGCAACCAATCGTGGCGGGCAATTTCCCTTTCAAAAGAGCGACGGCAATGGCAGACTTTCTGACCGCATTCCAATGGATGATGCAATCGGAGGACGCGCGGCACGCATGCGCCGTGGTTCCTGACAGCACACCGGTCGGAGCCACAGGACCGTGCTACGCCATCAGCGGCGTCAACTCGGGCGCGTGGCCGCAGCAGTATGCGACGATTGCGGCGCTACCGCAGGGCTCGCGGCTGCCGGCGGTGCAGGCGTTTTATGAGCAGTACTTCTGGAACCACTGGTATGCGCAGCTTGTTTCAGACGACCTGGCCAAGCGTGTCTTTGACTTTGCGGTGAATGGCGGGCGGGAAACGGCGGTGAAGACGCTGCAAAAGGCGGTGAATACGCTGGGCGGCAATCTGACGGTGGACGGCGGCTGGGGCCCGTTGACGCTGGCTGCGGTCAACGCGGCCAACCAGCAGGCGCTCATGCAGGCGTTTATTGCGGCGCGCGTGGCGTATTACAGGCAGGTCGTGGCCAACACCCCGGACGATCAACAGTATCTGAAGGGCTGGCTGGCCAGGGCGCAGACCTGAGGCTTATGCCGGCGCTTACACCAGAAGAAGTTGCAAAAAAGCTGGCAGAGGGGCTGCTGGCTTTTCCGGCTACTCATTTTACGGATTTGTTTGCCTTCGACGAGCGGGCCTATCGCGAGCACATCGAGTGGCTGCTCAGCCATGGACCGGCGGGGCTGTTTGCCGCCGGCGCGGCGGGCGAGTTCTTTTCGCTCACTTTCAACGAGTACGCGCAGGTGGTGCGCGCGGCCGTAGAGCAGGCGTGCGGGCGCGTTCCGGTGGTGGCCGGATGCGGCTACGGCACGGCGATGGCGCGGGAGTTTGCGCGCACCGCCGAGGCTGTCGGCGCCGATGGGCTGCTGCTCATGCCGCCCTACCTGGTGAATCCTGAGCCGGAGGGACTGGCGGCTCACGTGGAGGCTGTCTGCGCGGCGACGCGGCTCGGGGTGGTGGTTTACAGCCGCGACAATGCGGTCTTTGACGAGCGAATGCTGGAGCGGTTGTGCGAGCGCGCTCCGAACCTGGTTGGGTTCAAGGATGGCACGGGAGACCTGGAGCGCATGCGGCGGATTCGCGCGCAGATGGGCGAGCGGCTCACCTGCATCTGCGGCATGCCCACGGCCGAAGCCTTTGCGCTGGCTTATCTTGAGATAGGTTTTGCGACCTATTCTTCGGCCATCTTCAACTTTCTGCCGCAGTTTGCCCAGGAGTTCTACCGTGCGGCGGTGCGCGGCGACCGGGAAGAAGTGGAGCGGCGGCTCGATGAGTTTGTCCGGCCTCTGGTCGAGTTGCGCCAGCGCGGCCGTGGCTATGCGGTTTCGATCGTCAAGGCCGGAATGCGCGCCGTAGGGCGTCCGGCCGGACCGGTGAGGCCGCCGCTTATCGACCTGAAACCGGAGGAGATGGCGCTGCTGGCCGGGTTGGTTCGTGGAAAGTATTGAGACCAGGCAGGATGGCCAGGATGAGGGGTTGTGGCCAGGGCACCTGCCTGATTTCCTGGCTGTTACTTCGGGCCGCCCGTTGGTATACTTGAAGATGTGACCACTTCCGTTCTCGAATCCATTCCCAACGCCGCCACGCCTGGGGCTTCCCCTACTGAAAAGCGAGTCCTGCTGCTCAAGCCGCGCGGTTTTTGCGCCGGGGTGGTACGCGCGATCGACATTGTCAAAATCGCGCTGGAGACCTTTGGCGCGCCCATCTACGTGCGCCGCGAGATTGTGCATAACCGCTATGTGGTGAATGAGCTGGCGGATAAGGGTGCCATCTTTGTGCATGAGATCGAAGAGGTGCCGGACGGCGCGCGCGTCATCTACTCGGCGCACGGAGTTTCGCCCGCGGTGCGCGCGATGAGCAAGGGGCGCAACCTGAAGGTGATTGACGCCACCTGCCCGCTGGTGACCAAAGTGCACATCGAGGCAGTCAAGTTTGCCAAGCAGGGCTATTCGCTGGTGCTCATCGGTCACCGCGACCACGACGAAATCGAGGGCACGCTAGGCGAGGCGCCGGACGTGACGCAGGTGGTTTCGAACGTGGCCGAGGTGGAGGCGCTGGTGGTGCCCGATCCGAACCGCGTGGCCTATCTCACCCAGACCACTCTCTCGCTCGATGAGGCGCGGGACATCATTCACGCGCTGAAGATCAAGTTCCCGAATATCGTGGGGCCGCACTCGCAGGATATCTGCTACGCCACCGAGAACCGGCAGGTGGCTGTGCGCAACGTGGCGCACAACGCGAACCTGGTGCTGGTGGTGGGTTCCACGAACAGTTCCAACTCCAACCGGCTGGTTGAGGTTTCCCGCAACCTGGGCACCATGGGTTACCTGATCGATAACTCCGGGGCCATCGATCCCAAGTGGCTAGAAGGCGTGACCAACGTGGCGGTTACGGCAGGCGCGTCAGCTCCCGAGGTGCTGGTGGAGGACGTGGTGAATTATCTGCAACGGAACGGGTTTACGAGCGTCGAAGAAGTGGAAGTGATGCCGGAAAATGTGCGTTTCGGACTGCCTCCTGAGATTGTGCAGGCCATTGGCAGCGCGGGTGGACCGGTTCCGGTCACCTGAGCATTTTTCGGGTGACGTTTTTTCAGGGCTTCATGGGAAAGCAAGACACTGGGCACGCGGCAAACGGGCGCGCCGGAAAGCCGGTATCGGGATGTATTTTTGCCGATCCGGACAGGGACTGAGGCGTTTCAGACCGCATGAGCTTACAACGATCGCAAACGCAGGCGGCTGCTCCTCGTTTTGGCCGCATCGACGCGGACATGGCCGATGTTGAATCTTCCATCAGCCAGGCGCGGGACTTCCTTCTCTCTCTGCAACATCCTGACGGCTACTGGTGCGGTGAGCTCGAGGCCGACTCGATGCTCGAAGCCGACTACATCTTTCTGCACACGCTGCTGGAGTCGGGCAATCCCGGCCGGCTGCAGCGCGCCTGCACGGAGATGATGCGCTACCAGAACGAGGATGGAAGCTGGAGCATCTATCCGGGCGGGCCGGGCAACGTTTCGCTCTCGGTCAAGTGCTATTTTTCCGCCAAGCTCATGGACGTGAGCCCGGAGGATCCGCGGTTGAAGAAGTGCCGCGAGTGGGTACTGGCGCATGGCGGCGTGGTGGCGTGCAACACCTTCACCAAGATGTATCTCTGCGCGCTGGGCCAGTATGACTACGACGCGGTGCCGGCGATTCCGCCGGAGATAGTCCTCTTTCCGAAGTGGTTCTACTTCAACATCTACGAAATTTCATCATGGTCGCGGTCGATCCTGGTTCCGCTGGCCATCATGTACGCCAAGAAGCCGTTCAAGAAGATTCCGGCGGAGCACGGGATCGACGAACTATTTGTGGGCGGACGCGCGAATTCGATCCTGCGCCTGCGCATGGACCGCAACAAGCTGCTCTCGTGGCGCAATTTCTTCCTGATCGTGGACCGCATTCTGCACTTTGCCGAGGCGGTACACATTCGTCCGCTGCGCAGGCTGGCGCTGAAGCGCGCAGAGAAGTGGATGCTAGACCGGTTCGAGATGACCGACGGACTGGGCGCCATCTACCCGGCCATGCTCAACGCGATCATCGCGCTGCGCTGCTTGGGCTACTCGGAAGACGATCCGCAGGTGATCCGCGCGCGCGACGAGTTCGAGAAGCTGGGCATCGAGCAGGCTCCGACGGAAGATATGCCTGAACCCACGTTTCGCATGCAGCCCTGCGTGTCTCCGGTGTGGGACACGGCGCAGGTCGTCTACGCGCTGGGTGAGGCAGGCGTGCCGCGCAGCGATCCGCGCATGGTGAAGGCCGCCGACTGGATTCTCTCCAAGGAGGTTCGCCACAAGGGCGACTGGGCGGTGAAGGTGCCAAACACCGATCCGGGCGGCTGGTACTTCGAGTTCAACAACGAGTTCTATCCCGATACGGACGATACTGCCCAGGTGCTTCTGGCCCTGAGCAAGGTGGACAATCCGCGGGAGCGGTACCAGCACCAGGTGGCCCAGCGCGCGATCGAGTGGGAGTTTGCCATGCAGTGCAAAAGCGGCGGCTGGGCCAGCTTTGACAAAGACAACACGAAGATGATCTTCCAGTACATTCCGTTCGCCGACCACAACGCGATGCTCGATCCGCCGACGGTGGATGTAACGGGCCGCATGCTGGAGATGCTGGCTACCTATGGCTATACACGTGAAGACAAGCGCGTGCAGAAGGCCATCCAGTTCATCTACCGCGAGCAGGAGCCGGACGGAAGCTGGTTTGGCCGCTGGGGCGTGAACTATCTTTATGGCACGTTCCTGGTGCTGCGCGGACTGGATGCGATTGGCGTGGACCGGCACGAGCCGCAGATTCAGCAGGCGGCCGAGTGGATCAGGATGGTGCAGAACGCCGACGGCGGCTGGGGCGAGACCTGTGGCAGCTACGACGATCCCAACACGCGCGGCGTGGGGTCGAGCACGCCTTCGCAGACGGCCTGGGCGCTGCTGGGGCTGCTGGCCGCGGGCGACGACCGCTCCGACTCGATTGCCAAGGGCGTGCGCTGGCTGTTGACGCGGCAGAGGCCGGATGGCAGTTGGGATGAGTCCATGCGGGAAGGCGCCAAACGCGAAAGTATTATCACGGGAACCGGCTTCCCAAAGGTGTTTTACCTGGCTTACACAATGTACCGGGAGTACTTCCCGCTGCTTGCTTTGAACAGCTACAAGCGGGCCATGGAACGCGCGTCTTAAAGAGTGAAGGGAAGCAAGCCCGAAGCGTCGAGATTGCCGGTCGGAGCAGGACGCATTCGGGAAAGCACGAAGCGTCAGGACGCGGCTTCAGTCGCACTGGAAGAAGACACAGATGGAAAGCGGGCTTTTAGCCCTGAGGGACGAAAACAACTATGGCAGTTCCCATTTCGCAGATGTGGACGGTTGCCACGTATGTGCTGAAGAAGCGCTTCGCGGGCGAAAAGCGGTATCCGCTGGTGCTCATGCTGGAGCCACTCTTCCGCTGCAACCTGGCCTGCGCCGGTTGCGGCAAGGTGCAGTATCCGCCGCATATCTTGAAGAAGCAGCTCACCCCGGAAGAGTGCTTTGCGGCCGTGGAAGAGTGCGGCGCGCCGATGGTGTCCATCCCCGGCGGCGAGCCGCTTTTGCATCCGCAGATCGTGGAGATCGTCAACGGCCTGATCGCACGCAGGAAATACATCTACCTGTGCACCAACGCGCTCGAGCTCAAGCGCCGGCTGCCGGAGTTTACGCCGTCAAAGTACCTGACTTTCTCGGTCCACCTCGACGGGCAGCGCGAGCATCATGACTTTTCCGTTTGCCGCGAGGGTGGATACGACCTTGCCGTCGAAGGCATCAAGGAGGCCGTCAAGCGCGGCTTCCGCGTCACCACCAACGCGACCTTCTTCGACGGCACCGATCCCAACAGCGTGCGCGCCTTCTTTGACGAAGTGATGGACATGGGCGTGGAGGGCATCGTGCTCTCACCCGGCTACAGCTACGAGAAGGCTCCCGACCAGCACCGCTTCCTGGGCCGCGCGCGTGTGCGCAGGCTCTTCCGCGCGATTCTTTCCAACCGCAAGAAGTCGTGGAAGTTCAATATGTCGCCCCTGTTCCTTGAATTCCTGATGGGCGACCGCAAGTACGAGTGCACGCCATGGGGCTCGCCGGCCTACAACATCTTCGGATGGCAGCGGCCCTGCTACCTGCTGCAGGACGGCTACGTCGAAACCTTCAAGGAGTTGATGGAAACCACCAGGTGGGAAGACTACGGCGTAGCCAGTGGCAATCCCAAGTGCGCCAACTGCATGGTGAGCTGCGGCTACGAGCCGAGCGCGGTGATCGACGGCTTCGGTTCGCTCAAGGGCTTCTGGGCTATGGCGCGCGGCACGTTCTCAACCTATCGCGACGAGCACGCGCTCAAGCTGCTCAACGAGCCTGCGCCGCACGGGCCTGCGTCGCTGGTGCAGATCACGCGGCCTGACCGTGAGCTTGAGGAGACGCGGGCATGAGCGCCGAGGTGCTGAAGTACACGCTCGACCAGATCGAGCAGCTCGAGCTAGCGCCGGGCACGGAGCACGAGCTGCTCGAAGGCTGGATTCCGGAGCTGGCCAGCGATGAAGAAGTGCGCCAGGCGCTTGAAAAGGCCTTTGACTATCGCGGCGACGTGACCATCACGCTCAAAAACGGCGAAAAGATTGAGGCCTACATCTTCAACCGGCACACCGGCGCCACGCTGGCCGAGTCGTGGGTGCAGTATTTCACGCCCAAGTCCAACGACAAGCTGAAGCTGAGCTACGCCGAGATTGCGCGGCTTGAATTCAGCGGCAAGGATCGCGCCGCCGGCAAGCACTGGGAAGATTGGGTGAAAGCCTACAACGAGCGCAAGGCCGCGGGCGAAAAGAACATCGCGCTGCATCCGGAGAAGCTGGATTAGCAAGTTAGCGAGTCAGCAGGTTGGCGGGTTTTAGGCTGGACCGGTTTTTTTCGACTGTACATTGTTTAAGACGATCAATCAGGGGTTGTGAGCCTATGTCGGTGTGCTGACCTGCTTACCTGTCGAGCCCGCGCCATTGACTTATTTAAGTCACAACTCCATAATCCCTCTATGAAGGGCTCTGCTGTACGTACTTCCATTGACCTTCCACGCGATCTGCACCGCCGGTTGCATGAGGCGGCTGCGCGCAAGGGCTGCTCTGCACGCAAGCTGATTCTTGTGGGCATTGAGCGCGCCGTGGAAGAGAGCAAAGCGGCCCGGCCCAAGCGCCGGCTCAGCCTCGATCCGCCACTCATTCGTCCTGCAGGCCGCCGTATCGAGATCGCGAACGAAGAGATATATGATCTCATCCAGCTTCCGTGACCTGGGTTCCACCAAGCTCAGCTTTCCGGATGTGAATGTCTGGTTAGCGCTGTCTACTCCTGCGCTTTTACGACGACGACCGAGTCCTTTTCATCAGAGAGCCGCCTGAGATCGATCAACGGTTCCGCGAAAAAGCGGTCGGCCGCTAGGCTTCTCCAAAGATCTGGGCGGACGCGTGGCTGCTTGCCATGGCGCAGGCTGCCGGTGGCGTCCTGGTCACGTTTGATAAAGCGCTCGGCACCCGTGGCGCGCGCTGCCTGCTGCCGGTAAGAAGCTGACCGCATAAACCCGATAGAATATAGGTTTGCCATGCGCATATTCCTCACAGGCGCGACGGGTTTTGTAGGCCATCATGTGGCCAGGGCGCTCGCATCGGAGGGCGCCGATCTTCGTCTCCTGGTTCGGAAGACGAGCAATCTGAAAAATCTGGAAGGAATCGCGGGCGAGACGCATGTGGGTGACCTGGCTGATCCCGCGTCGCTGCGGCCGGCGCTGGCGGGGTGCGATGCGGTGGTGCATGTTGCAGCCGATTACCGACTGTGGATTCCCGATCCGCAGGCGATGTATCGCGCCAACGTAGACGGCACGCGCGAGCTGCTGCGCATGGCGCGCGAGGCGGGTGTGCCGCGGTTCGTCTACACGTCGAGCGTGGCGACGATGCACTTCCGCACCGACGGCATCGTCATCAACGAGGACACGCCGGTTTCGCTGGCCGACATGGTCGGCCACTACAAGCGCTCCAAATTTCTTGCCGAGCAGGAAGCGGTCAAGGCGGCAGAAGCAGGGCAGCAGGTGATCGTTCTCAACCCCACCACGCCGATTGGCCCGAACGATGCCAAGCCCACGCCGACAGGCCGCATCTTCGTCGACTTTCTCAATCGCAAGTTTCCCGCGTATGTGGATACAGGGCTCAATCTCGTCGATGTGGCCGAGGTGGCGCGTACGCATGTGCTGGCGCTGACCGCGGGCACGCCGGGACGGCGCTACATCCTGGGCGGCGAGAACCTCACGCTCAAGCAGATTCTCGACAAGATGTCGGCGATTACCGGCATTCCCTCGCCCACGGTGAAGATTCCTTTTGCCATTGCCGCAACCTACGCGTTCTTCGAGGAGTGGATCACGGGCCGCATCCGGCGCAAGGAGCCACGGGCCACGCTCGAAGAGGTGCGCATGGGCCGCAAGAAGATGTTCGCCTCGAGCGCGCGGGCGCAGCAGGAGCTGGGCTTCCGCATCGCGCCGGTGTATCCGGCCATGCGCGCCGCGATAGACTGGTTCCGCGCGAATGGGTACGCGCCGTAGAAAGCATGATCCGCACTGCCGTCATTGCCGCAATGCCCGGCGAGCTAAAGCCGCTCGTTCGTGGCTGGCGCCATGCGCGGCGCAACCGTGTCGATCTGTGGCGCTGGAGTTACAGCACGGGCGAGTGGGTGGCGGCCTGTGCGGGAGCGGGGCAGAACGCGGCCACGCGCGCGCTGACTGAGGTCGAAAAAGACGGGCCGGTAGCCTCGGTGCTTTCGGTCGGATGGGCCGGCGCGCTGAGCGAGGCGTATCGGCCGGGGCAGGCGTACCGGGTGGCGGGGGTGATTGATACGCTGACCGGCGAGCGGTTCCGGGTTCCGCAAATCCCGTCAGGCGGTTCCAAAGCTCAGCTCGAAACCTGGCTGGCAACCGGCGCCAAGGTTGCCGATGCGGCCGAGAAGCAGCGTCTCGCAGCCACCTACAAGGCCGGCCTGGTGGACATGGAAGCGGCGGCCATTGCGCGGCTGGCGGGAATGCGCGGCATCTCGTTCCAGTGCATCAAGGGCGTGAGCGATGGCGTGGACGACCGGTTGCCCGACTTCAATCCTTTCCTGACGCGGGAAGGGCAGTTCCAGGCCGTGCGCTTTACTCTTTTTGCGTTCTTTCATCCAAGGTACTGGCCGGCGCTCAAGCAAATGGGCGAAAATAGTAAAAAGGCTTCCCAAAGCATCGCGGAGTCTGTGCTCGATCTTCTCGATCCCCAGGAAACGATCAGGAAACAGAATGGCTACCCAGACCTCAGGCGCTGAAACCTTTGTCGAGTCCCGAATCCCCGCAACCATGCGCGCCGCGGTCTACCGCGGCATCAACGATATGCGCGTGGAAACCGTGCCGGTGCCGCGCATCGGGCCGGGCGAACTGCTGATCCGGATTGCCACCTGCGGCGTGTGCGGGACCGATCTCAAGAAAATCCACATGGGGTCGCACTCGGCGCCGCGTATCTTTGGCCACGAGATGGCCGGCGTGGTGGCGCAGGTGGGCGCGGGCGTAACCGGTTTCAAAGAAGGCGACCGGGTGATGAGCTTTCACCACGTGCCGTGCGGCGAGTGCTACTACTGCCGCAAGCAGACGCCGGCGCAGTGTCCGCTTTATAAAAAGACGGGCGCGACGGCGGGCTTTGAGCCTTCGGGCGGAGGCTTTGCGGAGTACATCCGCGTCATGGACTTTGTGGTGGCCAACGGCGGCGTGGTCCGCATTCCCGACGGCGTGCCGTTTGAGCAGGCCGCGTTTGTCGAGCCGCTGAATACGGTGCTCAAGGGCCAGAAGATGCTCAATGTCGAGCCCGACGATGCGGTGCTGGTCATCGGCCAGGGGCCCATCGGGCTGATGCATGCAGCGCTGGCCCGGCGCACGGGCGCGCGTGTGCTTACGTCTGACTTATTTGCCGAGCGTCACGCGATTGCGGCGCGGTTCGGGCTTACACACCCCATCAACGCCGGCACGGAGAACGTGGTGGAGCGCGTGATGGCGGAGACAGACGGCCGCGGAGCCGATGCGGTAGTCCTGGCTGTCGGCGGCAATGCTCTTATCCGGACCGCGATAGATGCGGCGCGGCCCGGCGGCAAGGTGATGCTCTTTGCGCAGACGCAGCACGGCGAGGTCACGATCGATCCAGCGGCCGTGTGCGTGGATGAAAAGACCCTCCTCGGTTCCTATTCGTCTTCATTCCCGATTCTCGATGAGGTAACGGGCCTGATCTTTAGCGGCTATCGCGATGGATTCGACCTGACCCAACTGATCTCGCACCGTTTCCCGCTGGAGCAGGCGGTGGAGGCGATCGATATTGCCTCGCATCCGCAGGCCGGGTCCATGAAGATTATGATTGAACCAATACCCGGAGCAGGAGCTGAGTAAGGAGGGCCAGATGGCAACAACCATGAAGGCCGCAGTCCTCCACGGCCGTGAAGACATACGCATTGAACGGGTTCCGGTTCCAAGCGCAGGGCCAGGCGAGCTGATTGTGCGGGTAGGCGCGGCTCTGACCTGCGGAACCGATTTGAAGGTCTTTCGCCGAGGTTATCACGCGCGCATGATTGTGCCGCCGGCGCTGTTCGGCCACGAACTGGCCGGCACGGTGGTGGAAGCAGGCGCGGAAGTGATGGACTTTGCGCCGGGCGATCGCGTGGTGGCGCTCAACTCCGCG
Organism: Acidobacteriaceae bacterium; assembly: GCA_030038195.1. Classification (GTDB taxonomy): domain Bacteria; phylum Acidobacteriota; class Terriglobia; order Terriglobales; family Acidobacteriaceae; genus Telmatobacter. The sequence continues at coordinate 10,797 of JASHPJ010000089.1, forward strand.
CCTTGCGGGCAGTGCTACTACTGCGGGCGTGGGCAGGAAAATCTCTGCGACGACCTGCTCTTCAACAACGGCGCTTACGCTGAGTTCATCCGCATCCCCGCGCGCATCGTGGCCAAGAACACGCTGCATGTGCCGGACCACGTGCCGCTGGAGCACGCGGCGCTGACCGAGCCGCTGGCCTGCGCTGTGCACGGCTTTGAGGACTCGCGTCCGCGCCGGGGCGATACGGTGGCGATCATCGGCGGAGGGCCGCTGGGATTGATGATTCTGCATGTGGCTGCGCTCGCCGGCTACGAGGTGATTGCGCTCGTCAAGCACGACGGCCAGGTGGAAGCCGCGCGGCAGCTTGGCGCAGCCCACGTAGTGCAGACCAGCAGCATTCGCAGGGCGGTGCGCGAGACGCGCGCGCTCACACCCAACAACCGCGGCGTAGATATCGCGATTGAGGCCGTGGGTGTGCCCGAGGCATGGCAGGAAGCCGTGGAGCTGGTACGCAAGGGCGGCACGGTGAACTTCTTTGGCGGATGCGCGGTCAACACCCACGTAACGCTGGACACCAACCGCATTCACTATAGCGACATCACGCTGCGCGCCACGTTCCACCATACGCCGGCTATCTGCCGCAAGGCGCTCGACCTGATTGCCAGCGGGCGTTTCCAGGCGGGCGCGTTTATCACCGGCCATGCTCACCTTTACGAGCTCAACCGCGTCTTTGAGAAGCTGATGAACCGATCAAGCGAGATCAAGACGGCGATTGTGCCGTAGCTTTACTTGCCTGGCAGAGGGATGTGTTGAAGGGTACGGGCTTCAGCCTGTACAAAAAGCTGAAAGGGATGAGGGGTTTCAGCCCCTGAGGGAATTGACAGGAGTCATGTCCACCGCAGCTCAGAACGACGAACTCCTCGCTCGTGGCTGGGCTGCGCTGCCGGCCGCGTATCGCATCCCTGAGGTTGCGCCGTCACTGGCTGAGGCGCGCGCCTACTGCCAGCGGCTTGCCGAGTCCCACTACGAGAACTTCCACGTGGTCTCGCGCTTTTTGCCCAAGGCGCTGCGGCCGCACTTTCACGCGATCTATGCCTATTGCCGCATCTCGGACGATCTGGGCGACGAGGTCGGCGACTGCTCCTCGGCTTTAGCCCTTCTGCATGTGTGGGGACAGGAACTGGATGCCTGCTACGAAGGACGCGCGCGGCATCCGGTGTTTGTGACGCTGGCGGAGACGATCCGCGCCTGTTCGATTCCCAGGGAGCCGTTTGCCGATCTGCTCACGGCTTTTCGCCAGGACCAGACAGTGACGCACTACGCGACCATGCAGGATGTGCTGGGCTATTGCCGGTACTCGGCGAATCCGGTAGGGCGGCTGGTGCTGTATGCGTGCGGCGAAGTGAGCGAAGAGAATTTCCGCTTTTCCGATGCGACCTGCTCGGCTCTGCAGTTGGCGAACTTCTGGCAGGATGTGCGCGTAGACTTCGCCAAGGGCCGCGTCTATCTGCCGCAGGATGACATGCGCCGCCATGGCGTGAGCGACGAGACGATTGCCAAAGGTGTGGCTACGCCGGAGTTTCGCGCGCTGCTGCAGGAGGAAGTGGACTATGCGCGCTCGCTGTTTGAAGCAGGACTGCCGCTGATCGGGCGCGTGAACCGCGAGCTGGCCGTAGACCTCGATCTCTTCAGCCGCGGAGGCCTCGCGATTCTGCGTGCCATCGAGCAGCAGGGCTACGACGTGCTCCGCGCGCGGCCGTCGCTTTCCAAGCGCGCCAAGCTGGCGCTGGCCATGCGCGCCATCGGCGGCAAGGCGCTGCCGTTTCTCCGGCTCACAGGGAAGGCGGCTTGACGATTGCATCGAGCGGGGCTGATTTAGCCCGTGCTTATGAAGAGTGCCGCGCCATCGCCAAGCGCGAAGCGAAGAATTTCTACTACGCTTTTGTCGCGTTGCCTAAGCCGCGGCGCAACGCCATCTGCGCCATTTACGCGTTCATGCGCCAGGCGGACGATCTGTCGGACGACGAGTCGGTTCCGCGCGACGAGCGGCGGCGGCGTCTCGCTGCGTGGCTGAGCGAATGGCGCTCGGTGTGCCAGGGCGGCGGCTCGTCGAATCCTGTCTTCATCGCCGTGCGCGATGCGATGGAGCGGTTCCAGATTCCACTCAGCCTGCTCGACGAGCTCGTCGCTGGCGTGACGATGGACCTGGAGCATGACGCGGGCAGCGAGCCCGATACCTACGCGACCTTTGCCGAGCTTTATCGCTACTGCTATCTCGTCGCGTCGGTGGTGGGACTGGTGTGCATCCGCATCTTTGGCTACAGCGATCCGCGTGCCGAAAAGTTTGCCGAGGAGACGGGAATTGCGTTCCAGTTGACGAACATTCTGCGCGACGTGGCTGAAGATGCAGAGCGCAATCGCTTGTATCTGCCGCTCGATGACCTGGCTGCGCATGGCGTGACGCTGGATTCGCTGTTGCATCGCAACGCAACGGCAAAGCCGGCCGTGAATGAGCGCGCATTACTTGCGTCGATTGCCGGGCGCGCGGAGAACTATTATTTGTCGGCCGCGAAGCTGCTGCCACTGATCGACCGCGAAAGCCGCCCGGCGCTGCGTGTGCTGGTTTCTATCTATCACGGATTGCTGAAGCGCATCGAGCGTGCCGATTACGACGTGTTTACCAGGCGCGTGAGCGTGCCGACGGTGCAGAAGCTGGGAATACTGATCGTGGGGCTTACGCGCATGATGCTGGTAAGGATCTTCAGAGGATGATGGAGTACAAAATCGGCAGTATCGGAGGCGGATCCAGGCAGGTTGGTTTGAAGGGTACGGGTTTTTAGCCCGCACCCTTCACTGAAAGCCCCTGCCCTTCAGTTGAAGACCCTATCTCTCGGGATTGCAGGAATTCTCGTTGGCGAACGCTTCAAAGAATTCGGACAAAACCGTCACCGTTATCGGCGGTGGCGTGGCCGGCATGAGCGCGGCCTGTGCGCTGGCTGAGGCGGGATTGCGCGTGCGGCTGGTGGAGCGGCGCAGCTACCTGGGCGGGCGCGCGAGCTCCTATCTGCATCCGGGCGTCAACGAGGTCATCGACAACTGCCAGCACGTGCTTTTTGGCTGCTGTACCAATCTGGTCGGGTTTTACACGCGCATCGGCGCTGCGGATCGCATCCGCTGGACTAGCGAAATGACCATGATCGAGCCGGGCGGAAGGCGCTCGCTACTGGGCCCTGCGCGCTGGCTGCCTGCGCCGCTGCACGGGCTGCCGAACCTGCTCCGCGCGCATGCGTTCTCACGCCGGGACAAGCTCTCGCTGGCGCGTGCGTTTCGCGACCTGCTGCGGCCCGTCGCGCAGGACTCGGCGGAGACGCTGGCCGAATGGCTCGCGCGCCACCGGCAGAGCGCTGGCGCGGTCGAGCGCTTCTGGAAGCTGGTGATTGCCAGCGCGCTCAACGCGGAGATCGAGACGATTGCCGTGCCCTACGCGGCCAAGGTGATCCGCGAGCTGTTCATGAACTCGGTGTATGCGGGTAGCATGGGCATTAACACTGTGCCGCTGAGCGAGCTGTATGCGGGCGTGCCCGTGCTGCTGGCCAGCAGCGGTGGCGCGGTTCATCTGAACAGCAACGTGGAGACCGCGGAGTGGGACGAGGAGACATCGAGCTGGTTGGTGGCGACGAAGGATGGCGCGGTGGTCTCGGATTATTTCGTGCTGGCGTTGCCGTTCGAGGCGATGGGCAAGCTGGTGGCAAAGATGCCGCCGGCCGAAGGGCTTGATGCGTTGCTGGGCAAGATCGAGCGGCACACGCACTGGCCCATCTGCAGCGCGCATCTGTGGTTCGATCGCGAGGTTACCGAACTCGAGCATGCGGTGCTGCTTGACCGCGAGATTCACTGGCTCTTCAATCGCGGCAAGCTGCAGCCGTGGCGCAGGCAGCAGGGAAGTTACATCGAGATCGAGGTGAGTGCTTCGCGCGTGTTTGCTGCGCGCGGACGCAACGAGGCCATCAAGCTTACGCTCAGGGAGCTTGCCGAGTTTTTTCCCGCAGTTGCCCAGGCAAAGCTGGTGAAGGCGGCGCTGGTGAAGGAGGTGTGCGCCACGTTTGGTGTGCCGCCGGGCATCGATGCGCTGCGGCCGGCATCGGCGTCGCCGTGGCCGAACTGCGTGCTGGCCGGCGACTGGACGGCGACCGGCTGGCCTTCGACGATGGAAAGCGCCGCGCGCAGCGGACACCTGGCGGCGGAGGCGGTGTGCGATGCGCTGGGCGAGCAAAAGAAATTTCTCGCACCGGATTTGCAGCCGCAGGGATTGATGCGATTCATGAAACCGGCACCGTTGTCCATGCCCTTTTGAATCTTGAGTCGTGTCGACCACATCCAACCGCACGTGGAGTGCAGATGCGAGCACAACGGCTGAATTGGGCAGGCATAGAGGTCTACGCGGTGGACCAGAGGCTCTTGGTTGATGCTATGGAGGACGCAACGCGCTTGCGTGATTTCTTGGGCGAACCATTGTGGCCAGCCGCTGCGATTGGATCCACGCCAGCTCGAACAGATGCTCTTGTTACTCATCGGCATTTGGATCATTTCGATCCCGGTCTTCTACGCCGTCTCTTAAAAGAAGGCGGGTGCGTGTACTGCGCAGCCGGAATGATCGAGGACGTTCTCGGCGCCGGTTTACAGCAGTGGGAATGCAGCCGTGGCAGACGGTGCAGATTGGTGTCTTCAAGGCAACAGCGGTGCCGGCCGTCGATTGGCGCGGCGATGACCAGGTTTCGTGGGTAATTCAGGATGGAGCCCAAAGGCTTTTCCATGGAGGGGACACCATTTGGCACGGACGCTGGTGGAACATACAGAGGCGCTTCGGTTCCTTCGATGTAGCGATGTTGCCGGTAAACGGGGTCGTCGCCGAGCTCCCAGGCATCGAGCCGTCACATCTGCCAGCCACTCTGACGCCCGAACAAGCTGTTATCGCCACCAGATTGCTGAAGGCTGAATTTCTCTGTCCGATGCACTACGGGCAATTCAACAACCCACCAGTCTATGCGGAGCAAGACAATATCGAGACACGGCTTCGCCGCAGCTCGGGCGCTGAGGGAGTTGACGTAAGATTCGCACGTGATGGCGATCGTATCTTTTAAGCATCAATCGATCTGACCAAAGATCGCTTTTCTGCCTACTGTGCACCCTTCCCAAAATGGGATGCTTAAACGATTTCGATTCGCGCGGTGTTGAACTTCTTGATCGGAGTGTCGAAGTTGAAGGTCGCCCCTGATAGATCTCGATTTCGGCGGATTTCAGCAGTACAGCGAGATGGGCGTGCAGTTTTCGATGGACGGTGCATTGCTTCATCCGAATATCTGATCTCCGACCGTAGAGTGATGGGGTCACGATTGAGTCCCCTAAGAATTTGCGACCACCAACGACTTCAAGAAGAAGTGAGCCGGAGTGCAAGTACAGATATCCAGAAGCAACCGATAATGCTCAGGATTCAATTCCATGAGGCTCCTCCTCCTCCTGTGTCGTGTATAAAAGACAATCGTATCAATTTCGTGACAACCGTCCCGCTACCGTTATATCTTGATAAGACAAGTTTGAACGAAGAAAGTGTTCCATCGAGCACGATGCGAACTTTCTGATGCTGGCCTTCGCTTGCGAAGAACGCGCCCAGCGCCAAGCGCTCTATCCAACATCCTTCCATATCGATAGGTTTAGGAAGGCTAGGTTGGGACGGTCGATCTATGGAATGAATTTCTGAGGCATGTAGGTGCTCGAACGCATTGCCTGAAACGCATGCCTTTATTTTCTGAAAGTCAATTCAAGAGCAGGAGTGAACCGGCAATGGTTTCTCGCTCACGCCTGCATCAACAGAGTTGAATTCATCAGGAGCACCTAGTGACACAAAGTACCAGGAAAAGATTTTTGCTTTTCAGTTGCCTATTTCTACTTGCCCCGCTCAGCACAATTGCACAGAACGTTTCCGGCACGGCTACGATTACCGGCGTCGTCAAGGATCCCACCCAGGCAGTTGTCGTCGGCGTACAAGTGGTTCTCACCAATGTCCAGACCAAAGTAAAGATCAAGGCCGTCACCGACCGCCAGGGCGCCTATGCGTTTCTGTCGCTGCGGGCAGGCACTTATATCGTTCAGGTCAGCGCCAAGAGTTTCAACCCGAGTACAAGTGATGAGTTGAAAGTCGCCGAAGGCCAGACGGTAAACTTCGACTTTTCTCTGGTTCTGGCAGGAACGACTCAGAGCGTTACCGTCTCGGCAGGTTCTTTTGAGAATGCCTACCGCGTAGACAACTTGGCGCCAGCTACGCCCTTTGGCACGACGCCCATCGTGAATCTTCCTTACACGATCAACGTGATCTCGCGCCAGTTGATTGATGACACGATGGCAAGAAACTTCAAGCAGGTGGCCAAATACCTGCCACTGGTTTCTTTCCAGGAGATGCAAGGCCCGGAGATTCTGCGTCCCGAAACCCGCGGAATGCAGGGGACGAATATGCAGGGCGATCGCATGGATGGAATGGGATTTGCGGTCACGGTGCCTTTCGCGCTGGAGGAGTACGAGCAGATTGAGGTCCTCAGCGGCGTAGGCGGCTCGATGTATGGCCCCTCTAACCCCTCGGGCACCTTCAACTTCGTCTCCAAGACCCCCACCGAAGAGCCCCTACGCGAGGCCGAGGTGGAGTATGAAGGGCGCAGCGTGGTGACCGGTCACGTGGATCTGGGCGGACGCCTGGGACCGAGCAAGATCCTTGGCTATCGCATAAACGGTCTGCTGGGCGATGGAACCGGCTACGTGACCAATAGCCAGCTTCGCCGCCAACTAGCCGTCGGTGATTTCGATCTCCGCCCCTTCGCGCACACGACGATTGACGGAAACTACAGCTACTACAACCTCTACCAGCATGGATACCCCGGCTGGTTTTCCTACAATCCCACTCTCAATCCAACAGCTACTTGCACCACTGCCTACAGCGCAGGATGTTTTTCCAAGCTGCCGGTGACTGCTCCCGACCCGGCTCGTCAAGGCTATGGACAGCACTTTTTGGGGTCCAATACGAACAACCAGATCGGCGAGGTGCGGGCAATGCACGATTTCAGCCCGACCTGGCGCCTGAATCTAGGTGTGTTGCAGCAGATCAGCGTTCGCAACCTCACTACAGCGGTCAACGCGCTCTACGACTCCACGGGCGATTACCAGTCGGAGGCGGAAAACCTCTTCCAGGGAACGATCTCCGGCCGTTTTCAGGTAAAGAGCGACCTGGGATACCTGACCGGCGATTTCAAAGCCTGGGGAATGGACCACCAGGTCGTGATCGGAAGCACCGGCTACAAATTTTCCACCTGGGGTCCCAAGAACAGCCTCCCCGGCGCCTTTTTGTGCGAGCTTAACGCCCCCTCCGTTTGCCATACCAACATCACCGACCCACTGATTGATGCAAACCCCGGCTATACTCCGTACACAGGCAAATACAGTCTGTACGTCACCAGTATCATCCACCAGCAGGGATTCAATTTCGGCGATACCATCGGGTTGACTCCGCGTTGGTTGCTCCGAGTGGCCGCCAGCCAGGACTGGACCTGGACGAACAATTACAAAGAAAGCGGTACATATCCGAATCAGGTACATGCGCCAAGTGTCGGCAATTACATGTCCCAGGGCGTGAGTCCCTCCGGCAGCGTGATGTATAAGCCGTCCAACAACCAGACCGCCTATGTAACCTTTGCGGATAGCATTCAGGCCCCCGACACAGCCCCGACGAGTTCCTCGACCGTCATCGTCGCCAACGCCAGCCGGCCGCTTCCACCCTACCGCAGCGTAGAGTGGGAGGCAGGTTACAAGCTGCAATCGAGACGAATCAATTTCACCGCTGATATCTTCCGCATCCGGCGTCCGTTTGCCGATGTTGAGGAGACCTCGACCACGGCCGGTTACAATTGCGGCGGCACAGTCCTCACATCCGGGCAAATCTGCGAAAACGATCAGATCATCGGCCAGCAGATCAACCGCGGCGCGGAAGCCATGCTCTCCGGCAATGTGACCCAACGGTTGAGGGTCATCGGCGGAATCACGGCGCTGACCCCCATTCTCACAGACACCTTTGTCCTTTTGCCGGCGGGCAATCCGAATGTCTCGCCCAGTTGCACAGATCCCGCCGGTGTTGCCGCCAGCGCTTTGGTTTGCCCCAGCTACGTGACGAACAACAAGAACCTGGTTGGCATCCCCGATTACAAGTCCAATATTCTTGCCCAGTATCGCGTGTCTGCTTTGACCGGAGCGTTCTTCACCTTTGACTGGCAGCATGTCGGACGGCGCGCCGTCGACGACAGGAACAGCTACTGGGTGCCGCAGTACAACACCTTTGACGTTGGTGGCCGCTATAGTGCCAGGGTCTTTGGCCGAGTGGCGACCTGGCTCTTGACCGTCAACAACGTCTCCAATGTTCACTACTGGTCCACTCTGGGCCCAGGCAGCATCACTGGTCAGAGTTCCGCCGATCTCGCACACCTCGGGGAGCCACGCTTGATTACGGCATCCATGCGGTACGACTTCTGACAAGTGAGGCCCGGCTCCGGAGCACTG
>JASHPJ010000090.1 GCA_030038195.1 Acidobacteriaceae bacterium
TTCATGCCGTTGGGACCCGGTGTGAGCACAATCTCCGCGCCAAAGGCCAGCAGCGTAACGCGGCGCTCGAGACTTGCGGTCTCAGGCATGGTGATGATCAGCCGGTAGCCCTTGACTGCGGCCACAAAAGCCAGCGCGATACCCGTATTGCCGCTGGTGGCCTCGATCAGGACGTTTTTACCGGGCGCGATGGCGCCGGATTTCTCGCCAGCCTCGATCATGGCCAGGCCGATGCGATCCTTTACGCTCGACAGCGGGTTATGGCTTTCCAGTTTGGCAACAACGGTGGCGGGCAGCCCGGCCGCCACGCGATTCAATTTAACCAGCGGGGTGTGCCCAATTAGTTCTGTTACGTTCGCGGCAATGCGCACCATGGAATCTCCTTTTGCCGGGAACGATTGCCCGGATCTATGAATGTATCGAATTTGTGTTGCGGTGCAGCTTGTCGGGAGGGAAAGACCGCGCAATCCGGCGCAAATCGGCATCGGAGCTTGCACCAGGACAGTGTCAGCGACATCGACGCATGGCCACAGGTTAGACCTGGGGGCCGGCATATGGCAAGCCGAAGACCAGGAAAATACAAGAAGTTGATAGAATGGAGACAGGGAGCAAGGCCGATGAATGCTCCGGAAATCGCCCCGGAATCCGTTGCTGCCGCATCGTGCGAGGAAGCCCCGCAGCTCTCGCAGGAGGGCCGCTCCTGCCTGATGAGACTTGCGCCGGTGTACGTCTGGTGGAAGACGCCGGAAGAAGCGATGCACTTTCCGGAACAGGTGGCTGCCCAAGTGATGAAGCTGGGCGCGTGGGAAGATATAACCGCAATGGCCGTGGCCACGGGCGAGGACTATCTGCGGTGGGTATTGCGCCACGCTGAGGCTGGCCGGTTTGACGCGCGATCCTGGCACTACTGGCACTATCGACTGGCGCTCGCCGAGTTTGGCAGGCATCCGGTGCCGCCCATGCCGGTCAGGAAGATTGCGTGAGCGTCTTTGGTCCGCATTGGGAGGTGCTCCCGCCGGCACAGCAGGAGCTGTGGCCGGCATTGAAAGCCGGCACGGGGCTGGGATTGGTTTTGTACGGCGGCACCGCCGTGGCATTGCGGCTCGGCCATAGAAGCTCGATTGACTTCGATTTTTTCACGGATAAGCTGCTCGACAGAAACAGTCTCTATCGCCGATTCTCTTTTCTTGAACAATCTCAGGTAATCCAGGATCGACCAGACACGCTGAGCGTACTCGCACCTGCCACGGCGGCACACGTGAAAGTTTCTTTCTTTGGCGATATCGACATCGGCCGCGCCGGAGTACCGGATTATACGGCGGATGGCGTGCTGGAGGTTGCATCGCTGCTGGATTTGCTGGCCACAAAGTTGAAAGTCATACAGCAGCGGGTCGAGGCGAAAGATTATCGCGACGTCGCAGCGATTCTGCGTACCGGCACCCGCCTGGAAGATGGTCTGGCTGCTGCGGCCGCACTCTATGGTCCGGCCTTTCAGCCGAGTGAGGCGGTTAAGGCGCTCACTTATTTTGAAGGTGGAGATATGAGCGAGCTGCCCGTTGAAGATAAAGAAGTGCTGATTCGTGCGTCCGCACATATTCGCCGGATCCCGGTCATGGGGTTGGCTTCCCGCTCGCTTTCGGGACTCGCCGGCCCGCGTGAGAGCTAATGAAGGGCAATGTGGGGCCGATTGTGCCGCAGTCATATCAGCTTTTCAGCCCGTATTCCGCAGTCCCGCGGAGATGCCGCTGATGGTGGCCGCAATGGCCCGGTTCACCTCCGGCGTGTCTTCGCCGGCGCGCTTGCGGCGCAGCATGTCCACCTGGATCAGGTGCATGGGATCGACATAAGGATTGCGCAGCCGGATGGAGTTGGCCAGCACCTGGTTGGTCTGCAGCAGCTCTGCCTGGCGCGTGACGGCCAGCACAGCGCGCACCGTGCGGTGAAACTCGGCCTCGAACATGTCGTAGACGCGCTCGCGCAGTTTCGCGTCGTTCACCAGCGACGAGTAGAGCTTTGCCGTGGCCAGATCGACCTTGCCCAGGGCCATCTCCACGTTGCGCAGCAGGTCGATGAACAGCGGAAACTCGCGGGCCATGGTCTGCAACAGCGCGAGCGCGCCGGCTTCTGCGAGATAGCGGTCGATCGCGTAGCCCACGCCGAACCAGGCCGGCACCAGCAGCCGCGACTGTGTCCAGCCGAAGACCCAGGGAATGGCGCGCAGGTCTGAGAGCTTCGTCGACGCGTTGCGCCGCGCCGGCCGCGAGCCGATCTTGGCGTTTTCCAGCTCGCCCACCGGCGTGGACTCCTCGAAGTACGTCACCACGTCGGGATCGTCGAGAATGTGTTTGCGATAGAAGTCATACGAGAGGTTCGACAACTCGTCGAGTGCGGCCTCCCACTCGCGCCTGAGCACGCCGGTGAAGTGGCCCTCGGGGTCGCGAGCATTGGGCCGGGCCAGCGCGTCGAGCGAAGCGGCGATCATCAGCTCCAGGTTGCGCTCGGCCAGCACCTCATCCGCGTACTTGAAGTTCAGTACCTCGCCCTGCTCGGTAATGCGCAACTGGCCGTCGAACGAGTCGATGGGCTGCGCAAAGATGGCGCGGTGCGTGGGGCCGCCGCCGCGGCCTACCGTGCCGCCGCGGCCGTGGAACAGGCGCAGCTTGATGCCGGCTTCGCGGGCCACGACGTGCAGGTCGCGGTGCGCGCGGAAGATCTCCCACGTTGAAGTCAGCATGCCGCCGTCTTTGTTCGAGTCCGAGTAGCCCAGCATCACCTCCTGCCAGTCGCCCCAGGACGCGATGAGCTTGCGGTAATCGGGGCGGCTCCATAACGCGCGGCAGACGTTGGGTGCGTTGCGCAGGTCCTCGATGGACTCGAAGAGCGGCACCGGCATCAGGCCCGGATCGCCGCCGGTGCCAACCGTTGCGCTGCTGCGCGAACCCTCTACCTTGACGCCGCCCAGGCGCGCCAGCCGCACCACGGTCAGCACGTCTTCCACCGTGGAAGCACCGCTGATCACGTACTGGCGAATCGCTTCAGGCGAGCAGCTCTGCTTCATTTCGGCCACTACGCGGAAGGTCTCAAGCACGCTGGCCGTCTGGGCGGACAGGCCGCCGGGCAGATGCGCGGCCGCCGTGTCGGTAATGGCTTCCTTGAGCGCCGCCGCGTGGACGCGCGCATGCTGGCGCACGTCGAGCGTGTGCAGATGAAGGCCGAAGGTGCGCACCTGCAGAATGAGCGGATCGATGAGGGTCTGGGCGATGCGCAGGCCCTTGTTGGCGGCCAGCGAGGCGCGCAATACCTCCAGATCGTCGAGGAACTCGCACACGGAACAATAGGCCGGCAGGGCCTGGGCCAGCTTGTCGTGCTCGTGCGTCAGGGTGAAGGGGGTTACCGGCAGCGCCGCGCCGCGAGTGTGCGGCAGCGTGCCGGATTCCTCAAGCGTGCGCTGAACGCGCGTCTTCAGGCAGATGACAAAGCGGCGATAGTATTCGAACTCGTACTGCGCGCCGAAGACCTGGCTCTCCGGCGTGTGCACCTGGGCTACATAGCTGCGCAGCCGTTCCAGCAAGGCGTCGCTCACCGACCTCTGTTGCGCGCTGGTGGTGAGCAGGTCGATGATGCTGTCCAACTGGCACAGGTAATAAAGGAGCAGATGGCCGCGGGCAAGCTGGATGGCCGCGCTGGTTACCTCGGGCGTGACAAAGGGATTGCCGTCGCGGTCGCCGCCGATCCACGAGCCGAAGCGCAGCACGATCGGCAGGTCGTGGACTTCGATCTCCACGCCGTAGGCCGCATGCAGAGCCTCGGCAATCTCGCGGTAGAGGCCAGGCAGCGTCTCGAAGATCGAGACGTCGTAATAGTCGAGCCCCATCTTGATCTCGTCGTAGACGGTGGGCCGCCGCGAGCGCACTTCGTCTGTCTGCCACAGGCTGGTGATCTCGGCCAGCAGCAGTTGTTCCAGGCGGGCCAGCTCCTGCCCGGGAATGGGAATGCGGTCCAAGGCCTCAAGGAACTCCCCGATGCGGCGGCGCTTGAACATGACCGTCCGGCGCGCGGCTTCAGTGGGGTGCGCGGTAAAGACCGGAATGATCAGCACGCGGCGCAGCCAGTCCAGCGCCTCCTGCGCGCCGATGCCCACGCGGCGCATCTCGCTGAGCGTGCCTTCGAGCGAGCCGCGCTGCCGGCCGGCCTGCCCGCTCAGGCGCAATGCCACGCGGCGGCGCTTGCGATGGTTGGTCTCAGCCAGGTTGATGAGCTCGAAGTAAAACGCAAAGGCGCGCGTGAGCAGCGTGGCGCGCTCCACCGGAAGCGAATGGACCAGCTCGAGCGCGGCGGCGGCGTGGCGCGCAGCCTCTTCGGCGTGTCCGTGCGCCTCGGCATCGCGCCTGCGGATGGTGCCCTGCCGCAGGGCTTCAACTTGGTCAAACAGCTCTTCGCCGGCCTGCTCGCGCAACACCTCGCCCAGCAGCATGCCCAGCGACCGCACATCGCGCCGCAGCGGAGCCTCCTTGAGCTCGCCGGTTTGCGCTTCCAATTCCGCCAGCCGCTGCGGCCAGCTCTCGGGATTCCACAAAAGTGCCATCGTAATTTGATTATTGCATTACGAAAGTCAGCCGCATCCCACGCGGGTCTCTGCCGTGGGGGTGTAGCATGAGTGCAAACACCTGCATAGGTCTTCCGCAGTCCCGAAGGCAAATCCACGAGCATGAGCGAAATTGCGGACTATTTCAAGAGAGAGAGCTATATAACCAGGCGGTTGTCCCTTGTGGTTCTCGGCGGAACAGCGATTCTCGTGTCCGCCACCCTGGCCATTGTGCGTGGGCGCATCCCGCCGGTCGTGCTTCCCTGGGCCATTGCAGGTGTAGTTGCCGGCGTGGTGGCCGCCGTCGTGCTCATCCTGCGCGCGGCAAATGCCCGGTTTCCGCGCTCAGCCACTCCCGACGATCTGCCGCTCGACAGGGCAACCATGCGCAAGATTCGCCGGCGCATTCTCTATCTCGAGGTCTTCGTCGGAATCTATGCGTATATCCTGGCTTCCACCATCTGGCACGCGCATCGCAGAGAGTGGCCGGGCGTGCTGGCGGCTGCCGCCGTCATCCTGCTCATGGAGTTCGCGCTGATCAAGTCCATTCGCAGGCTCAAATCGAAGCTCAGCGAGGGCACGGCGGCGCAATCCGTCAGCGGCGCAGGATAGCTGCCGCGTCATCCCGCTGCGGCCTGCGCCTCAAGCTGCAGCATCAGGTCTTCCCACTCCGCGATGAGCGCAGCCAGTTGCGCGCGCAGCTCCTCGGCCAATCGGGTGAGCCGTTCCGTCTCCGCCGCTGAAACGTACACGCCCAGTTGCTGCTCGGTGTGCGCAATGGCCGCTTCGATGCGCGGGATCTCTTCTTCAAGAAATGCGCAGCGCTCTTCCATCTGCTTCTGCTTGATGGGATTCAGACGCCGTGGACGCTCCCGGGCAGCGCCATTGTTCTCCGCAGCGGCCGGCTCGCTTACTCGTGCTGCTGCGGGCTGAGCTTCCGGTGCAACTGCTGGCTCCGCTATGGCGGAATTGCCCGCAGCCAGCACTTCTTTGCGGCGCAGGTAGTCCTCGTAGTTGCCCTTATACGAGGTGACCGCGCCGTTTTCCACTTCGAGCACGCGCGTTGCCAGCCGGTCAATGAAGTAACGGTCGTGGGAGACGAAGATCACCGTGCCGCTGAAGACCGCCAGCGCATCAAGCAGCACATCCTTGGCCCGCATATCCAGGTGGTTCGTCGGCTCGTCGAGCAGCAGGAAGTTCGAAGGCGAAACCAGGATCTTTGCCAGCGCGAATCGATTGCGCTCTCCACCCGAAAGCACACCCAACGGCTTGAACACATCGTCGCCGCTGAACAAAAAGCAGCCCAGGAGCGAGCGCAGCTCCACTGCAGACACCTTGAGCGCCGCGCGGCTGATGTCATCCAGCATACGTGCTTCCGGATCGAGCGCCTTGTACTGGTCCTGCGCAAAGTATTCGGTGACCACGTTGTGGCCCGGCTTCACCGTGCCTGCGGTGGGCGTCTCGGTGCCGGCAAGCAATCGAATCAGCGTCGATTTGCCTGCGCCGTTCACGCCCACCAGGGCCACGCGGTCGCCGCGTTCGATGGAGAAGCGCACGTTGTCGAGCACCTGCTTGGGGCCATAGCTTTTCGAGAGGCTTTCGGCTTCCACAACCATGCGTCCCGAAGGCGGCGGCTGCGGAAAGTTGAAGCGGATCACCGGCTCTTCTTCCGGAATCTCGATGCGCTCGATCTTTTCGAGCTCCTTGATGCGGCTCTGCACCTGTTTTGCCTTGGTGGCCTGGTAGCGGAAGCGGTTGATGAAGGCTTCAAGATGCTCGATCTGCTCGCGCTGGTTGCGATAGGCCGCTTCAAGCTGCGCGCGGCGCTCGTCTTTCTGCCTGAGATACTTCGTGAAGTTGCCCTGGTAGAGGTTGAGCCGCTTGTTCCATATCTCCACCGTGCGGTCAATTGTTACATCCAAAAAATACCGGTCATGCGAGATCAGGATGTAGCCGAACGGATAGCTCTTCAGATAATCCTCGAGCCAGTTGCGGGTTTCCAGGTCGAGATGGTTGGTGGGCTCGTCCAGAAGCAGCAGGTTCGGCTTCGCCAGCAGCAGCCTGGCCAGTGCGATGCGCATCTGCCATCCGCCTGAAAGTTCTTCCGTGCGCCGCGACCAATCCTCCTTGCTAAAGCCCAGGCCGCTCAGCACGCTGCCCACCTGCGCGTCGAGCGCGTAGCCATCCAGCGCGTGAAAGCGCTCCTGCAGCAGCGAGTAGCGCTCGGCCGTCGATTCGTATTCGGGGCTCGCGTGGTCAAGCTCGGCCATCTGCGCGGCCAGCCGCTCAGCTTCGCGCTCCAGCTCGCGCACGCCGTCGAACACCGTAAGGCACTCCTCGAAGACAGTGCGGCCGGCCAGGCGCAGCCCGTCCTGTGGCAGGTAGCCGATGCTCATGCCGCGCGTCTGCTGCATCTCGCCGTAGTCGAGGGTTTCGATGCCGGCAAGTACCTTCATCAGCGTGGTTTTCCCAGCGCCGTTTGCGCCCACCAGCGCGGTTTTCTCGTGGCTGCGAATGAGCCAGTTGGCCTCAAGAAACAGAATTCGCGGCCCAAACCGCTTGCCTGCATTTTGGAGCGAAAGCATTTTTTTTATTCTCGCAGAGCCGCTCGGCGGCGCCGTTTGCACAAAGTTGATGTTCACGGCCGCTCGAATCCTGTACGCTGTTTGGGGCAGAAGGCGGCAGCGATGCGCGCCGCGAAAGGAGAATGACGCTCGCATGTCTCGGAATCCCGGAAAAATCTTTGCCCTGGTGACCGCAATCCTTCTTTGCGGATCTCTGCTGGCTGCCGCAGGCCGCGCGCAGAACAGCGGCGGCGCTCTCAGGCTGAACCAGATTCAGGTGATCGGCACACACAACAGCTATCACGCCGGCATCGCGCCCCATGCGGCGAAGCTGTGGCAGGAGAAGAATCCCCAAGGCTTCAACGGACTCGACTACAGCCATCGCTCGCTCACCGCACAGTTTGACAGCGGCGTGCGCCAGATCGAGCTCGATGTCTTTGCCGACAGCAAAGGCGGACGCTACGCGCATCCCAATGGCCCGCTGCTGGTGGCTGCGGCGCATCTGCCGCCCGATCCGCCCTTCGATCCCGATGGCGTAATGCTCAAGCCCGGCTTCAAGGTGATGCACATCCAGGACCTGGACTACCGCAGCACGTGCCAGCCCTTCGTCGCCTGTCTTGAAGAGGTGCGCCGCTGGTCGCTGGCGCATCTGCATCACATTCCGATCTTCATTCTTGTGGAGACCAAGCAGGGCAAGGCCCATCCGCCGGATCAGACCACCGTGCCCGAGCCTTTCACCGCCGCTACATTCGATGCGCTCGATGCCGAGATTCGCGGCGTCTTTCCGCCGCGGGAGCTGGTCACGCCCGACGACGTGCGCGGGCATTACAAGACGCTGAATGAAGCCGTGTTGGCCGGCAACTGGCCCACCCTGGCAAGCGCTCGCGGCAAGATCGTCTTCCTCATGGACCAGCGGCCGGTGGGGCCGATCTATCGCGAAGGGCATCCCTCGCTGCGCGGGCGTGTGCTGTTTACCAACGCTGTGCCGGGCGAGCCCGACGCCGCTTTCACCGAGTGTAACGACGGACCCGCAAACAAGATCACCGAGCTGGTGAAACAGGGTTACCTGGTGCGCACGCGGACTGACGCCGATACGAAAGAGGCGCGCACAGACGATACAGGCAGACGCGACGCCATGATCGCCAGCGGCGCGCAGATGCTGAGCACCGACTATCCGTCCAGCGAGCCGGCGCGATGGGCTGGCCATTATTCAGTGAGTCTGCCGGGCAATGCCGTGGTGCGCTGCGATCCGGTGAATACGCCGGCGGGATGCGAGGTCCATTAGTGTCCTGTCTCTGAAGTTCATAGCATAAATACTGCTGTCATCCTGAGCGACGTCCGCCGCGGCGGAGAGTCGAAGGACCTGCGGTTGCTCTTCACAAATTCTGATAGGAACTGTCAGAGACAGGACATTAGGCTGTATCGACATATAGATCGTCGCAAAGTTGCTGATGGATCCACGCAAGCACTGCCATCTTGAGCGCAGTCCGCAGTGGTCCGCCGCGGCGGAGGGTCGAAAGTCGAAGATCCGCCGTAGCGGGACCTGCGGTTTGCCTCGTGCCGCATGAATTCTCGGGGAAACCCAGCAATTTTGCCCGTCGGTCGACCTGCTATATGTCGATACAGCCTAATCAGTCCGTATGGAAAACCTCTTCCATCGCCGTCCACCACTCGCCGGGTTTGCGGCTGGGCAGCGGGTTCTGCATCGGCTCCATGATGGCCCACCACTCCTGCGTGGTCTTGTCGGCGGACATCTTCGCCATGTCCGCGGCGTAGTCGTCGCCGTGATACTCGAAGTAGCCGAAGAGCGTGTGGTTGTGCAGAAAGATGGAGTAGTTACGAATGTTGCATTCGCTGATGGTCTTCAGCACGCCGGGCCACACGGCCGCATGATATTCCTTATATCTCTCTTCGGCCTCGGGCCTGAGGCCGATCACCATTCCGTATCGTGTCATCGCTGCTCCTGATCGAAGTCATGAATACTCATCATAATGGCTGCGCATAGCGGCTGGCTGCGTCGTCGCTTCGGCGGAAGGCGATTATCATCTAATCTGGCTGAGCGCGGCGAAGCGTAGACGGAGTCCACAATGCGGAACGCCGCGAGCAGTGCGGAGGGGGAATGCACACGAGTTTCACCGGCCGGCGCGACTTTCTCAAGCGCGCCGGCCTTGTCGGTTCCATAGGGTCGATGGCGGGGTCGATGGCGATGATGGTGGGATTACCGGAGAGCGCAATGGCGTTGGGCGGCGCAGGCCACTCGGTGGAGGAGTCGGCTCTGCCTGCACAGGCCGAAGAGGCGCCGAAGCATTCCATCCAATTCAGCGTATGCGGCATGAGCCACGACCACATCTACGGCATGATCGGTGCCGTGCAGCGCGGCGGCGGCCGACTGGTGGCGGCCTGGGGCGCAGAACAGGACAAGCTCGCGGCTTTCAAAAAGCGTTTTCCTGGCGTGAAGATCGCCGCCACGCAGGACGAGATTCTCACCGATCCGTCGATCCAGCTCGTTCTCACCTCGCAAGTCCCATGCGAACGCGCCGGAATTGCCGTCCGCGCCATGCGGAACGGCAAGGATTTTCTCTCTGACAAGCCGGGCATGATCTCGCTCGAGCAACTTGCCGAAGTGCGCCGGATCATCGCCGAGACCAAACGCATCTACGCCATCCTCTACAGCGAGTTGCTGGAAGTAAAGGCCGCGATGTACGCCGGCGTGCTCGTCCAGCAGGGGGCCATCGGCAAAGTGATCCAGACCATCAACATTGCGCCGCACCAGGTTGTACAGAAGGGCGGCGACGCCGGCGGCGCCATGCCGCGGCCCGACTGGTTCTGGGACCCGGACAAGTACGGCGGCATCCTGTGCGATATCGGCTCGCACCAGGTGGATCAGTTCATCTACTACACCGGCTCGAAGCAGGCCGAGGTGGTGGAGTCACAGGTGGCCAACGTGCGCCATCCCGCGCATCCGCGCTTTCAGGACTTCGGCGACATGGTGCTGCGCGGCGACCGTGGCCTGGGCTACGTGCGGCTCGACTGGTTCACGCCCGACGGCCTGGGCACCTGGGGCGACGGACGGCTTTTCATCCTCGGCACCGACGGTTATATCGAAGTCCGCAAGTACGCCAATATTGCCGTGAGCGCGCAGGGCAACAACCTGTTCATCGTGGACAGGAACCGGGCGCGCTTCATCGACTGCAACAATATGCCGCTGCCCTTTGGCCCGCAGTTCGTGGCTGACATCGTCAACCGCACGCACCTGGCGCAGAATCTTGACGAGGCGCTGTTGGCGGCTGAACTGGTCATCAAGGCGCAGCGCAGCGCGAAGATGGTTACGCTGCAGGATTGAGCCGCACGCAGCAGCTACGCCGCGCCGGTTAACCCCGGCGCATCCGGAATCCTGCATACGGCGTAGCCGCGCTGTTGATAGGGGCAATCCATGCCGGCGGGCGCCGGGCCATGGATGGCGGTCCAGGTCACCGGGTACTGGCGGGCCAGACGCCTGAAATCCTGGGCGGTAAAGTGGTTCAGGCCGCGGGTTGCGCTGCTCATCTGCTTCCACTCGTCCGCCAGGTTGGGAAATATGGCCACAACGCCGCCGTCCTTGTCGTAGTCGGCCAGAGCCGCGCGCTCGCTGATAGCGCGGAACCCGTGCACATCGACATCCGGGTCGGTAAAGTAGCCGGAGTCTACGGCGAACACCGCATCCGCGGGTGTGTTCTGCCTGATCCACAAGAGCGTGTTGACCCATGCATTGGGGCTCATTGTCTCTCCAGGCCACTCGATGTGCTGGCTCATGGGGTAGGTTTCGTAATCCACCACAAACATGCCCACAGACAGTGGTACTAGGATGGCCGGAATTACCCAGGCGCGCCCCTTTGCCCAATATTCGCCTAGAACGCCGGCGAAGAACAGCATGAAGACCAGCGTGATCAGGTGAAAGCAGCGCAGCGGCTGCAGCCGCGCGTACATATCCAGCTTGTGCGTGCTCGAAATCACCGCTCCGGCCAGGATGGAGAGGACCCCGAACGGCAGGAGCGCGAAGCTCAGCCGGGCAAAGGCCGGGGTGGTTCCGCGTAGCCTGCCTTTCGCGAACCACGCCAGGAAAGCAAGCGGCGCGAGCAACCCGAGCCAGTGATACCAGGTCCAGGTGGAGAGGAAATAGAAATCGCGCGAGTAAAGCGCCTCGCGGTAGGCGCCCTGCGCCGCCGCAAGATGAAAGCTGGCCGGCACAGCGCCGAGAAAAGCTCCGGCTGCAGCCGGAACCGGCTGCCGTGCGGCTGGAGCCAATCGTTCGGCAACCCACAGGACCAGGCCGAGAAAGACGAGATACGCCGCCATCTGGGGGTGGATGGCGGCCGTCAGCACGGTGAGCGCCCCCGCCAGCCCCAAGCGGCGCTCAAGAATGGCGGTAAGCGCAAAGAGGGTCAATGGCGTGGAAAAGGAGCGGGCCGTCAGGTAGGGGTCCATCAGCAGCAGGCCGGTGTTGGTGGCCGGCATGGTGAGCACGGCGGCGATCACCAGCACGCCGCACCAGCGCGCCCGGCTGGAGCGAAAGCTGATCGCCGTCAGCATCCAGCAGGAAAGCAGCACCAGAAACGTGGTGGCCACATACCAGAGGAAGAGGGTCCAGTCCATGGAGAGGTGGGTCAGCCGCGCGGTCCAGGCCAGGATAGGCGCAAAGAGCGACAGGTGCTCGTGCGACAGGAAAAACTCGGTCGCATAGGGATAGAGGTGCGGGTGCAGCAGCTTTTTTGCCGCGGGGACGTAGATTTCGCCGTCTTCTACGCCGAGATGATAGCCGTGCAGAGCCACCGCCCCGGCAGCGGCCAGCGCCAGCCGGAGCAGGGGCAGGCGCTGGTCCGGTGCTGTCTTCATGAGCATCCTTTCCTGTGCAGGCATCCGAGCATGAAGGAACAGGTCCGGATCAGCATGGCGTCACGTCGATACTGTCATCATACCGGGGCAGGGTGGGTGAAACGAAGCGCGCTGCGGCGCACAGGGCCGTGTGCCGTGGGGTTTGTGCCGGATCCGGATATCGATCTACGATGCGCCGGCAGGCTCAGCCCAGCCGCGATGTGGACTGCATGGAAAGCGCCGCCTGCGGATGGCCTGGCTCAGGCGCGCCGGACTTGGGAAAGACCCGCGCCAGCCAAGGTAGATTGATATAAAGCATGGCCACCAGCACGAAACAACAGATTGCCAGCAGGGTCATGATGCGCGGCTCGCGATAGAGCTTCTCCGGGTTCTGCACCGGGCTGTCTTCCACGAACGAGAGCTGGAAATAGACGGCCATCAGCAGCGCGATGAACGGAAAGGCGAAGACCATCTCCATGCGGTAGCGCATGATGAATGCGCCAAAGAAGAGCATGGCCGTGGACGCGTAAAACAGCACTGAGGTAAGCAGCGACTGCTCGTTGTAAAACGCGAAAGACCGGCGGTACTTGACGGCCGAGTCGCGGCCGATCTGGCGATATTCGCTGAACCGCTTCAGGGCCATGAAGTATGCGCCCAGCATCCAGTAGGCCACCAGCAGCGAGATGGGCGGAATCACGATGGCAGTCACAATGTACCACCCCACGCACAGCCGGATAGGATTGTTGATCGACTCCGAGAGAACGTCTAGGTAAGGAACGTCTTTGGTGCGGATGGGCGGAATGTTGTAGAGGCAGCCCATGATCCAGAGGCTGAGCACGCTGAAAAACAGCGGTTTCGACACGGCCAAAGCCAGCGTGAAGCCGATGGCGCCCACCACCAGCCACTGCGTGTAGGCCAGCGGGAAGCTGATGCTGCGGCAGGCGGCCGGGCGCAGCCGCTTGGTGGGGTGCAGGCGGTCGAAAGGGGCGTCAAGCAGCTCATTGAGCACGTAGTTGCTGCTGGCCGCGGCCATGACCGCCGCAAGTCCCAGCAACATGCGCACCATGAGTCCGCGGTCGAGCCACGCATCCGTAAGGCTGGCGGCGATGACGATGCCGGGAACGACGAAGACCTGCTTGACCGAGTGATCCAGGCGAAGCAGATTGATGTGGGCCCCGAGACGCGCTCGCAGGGTTCCGGGGTGCGGTGAAATTGTTGCAAGGCTCATGCGTGACTCTCAGCCCGTGAAATCGGAACAACCCTTGGCTTCTTGACGTATGCATCGGTCCCGGACGTGCAGCCAGCCTAGTTCATCATACGTGCCGCAGGCGTGGTTGAACTACAAATATATTTCCTTCTATGGCCTGGTTCTTTCCGCCGCCTCGGCCGTCTGCGGTCTTGTCCTTGCCGGGTACCGTCAACGCCACCGGTAACTCTGATGAATTACCGCCGCGGCCAGTAAACTCTTCAAGCAAATTGGCCGTCTATCAATTAGACGGCTGAGAAGTCGATTTCGGTGACGCGCAGTGCGCGTAGACAGCCGCTGTGCGACAGGTAGGCTTAATTGCGGGGCAGTGGGCGGTTGACCATGAGACTTTTCCTCCGGATATTCCCTTTAGTTCTCATCTTTGCGGGTGCACTCCTGGTTTTTGAGCGCCCTGCGTATGCCTACGCGGATCCCGGCACCGGGCTCCTTGCCATTCAGGCGGTTGGCTCCGCGCTGGTGGCGGGGGGATGGTACCTGCGGCGCAAGATCTACGCTCTCTTTCATCGCGACAGCGCGCCTAAGGTGGAGTCTACGAGGCTGCCGGTTCCCGAGGACACCGAAGGTTGACAACTCCGCTCACCCAGCCGGTGACCGCATTCGCTGCCTCGCCAGCCGGGTCGCTGCAACATGATCCCTGTTCTTCCGGGCTGCCTGCGGCGGAGATGACCTTCCGCGATCCTGCCGGCCAAGTTGTGCTGACGGAAAGCTGCGTGCTGCGCCGGGTGCGGGCCGCGGCGGCAGAAGAAGCGCGTGCGTTCCTTGACTCTCAGTTCAAAAGGAATCTTGAGCGCAGCGGAGACCTGGTTGCGAGCGAGGTTGTCGCTGCAGAAGCGGCAGCGGCGTTCGATCCGTCGTCGCAGGCCGGCGGGTTCTGGCTGCGGCATCCGCGCATCGATCCCATCTCTTACCCGTGGGAGTGGACCCCCGCGCAGTGGCGCGCTGCCGCCGAGCTGACGCTGCGCGTGGCTGGCAAGGCGATTGACGCCGGGTGGATGCTCAAGGACGCGACGCCGCTCAATGTGGTCTTCGATGGCGCGCGCCCCGTCTTCGTCGACGTGCTTTCGTTCGAGCGCCACAATCCTCACTCCAGCGTGTGGCTGGCCTACGGGCAGTTTGTGCGCACATTTCTTCTGCCCCTGGTGGCGGTAAAGTACCTGAGCTGGCCCCTCGAAGCCACGCTGTTTTGCCGCGACGGCTACGAGCCGGCGGCGCTCTACCGGGCGCTGCCACGCTGGCGCCGGCTGGCTCCCGGCCTGCTGGACGTGGTTACGCTGGCTGCCTTGTTAGAGGGCAAAGGAGCAAAGCCGCCAAAAGCCGCGCCGGCCACCACCCATCCCGAGCTGGCCACGCACATCCTGCATAAGCGGCTGGCGCGGCTGGGCAGGCAGGTGAGTGGCACGGCGCCGCGCGCCAACAAGAGCCAATGGAGCCGGTACCAGCAAACTGCCAGCCACTACCGGTCTGCCGACAGGGAAGAAAAGCAGCAATTCGTGCGTACTGCGCTGGAGCAGTGCCGGCCGTCGCGCGTGCTGGACATTGGTGCCAACACCGGCGCTTATTCAACAATAGCCACCCAGTCAGGCGCAGCGGTGGTGGCTCTTGACAGCGACGTGGTGGCGCTCGAGCAGTTGTGGCGTGCCGCGGCTGCAGAAAAAAGACCGATCACGGCGCTGGTGGCGAATATCGCACGGCCCACGCCGGCTGCCGGATGGCGCAATCGCGAACAGCTTTCCCTGCTTGACCGGCTTGCCGGCCGGTTCGACATGGTGCTGATGCTGGCCGTCATCCACCATCTCATCCTGCGCGAGCAGTTGCCGCTGGCCCACATCGGCGAGCTGTGCGCCGGCCTTACACGCCGCTGGCTGGTGCTGGAGTGGGTTCCGCCTTCCGATCCGATGTACCAAGAATGGCTGCGCGGTCGCGACCACCTCTACGGCCATCTCTCTGAGGACGATCTGATGCGGGCCTTTACGCCTCACTTTCATGCCGCCGGACGCACGGCGCTGGGCAACGGCCGCGTGCTGCTGCTGCTGGAACGGAACGGCGCGGATTCGGCCCCGGTGGCGGGCGCGGCATGATGCGGCAGATCGCCCAGGCATGGGGTTTTGCCGCAATCCTGCTCCTGCCCGACTACGTCGATATGACTTCCGGGGCCGGCGATGCGCGCATGCGCGTGGCTCAACCGCTGACGCGCATCGCCTTGTCTCACCTGGCAGACATGGCGATCGTGGGCGTCGCCTTCGCGCTGATTTTGGCCGGATTGCGCAGCCTGAAACACTGGCGCCTCATCCGCTGGTGCCTGATGGCGTTGATGCCGGGTTGCCTGTTCCTGCGCAACCTGAATGTGATCCCCTTCGATGTGCCGTTCTGGATCATCGCCATCGTATGGCTGGCATGGATATTCGGGCTGCTGTTTCTCATCTGGAGATTGCCCGGCGCTGCCTGGCGGCTGAGCAGGATCGGCGGCAGCGTGCTGGCGGGATTTGCGGTGTTCGGCATGGTGGTGGCCTGGCAACTGGCCTGGTCGGCTCTGTGGCGGCCCGGCCCGCAGGAATTTGCAACGCCTGTTCCGGCAGCTTCACCGGGCAAGCCGCGCCTGGTGTGGATTCTCTTCGACGAGCTCGGCTACAAATACGCGTTCGCGGCCCGCGATCCCTCCCTCCACCTGCCGAACTTCGACCGGCTGCGCCGCGAGAGCACGCTCTACACCGACGTGATCCCGGTCGCCTACTACACCACCCATGCGGTACCAAGCCTGTTGCTGGGGCGCGTGGTCACCGATGTGGAGTACACGCAAAGCAATCGCTACCTGATCCGCGTGAAGGGCTCGTCCACGTGGGAGCCGTTCGATGTGGACGCTTCGCTCTTCGGGATGGCGAAACGGCAGGGCGTGACCGTCGCAATCACCGGATGGTACATCGCCTATTGCCCGATCTTCGCCGGGGTTGCGACGCAGTGCTACTGGAGCAACCGTGACGCGCAGGACCGGGGTCCTACTTCGCTCAATGCGAGCTTTGCTGAGGACGTGTGGTTCCCGCTGCGGGTCATGACCGAGCAGAGTCTCTGGCCGAGCCGGGCCTGGACCGACATGGCCGACTGGAATGCAGAAAACCATATTCTTTCTGTAAAGGACATAAGCCGGCATGCGCTCGCGATGCTTGCCGGCAGCCAGGCCGACATCATTTATCTGCACATTCCATCCCCGCACCCGCCTGCATTCTGGAACAGGACGACAGGGACATTCGCGGTGGGCGGCTCGTATCTCGACTCGCTCGATTACACGGACCGCCTGCTTGGCCAGATGCTCGACATGCTCGAAAAACAGCCGCGCTGGGCCTCGACGATGCTGATCGTCCAGGGAGACCATTCCTGGCGCACCGGAATGTGGCGTCCCTTGCCGGGCTGGGGCGCCGAGGACGAACGCGCCTCGCATGGCGGCCAGTGGGATCCACGGCCGGTGCTGCTGATCCACGCTGCGGGCCAGCAGAATCCAGGCACGGTCGCCGCGCCTACAAGCATCCTGCACGTGCATGATGCGGTAGCGGCGGAGATTGAGGCTATCGCGCGTTGAAAGGCCGATCGCGCACGCCGCAAATCAGGAGTGCCGGCGCACCCCCTCGATAAGCTGCTGGAAGCGCGGATCGGAGTGCAGCGCTGCGAAGGCCGGATCAGCCTGCACGTAGATCATCCAGCCCTCGTGAACCTGGAATGCGTGTTCAAGCTGGGCGAGCGCGCCGGCGGAGTCGCCGGCTGCGGCCAGGCAGCGCGCCGCATCCACTAGGCTGCCATAGTATTCCATGTCGCTGCCCCCGGCAAACTCGTGCAGCGCAGCGGCGTAGCCCTGGTTCCGGTATAAATCTTCGATCTTCTGTTCGTGCGCCGAGTCGGCAATGCCGCGCACGATCCATAGAAACTCCTCGCCGCCATGCGTTTTATCGCCCATGGCGGAGTAGATGTACCAAAGCTTGTAGTGAGCTGCCAGAAAGTTGGGGTTTTCGGCCAGCACCGCGCGTACCTGCTCCACGGCTTGTGGAAATCTGCCCTCGTACTCGTAGAGCCAGCCCAGGTTGGCGCGCAAGATCGGCGAGCGCGGATCGACGTCGAAGGCGGCCTGCATCTGCTGCTCTGCCTCGGGGAAGCGGCTGGTGGTCATGAGCAACTGTGCGTACCAGTGGTGCGCGTTCACATTATTCGGTTCGAGCGCGAGGGCTTTCCGGAATTCGGCCTCGGCCGCGGCGATATCCCACCGGTAATACCAGAGCGAAAATCCCAGCGCTGCATGCGCCTCAGATAGCGAGGGATCGAGCGAGAGCGCCTGCTCTGCCGCTGCCCACGCAAGATTCTGCGCGTCGCGCGGGTTCATCCAACTGTACTGGCCCATCAGATTGTAGGCGTCAGCAAGCTGCGCGTACGCCGCGGCATACCGGGGATCGATGGCTACCGCGTTGCTGAAGCTCTCGATCGCCTGGTCAAAACCGTGCTTGGTGCGCTGCGAAAAGAAGTAGAGTCCCTTCAGATACGCATCGTGCGCCTCGTATTTGTAGGGACGGTACTCGGTGTGCGCCAGCGGCGGCAGGTGCAGCGAGAGCGCGCGGCCCACGGAGTCGGCCACGCTCGATTCGAACTCAAACTGGTCGCTCAGATCGCCCTCGTACACGTTTGCCCACAGCCGCGACTGGTCTTGTGCACGGAGGAGCTGCGCCGCAACACGAATATTGGCTCCCTGCTGCTCGAGGCTTCCCTCAATCAGGTACTGCACGCTGAGCTCATGCGCAATCTGCTGCACCGGCTTGCTGGAGTTGGCGTAGATGCGCGCCGACGCCGGCGCAATCACCCGCAGCTCGCCCGGTGCCAGGTTGCCGAGCCGGGCAATCAGCTCTTCCGTGATGCCGTTGCAGATGTAATCCCGCGAGGCGTCGCCGGTCATGTTGACAAAAGGCAGGACGGCAATCGAGACGGGCCTGGCGTGGGCTGCGCGCCATCGCGCCAGAAAGAAAGCCACACCGGCCAGAGCCAGACACCCCAGCACGCCCCATGCGATTGCCCGGCGCAAGCGCGGCTTGACCGTGGCGGCGGATTGGGGCGCAGCCGGCGCCGCTGGCTGCCCGGCCGGACCCGGAGCAGGTGATGCGGCATAAGCCAGCTCCTCGGCGTCGGTGACCACCTCGATTTTGGCCATGAAACGGTAGCCACGCCCGCGCACCGTCTCGATGTACCGCGGCGACTGCGGGTCGTCGTCGAGAGCCTCGCGCAGCTTGCTCATGGCGGCGTTCAGGCCGTCTTCAAAGTCGACGAAGGTGTCGTTCGGCCACAGGTGCTCGTGGAGATCTTTGCGGCTGACCAGCTCGCCGCGGCGCTCGGCCAGCGCCAGTAAAAGGCTGCGCGGCTTCTCCTGCAGGCGGATCGGACGGCCGTTGCGGCTCAGGTCTCCGGAACGGAGGTCGAGCAGGAATGGCCCAAAGCGGTAGCCCGCTTTCACCGAGGTAGAGGTGGTTACCATAGCCAAGTAATTGTTGCCGGGACCCGTTCTCTGTGTCCGATCTGGGGGCGAAGGTAGAAATACGATAGCACAGACCCGCTCGCACGCATGCGCAAATTGGTAACTACCCCATGAAAATCAATCGATTAACGGTTCAGCCAGATTTCAGCCAGAAATAAGGTTCCGGCCATTGACCCTGGCCCGCGCCACTCGTACCTTCCAAGCAGCCGAGCGCGGAGTCCATACTCCGGTGCAGCTCTATCTCCGGGAGCGGTCCACCGATGCAGCCTAATCTAGATAAAGATAAAGCTATTTGTTCCGGCTGGTTCCGGTTTTGCCGGTTGCATTATCCGGCGCTGGTTTTCGGCCTCTGCGCGTTTACATGCCTCGCACAACGAGCCGCGCTCGGCCAACCGCAGGTTGGATCGGCGGAGACCTGTTTCGACGAAGGACCGGACAAGCTGCCGCCGGGTCCTACTACGCCCATCCCGTCGCTCCGGGCGGAGATGCCGCTCCGCATCGCACAAATTCTGCAGGCGCAGCGCACCCGGCCAGCCAGTTCCCCGGCGGCAAAGCCTGCGGCGCGCCTGCTTCCACAGAACGCTCACACCAGAAGCGGCTGGACGCCGCGCAAGAAGCCGCCGGAAGGCACGCTCACCGCCGCGCGGTAAGCTGTCGCTTGAAAAGCTGAGGCAGCGAGAGCCGCGCCGACCCGGCCACGGGGGCAATCGCAATCCTGTGCGCGGGCCGCATCAGAATTGCGTCAGGATCGCATCAGGGCCGCTCGCCCAGCGGAGCCAGCCGGGAATTCCTCATGAGCCCTACGAGCTTTTCCAGTGACGCGCGCCACATGGCCATCTGCCAGAAGTACTCGGCCGCCGAGGCCAGCCCGGTGTGCTCCAGCTCCAGGGTGCTGCTGCCGAAGTTGCCGCGCAGCCGGATGTCCACAAAGCTCGACACCGGATTCACCGCGTTGCTCTTGCTCCACGAGAGCAGCATCTTACGCTGGTGGCATACCAGGTAGGAGCCGGTAATCGTCGTGCTCAGTTTTTCGCCGCAATAGAAATCCAGCCGGTAGTCGTTTCCGGTCCGCGACGCAATGGCATGAGAGCTTTCGTTATGGTTCGGCAGGCTGATCCAGGTTTCCAGGTACTCTGCTTCGGTGAGTGTCTGCGAAAGCCGCCTAACGTCCGCATGCACGCTGATGGAAATTCCGATCCGCCATTGCGAGGAGTGCTGCTTGGGGCTCTTGCGCGACTCCTTGTGCACGGACCTTGCCCGTGGCAATACGACATTGCCCGTCATGATCTTTGGCTCCGGTGGTTTGGTGGAAGGCAGATATTCGCCACAAGAACGATACCACGCACATGGAGCAGTTGGACAGTGGCAACGTGCTGCAGACGTTTGCAGCCAGCCGACAGGCATGGAACTCAGCAGCCACTGCGCCACCCGACAAGCATAAAGCCAGACCGCATGGCAGCCTGCGCCGCTGTACCTTCGTGGCAGCCGCGCGCCGCCAAGCCGAGGAACTACAATCAGACAGAGCGGGCCTGTAGCTCAACGGTTAGAGCAGGGGACTCATAATCCCTTGGTTGGGGGTTCAAATCCCTCCGGGCCCACCAAGGCATCAACATCTATACACATGATTACAGAGGGTTTATTACTATAGTTTGTCGGTTTAAACAGCGCTTCGCACCCCTCGATTTGGTGTACTGATACAATCTCGGTACAGTCCCAAATTCAGAACTCGGGGTAGGCTCGATGGCCACGATTGTGAAAACCCCCGCCGGTACTTGGAAAGCCGTCATCCGGCTACAAGGCTGGCCCTGTGAAGCGAAGACATTCCGCCTAAAAAAAGATGCCGTCGATTGGGCACGGAACACAGAGGACGAAATGGTTCAGGGCGTGTATATAAAGCGCGCGTCCTCGACCCGTTTGACCGTGGGAGAAGCGATTGATCGCTACCTGACGGAAGTAACGAAGAAGAAGGCTGAGTCTACTCAGGGACCCGAGGAGAGGCGTGCGGCCATCGTCAAAAAGGCACTTGGGAAATACTCGATGGCCGCAGTGACGCCCGACGTCGTGACCAAATTCAGAGAGGATCGGCTTGCCGGAAACGATCGCAAGGATTCTGCAGGGAACCCGATTCCAAGGGCAAATGACACGGTTCGCTTGGAAATGGCGTTTTTGGGGCATCTCTTTGAGGTCGCAAAGGAAGAGTGGAAGGTCGGACTCCCTTACAACCCCGTGAATAGCGTCAAAAGGCCAAAACCGAAAAAGAGGACTCGAAGGCTGTCCGAAGAGGAGGAGAAGAAACTGTTCGAAGCTCTGGACGCCTATTCGAATCCCATGCTCGGTTGGATTGTTCGCATTGCTATCGAGACGGCGATGCGGGAGTCAGAAATCCTAAAGCTTAGGAAGCATCAAGTTGACCTCGAAAAAAGAACAATTACTCTGCCGGAAACCAAACCAGGCGAGCCTCGCACGGTTCCGCTGAATCAAACGGTTACTGATGCATTCCGCAAGGCCGTCAATAATCCAGTGTGTCCATCTACGACTGATTTGGTTTTTCCCGGAGAGCCGGGACGGGACGGGAAGATCCGGCCTTACCAATTCTTGTCTTGCTGGCGCAAATTGAAGCTGAGTGCGGGTGTGTCAGACTACAGGTTTCATGACAACAGGCATGAAGCGATCAGCCGCTTGGTTGAGGCGGGTTTTTCCGATCAGGCAATCGCTGCCATTACTGGCCATAAAGACCTGAAAACGCTAGCCCGGTATCGTCACGTGCGGAGTCAGAAGCTCGTGAAAATGCTGGACAAAGCGGGCTCCGTCGCGAAGATGCCTGACCGCAGGGAAAACGGGAGTGGAAAGCAGCGCAGAGATCTTCCCCGTACGCGCCGACCACGCTTGGCGAAGTCGCGATCCATAGCGCGGAGAAGATTGAGACGGTTGAACAGGGTGCCTTAGCGCTGGCTTTATTGGTTCGGCGAATGGCTTGCGACCAGGAAAATATCTTCGATTAACACTGCTCCGAAAACTGGATGCCGCAAAGTGGCTGCTGGATACAATCCAATGCCAGCAGCTGCTACACGATTAAGCCCCACCCCTGCTCAGGTCTGTAGCCGCGGCTGACCGGTTGACGACACAATAAAAGTCCACCAGCGAATGTTTACCAAAACGTTACTCACGAGTAGGCAATTCTCCCGGAACAACCGTCATGCTGGTGGTGTCTAAGCTAATAAGCCCAGACGACCACGCATGCCCAGCGTCAAGAGAAAGGGTGCCGGTGACGAAATGAAAATTCAGTGGCGGCGGGGATTGGTGCTTGCCGGAATTCATTTGGCAATTTGCGTGCCGTTGATTGTGTGGGAGGAAGCGAGCACTTGGGACTGGGTACGCTCGCAGGAGAATCTGCCGCCTCTCGAATTGGCGCGCCCGGTTCCGCCGCCTCCTCCTCCTGACGCAGTCAAACCAGCCGATGAGGGCGAGACGGTTTCGTTCAGCCCGTGTGGCCTGTGGCGTCACATTCCATGGCAGGAGCGAATCATTGGTCTTAGGTGAGCTCCCCGCTGCGGCCTTTTCGCAATGGGGGGAACCGTGTCCACCTATCTGGTCGCTTGCGGGATTCGTCGGCGTGCGTTGGCCGAACCCCGATAGTCGGCGCAAGGAGGTAGAGTCCTCAATCGGTCTGTGCGGCCTGATCGCATTGCAGTGGGTTTTGGTCGGTGGATTCCCGTTGATTCATCCGCAGAGATGGTTTTGGGAACCTGGCGCGCTCATTACCATTTGCACCTGCACGGGGATTCTAGCGTTGTTTGCGCCGCTTATATGGCTGTTCTGGCTCGTTCTGCTTGTGTGGAGGCTGCTCCGAGGCGGCTATCGTGGGGCGCTTTGCGGCTGGCGTCTCTTTCACCACTCTGCCGTCGAAGGCTCGGTGACGAAATGAAGTGGGATGGTGCGACTCGGCATCGGCCAGCCCCTTCGGCGTGAATGAATCTGCCCGCACGCTAACCGGCCCGCGTTCGATCGGCGACTCACGCTACACTTTTACCGTGCACCACGAGACTTCATTGATTGCGGCGTTTGTGAAGCGCAACACCGGAGATTCCATAGAACTCCGCCTTTTCTAGCAACCCGTCCAAGAAGCTATCGAGCGTCCAGTCTTCGTCGCGCCCAAACTTGCGGATTCGTCCGTAGACTTGGTGCTGCAATTCGTTGAATCCCATCAAATGCGAAAGACTGTCGAGCTGTGTATCCACAGGGTAGTAGCCACGTGCCGAGACAGTAAGGTTTGCACCAAGGGCGACCATCCATTGCAATTCTTGATCCAGCCGTCGTCCTTGAAGCACGTCCATCACATCGTGTTTCGTCATTTCCAAGCCTCTTTTGCAATATAGGATTTTCGCCTTGGGCATGTAGTCGGTCTCGCTGACCTACTTCAACTTCCCCAGCGCCAAACTGCGATCAACCATCTCCCATTTGGGCAAACTCAGGCGATCAAGAAATGTGGGAAGGCTATTCGAGCGGCTCACCGTTCCCTGCATCCGCCCACTGTGCGCCACATGCCTCGCAATGCTAGGTCGCCTCCCGCGGTGGCACTGGAATCGCCAGGAGGTAGAGCGCCACAAGTGACCGCCCGCGCTCTGTCCCGCCGCCCAATGTGATCTCAGCAGATCCGCACTTTGGGCAAGTCGGTTGTACATAGACTTCTTCCTCGCCATACGTGATCGTCTGCGGAGCCCCTTCCTCCAGAATCTCCCGTGCAGCCGCTTCATCGCGCTTGTCGACTTGCAATCGCAGACCGCCCACCAGATTGGAGTAGAACCAATTCATCCGGACGAGATTTTCATCCGCAACCCAGGCTGGAATAGCCGCCGATTCCAGCAGCGAGCGTCCCACGTATGCCTCAGCCAGATCGCGATAACGCTGCCTTCTAACCGACACAAAGAAAACAAAGACCTTAGTTTCTTGGTGTCCACGATGGTGTCCACCCTGACCCAATTCTGCTAGGCTATGAAGCCTCAGAGGAGGATCAATGGATGCCTGCTCAGAAGCCCCTCGGCACTCTTCTCAACGCGCCCGAATACGCCGAGCGCGTCAACCTCATCAAGAAGATCAAAACCTCTGACGGATGGCGTTTCGCTCCTGTAGTACCCGAAGCGAACGGCAGACTCAAGGACCGCGTGCGCGTCAACGGCCAGATTGAGACGCACCCGGAAGGCGCGTACTACATCGAGTGGCGCATCGGCGGTCGCAGCGGTCGCCGCTATCGCACCGCCGTCGCCAAAGACGAAGCCATCGATGCCGCACGCCGCAAGGCGCTTGAGCTGTGCGCGATCCGCGATGGCCTCATCGCCGCGCCGGAGCCACCGCCTGCGGCTTCGGCCAAGACACCTATCGGCGACGCTATCGACGACTATCTGAAGTACATCAAGATGCAGCGTAAGAAGCGGACCTGGCTCACCTATCGCTACACGCTCGATGTTCTCCTGCGCGCTTCGTACATGAAAAAGTACGCCGAGGATGCAACGCGGCAGGACGCTATCGACTTTATGACACATTGCTATGAGCAGGGGTTGGGAGCGCGCACCGTCTACGACAAGCTGGTGACGGTGCTCCAGCTCTTCAAACGGCATGGCCGCGAAAAGCTGCTCGAAAAGGGCGACTGGCCCAGCTTCGTCGATACCATCCGGCCTATCTATGAGCAGGAAGAGATCACCGCTATGTTCAAGGTTGCGACCGAAGATGAAGCTGACATGCTCAAGTTCATCCTCGGCTCCGGCTTCCGCGACCAGGAGATTCGTTACGTCGAATACCTTGATCTCGACTCCAACCACGATCTGGTGCGCGTCACGGCGAAGAAGGAATGGGACTTCACGCCGAAGAACTGGGAGGAGCGCGCTGTGCCGTTACCCCATGCTCTGATGGAACGGTTGAAAAAGAGGAAAGAGCGCAAGAAAGCCCGGCCTCACGATCTCATCTTTGGCAACACCAGAGGCAAACCCGATAGTGAGATGGACATGGTGGTGAAGCGCGTCGCCGAACGCGCCGAACTCAACTGCGGGCGCTGTGTGACCGAGCACGGCAACAAGTGTGCCGAAGGGCCATTCTGCATGAACTTTTTCCTGCACAAGTTCCGCCACACCTACGCGACCAACCATCTGCGTGACGGGGTAGACATCCGCACCGTGCAGGCATGGCTCGGCCACCGAGATATCAAATCCACGATGGTCTATCTCAAAGGCATTCGATCGAAGGACGCCGCGCACAAGGTGAACAGCGGTGAACTGGCGACGCTAGTAGCCTAGTTTCGTTCACCAGGAGAAAAGCCACTTTAGCCGGTGACTTTTTGTGTTTCCAGTGGGGCGGGCAAGCAGAGGCGCTGGATGAGTGCATTGTTTTGAACACACCGTCTACTCCTCTCGGAGCGCCCGTGCAGGATCGACAGAGGCCGCGCGCCGTGCCGGAATCAACCCGGCTACGGACGCCGTCGCCAGCAAGGTTCCGATCGCCACCGCCAGCGCTCCGGCGCTCACCGTCTTCATCTCATAAAGCTGCGACTTCACCAACGCCACCCCGTAGAACGCCACCGGCACTCCGATGGCCAGTCCCATCGTCGTGTGCAGCATCGCGCCGCGCAGCACCATCGCAACCACGCTACCGCGCTCGGCGCCCAGGGCCATCCGCACGCCAATCTCGCTCGTGCGCCGCTCGACCGTATATGCGGTAACTCCGTATAACCCGACCGCAGCCAGCAGCAGCGCGAGGGCACCGAAGAGCGTCATCAGCCGGGAGAGCATCCGCGCCTCAGTGAACTGCTCTCCGATCTGCGCGCTGAAAGTCTGAAACTTCACTACCGACAGGTTCGGATTGATGCTGGAGAGGGCCTGCCGTGCCAGCGCCTCCAAGTTGTTGATGGGGTGTGTGGTATCCAGCGTAATCGCTCTCGCAAATACGACGTTGGGTTGCTTATTGGTCAATGTCGTTGCTGATAGCGGCTGCTGCCCAAGACACGTGAAGAACATCGAATGGTCTTTCCAGTACACGCTACCATAGGTTGTATCTTGCACTACGCCGACGATCTCAAAATCGCCTGGCGAGTCCGGGCTGCCTAGATGTGCGCCGATCGGGTTCTCCCCCGGCTTAAAGTAGGCTTTCATTAAGGACTGGTTGACCACCGCTACCGCGGGCGCGGTAGCGGTGTCCTGAGGGCCAAATCCGCGACCCATCACCACGCGAGTACCTACGGAGTCGAAATACTCCGAGTTCACCCAGACGTAGGACGAACTTCTATCCGGATCCGCCTTTCCCAGGATTCTCACACTGGCATTATCGCCATACATCTCCATCGGCGTGTAGGTGCTGAGGCCGACCTTGACCATTCCGGGAATCTGGTGGAAGCGGTCATCGATCGTCCGGTAGAGAGCCGGCAACTGCTCCGCGGTGTAGCCCGCTGACTGCGGATCGAAGTGAACGATGTAGCGGTTGGTGGAGTCAAGCTTCATGTCGAAGTGTTCGAGTTTGCTGAGGCTTTGCGCGAACATGCCCGCGCCCACCAGCAGCACAAGCGAGAGCGCCGCCTGCATGATCACCAGTGCGCGCTGTAAAACCGAAGCTCCTCCGGTCGTGCGCGAGCCGGTGCGCAGCGCGTCTGCTGGTTGTGCGCTTGCCGAGATCCACGCCGGAGCGACTCCAAACAGTACGCCGGTCACCAGCGAAAGCGCGATCGCAAATCCCAGCACCGTCGGCGAGGGAGTGGCATGGATGGGCACATCCTGCGAAGACGGGAAGGCCAGCTTCAACAGCAGTTCCGCTCCACCATAGGAGACCGCCAGCGCCGAGAAGCCTCCGATCACCGCCAGAAGAAGGCTCTCTGTAAGCAACTGACGCACGATGCGCGTCCGGGCCGCGCCCAGAGCGGTGCGCAGGCTCATCTCCATCTTGCGCTCCATGCCACGCACCAACAAAAGATTTGCGACATTGGCGCAGGCGATCAACAATACCAGCCCGGCGATCCACTGCAGCAGATGCAGGTTCGACCTATAGGAGTCCTGCATGCTCTGGACGCCTGCACCGCCCGGAGTAAGAGGAACCTGCACGCGATCAATCAAGGAGTGGTGGACGCCCGAGAAGAACTTGTTTGAAGCGAATATCTGCCGCAGCTGGACAGAGAGCTTCTGCTGCAGCGGAGCGAGCGCCGTGCCCGGCCTCACACGGCCGATCAGGTAAAGCCACCGTGCATCCGGATCATGAACGTAGTCCTTGCCCCGGATCACCGGCATCGATTCAATGGGGAGATAAATTGCCGGCGGGGTGCTCTGCATGCGATCGCCATAAAACCGCTCCGGAGCAACGCCCACGATCGTCACCGGATAGGTGTTGATCCTGAAGGTGGAACCCACGACCGAGGGGTCGCGCGCATAGTCAAGCT
The DNA here is from genome assembly GCA_030038195.1 of Acidobacteriaceae bacterium. GTDB lineage: Bacteria > Acidobacteriota > Terriglobia > Terriglobales > Acidobacteriaceae > Telmatobacter. Next base: position 27,178 of record JASHPJ010000090.1, read on the forward strand.
TCCATAGCGCATAGCTCATCACGGCAGTCGCCGGCGCGCCCTGCACATCGTCGTTCTCCTGCAGCAGCCGTCCTGCCGCCGGCCGTAGCCCGAAGGTGTGGAAGTAATTGCCGGAGACGAACTCGGCATTGATCGAGTGTGCGGGCTCTTGCGAGCGCTCGCGCCGCACCGCCAGAGTATTCAGCCCCGCCTGCATTGCGGCCAGCTCTTCAAATTCAGGATTGTTCTTCTGAAACCGCTGCCACGTATCGGTGGAGAAGATTGAGTAATTGTCGCCGTTCTCCGGACCGCGATCCACGCAGCACTGGTCGGAGTCACCCAAACGCACGAGAGACTGAGGATCGACCACCGGCAGGTCCTTCAGCAGCACGGCATTTACCAAGGTAAAGATACCTGCATTTGCGCCAATGCCCAGGGCCAGCGTCAGGATCGCCGTCGCAGTAAACCCCGGTGTCTTCCACAGTTGCCGCAGCGCGAACCGCACGTCCTGCACCAGGTTCTCCAGCCATCCCCACCCCCACGCCATATAGCTTTTCTCCCTGATCACCGTTGGATTGCCAAATTTTTGATAAGCCATGCGCCGCGCTGTCTCTGCGCTTAGCCCGTTCTCCGCATGCTCCTCTGTTCTCAACTCAAGGTGCAGGCGCATCTCTTCCTCGAGATCGGCCTGAAACCGTCGCCGGTGAAACAGCATGCGCACGCGGCGCCAAAGTTCGCGGGGCTCACCCATGGCTCATCTCCATCACACTGTCTGAATCACCCGCACAATGGCTTCCATCACCCGCTCAAACTGCGAAACCTCCACCGCCAGCCGCTTCCGCCCCGCAGCCGTCAGCTTGTAGTACCGCGCGCGCCGGTTGCCCGCTGTCACACCCCACTCCGCCGTCACCCAGCCCTTCATCAGCATTCTCTGCAACGCCGGATATAGCGACCCCTCTTCCACCTGCAGCACCTCGTTTGACCTGTACTGGATCGAATTTGCAATCTCATACCCATGCAGCTCGCCATGCAGCGCCAGGGTCTTCAAGATCAGCAGATAAAGCGTTCCCGGTGGAATCTCATCACGTTGCAAACAGCACCTCTCACTCAGAGAATCCTCTGACATAGGCAGACTATGCGTTCAACCCTACTGCCATAGTCAGGCTATGTCAAGCGGTTTTTGGAACTCTGGGCGTTCTGGTGAGCAGCGGCTGAGGTTGACATTGGTAATCTTGGGGCTAATGCGGGCATCGGCTATTTAGGAGCCCGGATCTCGCTTTGTGCCAAATCGCCAATGTGCGTTTCCAGCTCATCTCGAAGGTGAATTCTCTACGGGTTATGGCGTCAGGTTGACGCCGAGGCGCTGGGCGAGCAGGAGAACATCGAGTATCGGACTGCCGTCAGACTGAATAAGCGGTATCGGACTACCCTTGACAGTGAAGGCAGGTCCCGCAAGACGGTCTTCAAACAAGAGCAGCGCGGTATCTGGAGCTGCCTGACGAGAGGTCCACCTGAGACCTTCGGAGTCCGGGAATTGCTCGTGCAACGCCAACGCCCAAGAGCGCGTCTTTGGGTACTGGGAGCCGCCGGACTCGATCAGGTCTCGACGCGAGATGCCGAGTTTGCGCAATGAGATCGGAGAGAGATCAATCAAGGCTAGGTTGCGGTCTAAGACGATCATTGAATAAACCTTGCCAGCAACATGCGTCGCTTTGGACCAATTCTTTAGACCGGCTGCAAAGGGAACATCATGGAAGACCGTTTCCATCAGCGCGCAGTCAAGAGTGGTTCCCGCATAGAGCGTCGGGATAACAGCGGTCGCCGAGGCCAGGAGAGGACTAAACCTTGCATCCCCGCTATTCGACGGGTTGAACTGAACGCCGCCGTAGATTGCCGGGTGAACACGAAAGATGGTCTGGCCTTTTCCCCAGGGGAGGATGGTCGCTTCGAGTTTGCCGGTGGGAGATTTGATAGCTGCTCCTAGCCATGCTGGACGCCGGCAGCCTCAATCTCAGCGGCACGCAGAACTTCCTGCGGTTTCGAGCGAAGAAGGTCTTTGGGCATTTTGTTGTGGAGGTAGGAATTGACGCTTCCGAACCAAAACGCCTTCTGCCAATCGTCTTTATCCCCAAAGATGTGCAGAATCCTTTCCATGATCGGCAGGGGCCGGGCTCCGTCTTTGAATTCCAGCGCGTAAATCGGATAGAGATCGGTGCCCTTGTAGGGAACAGCGAAGATCAGCCCGGCTTTCTTCCAGCGATTGGGCTGAGAGCTTGGATTGCTCTTGCTGAAATGTGCGGCCTCGGCAATGTCCGCAGCCTTTGCGAAATCCTTACTCTCCAGAATCCCCTTAATAGCTTCTGCAAACATCCCGGCCTCGATAAGTTTGTTCGGACTAAGCGGAATGTCGGGGGTAAGAGCTTCCAGAAGCGCTTTCCAGCGATCCTCCTGCTTGGTCTCCATGAGCGTATCAATGAGTGCATAGGCCCGCCTGAGTGCTGCAAATCTCGCTTGGGTCCGCTCGGTGTCTTCCTTAGAATGGGATACGAAGACGAGAGCCTGGGCTTGGCGATCCTTGAGCTTGGGCGCAATTTCCTGAGCGGAGCCTTCTTCTACTTCCCAGTCCTCGTGCCAATCCTGCTGTCGGACCGGCTTGGCGAAAGCACTAGAGGGCATGACTGAGTTTCCTCCTATGCGATATAGGTTATCACATGGGAAGATAATTGTCATCGCAGAAAGCTCCTAAAAAATGTTAGGCGATGCGCTGCTCTCGCTGGTTGGCTGCTCTAACCGCTGCCGGAGGTTTCTTTCCGTCACTAGGAATCACACCGTATTTTGTGCGGAGCCATTTCGCAACCTCTTGCGGATCAAAGCGCACCGCCCCTCCTACATGAAAACTTGGGAGTGAGCCGCGAGCCGCCATGCGATAGATGTGCTTATCGTCCACGCCAAGAAGTTCACAGAGTTCCGCAACCTTCATGGCGCCGCTGCGCGCCTCTAGCTGCTCGATAAGGTTCACGCATGACCCCCTGCAATCGGCGTTGTCCCTACCTTGCTATGTTGGCCGCGCGCTGTCCAATACTTCTCGTGGATGGGGCCATCGCTTTGGAATATGGGGCCATTCATCCAAGCGATGGTTGACGATCTTGATACGCCCGATGGACAATTTGTCTCAGGTATGAATGGGCTTTCCCCCACATTCATGTCGCCGCGCGGTCGCCTATACCGATAAGCCTCGGAGGTCCGCATGAACGAAGAGCACTTGGAGTTTCGGCTCCTTAAATACATCGTAGCGGTGGCCGATGCCGGCAGCTTTACTGCGGCCGCCGCAAAACTTCATGTTTCACAGTCTTCTCTCAGTACGCAGATCGGCCAGCTAGAAGATGTACTTGGAATCCGAATCTTCGACCGGGAACACGGGAATACACCGACGGCCGAAGGCAAGGTGTTGGTGCGATACGCGCGAGAAGGGTTGAGAACGCGGGAGCGCATCGTTCAGACTGTGCAAGCCATCCATGCCGGGAGACTTCTGCCGCTGCGTCTTGGCTTCACGACGTTCGTTCAGAAGGCCATACTAAAATCGGTATCTGACCTGTACAGAGAACTCCTACCCGAGAGTGAACTCATTCCCGAGAGCGGCGACACGGACGAACTCACGAACCGCATCCGCGAGAACAGTCTTGATGCCGCACTGGTCACACTTCCCATCATGGATGATGGATTGGAGACAAACGTGATCGATCGGGAGCGACTGGTTGTATGCATGAGGAGTGATGACCCGCTTGCGGACAGTGATGCAGTGCCTCCCAGCGCGCTCGACGGAAGAATCAGCGTGTTTACATATCAACGACATCATCCCACGGCGTATACCACGCATCGTGGAGATGTTCCGGGGGATCGGGATTTCTTTGCGGCCTTCAAAGCCGACATTGAATATGGACCATGTTCAGTGGATAGTTAAAGAAGGAGTTTGTTACTCGTTAATTCGCGCCAGCCGCCCGCTGATGAATGGCCTTGTAACCAGGCCGATTGCCGGGGTGGATTGGACGATTGATACCGGGTTTGTGGCAAAAGCAGAACACGAGAATTCGGCGCTGTCGTGGTTCATCGAAGAGTTGGTAAGACACTTCAGAGTGATGCCCGAAATCCCGGCGAAGAAACCCGTCGTATCTGTGCACGAGCAGGATGCCGGGCGCAAACCTACGCACCGCACACCCGATCAACAACTCGCTCTCTTCGCCGCTCATGATGAGGCGACCGAAAACGGCCATCTACGAAAACTATACCCCCATCGAAAACAAGTATTGGACGAATAGAAATTAGCGACACTAAGCTCCGGCATATTCACGACTGAAAACTCAGTCGATGGAGGTGCCAATGTCCAACAGCAGTATCATTCCTCGCAGCAACCAAATCCATAGATCCCACTCTCGCTTCCGTCTCATGCGACGACGGACCCAACTGTTTTCGAGGCGAAAACTTCTCCACGCAGCACGCGTGATGGGACCCACGCTTCTTGCGCTCTCATTCTCTGGTGTTGCCAATATCGCTCACGCTCAGGGAACGATGGACTTCTCCGGGGCGCAAACGCTAATGGGAACCTTTAAGACATTCGCCATCTATGCGGGCGCTGTCATTTGCTTCGGTGGCCTGATTTTCGCCGGAATCCGCATGTTGAGCGGGCGGTTTCAGGACGCTATTCCGGGCTTATTTGGCGCGCTCTTTGGCGCCGGGGTCCTCGGATGGGGCGCGGGATGGATCGGGTCACTTACCGGTCAGTCCATGTGAGGTGCGCCCATGACCAGGCGAGGAGAACCGTTACCAATCAATCAGGCGTTGAACAGGCCGAGAGCCAAGTTCGGACTCGCTCTTACCACATGGATGGCGATTGTATTCGTCTGCGTAACGGTTTTCCTCGTTGGGTTTCGTTTCTTGGCAATGATCGCCTTCCCCACGCTTGCCGTGAGCGCCTGGCTCATTGTCCGCAAACACCCGAAGATGTTTCAACTCTGGGGCTTGAGCCTCAGCCAGAAGTCCTACTATGACCCGCGCAAATACTGAGCAAGCCAAAATCGTTCCGTGGTTCGCAAAGGCCGGAGCCGCGTGCTCGATTGTGCCAATCTCGCGCTTCATCGGGCCGAATATCTTTGCCTTAAAAGGCGGGGGATATGGATGCTTGTATGTGCTCACAGGGATTGATGAAGAGGGCTTCACCGACCAGGAGCTTGACGCTCGTATGCGCTCTATCGAAGGGGCGTTACGAGGACTGCCCGAAGGTTCGTGCCTGTACCAATATACGCGCGTCAGATCCGGTTATGAACTTCCACGTCAGAAAACGTACAGCAATCCGGTAACGCAGGTATTCGTGAATGATCGTCTCGACTTCCTTGAGAAGACGGCAGGCTTTCGCCGTATAGACCTTCACTGGTGTCTCACACTGGAGCCATCGAAGCTCAAAGCATTTGAGCGCAAGCCCCAAGAGAACGCCGCCGAAAACTCGCGGCTGCTTGCCGATCTCCAGAAAAGTGCCACGATTCTCGAAGGGCACCTCGGCAACCTGTTGGGACTGCGATTGCTCGATAAACAGGCTGCATTCCAGTTCCTTTCGTATCTCTTCAACCTTGAAGAATGGGCCGTACAGTCGCAACTCCGCAATGATACTGGCGTAGATCGGCAGATCGTCAGCAATGCGGTTGCATGGCATAGCGACCATCTGCGGATAGGCAAACGCTATGTGCAAATGTACTCACTGAAGACCACGCCCGAGGCTTCGCGGCCGTGCCTGTTCTCTGGCCTTTTGACGCTCGACTGCGATAGCATCCTTTGCTCGACATGGCGGCCCAGGTCCGCCGCGGCAGCGCGCCATGAGATCGACGCCCAGGAAAAGTTCATCTCGTTTTTCAAAGTCGGCGTCTTGACCCGCGTGATGAGCGGACGCGATACAGCCTCATTAGAAACCGGCGCAGGTGCGAAGGCAGCTAACAGCAGCGTCGATGACTTGAGCCTTGTTATCCGCGAGTTGGACAAGAAGGCCCATGGTGAATACTCATTGCGCCTGCTCCTGGCCGCAAACAGCGCCGGGCAGCTACGCGATAGCGCGCCTGCCGTGCATCGGATCTTCGTCGATGCGCGGGCGCAGGTGATCGAGGAGACGCTTGGCAATCTTTGTGCGTTCTACGCCATGTTTCCCGGCAATGGAAAGTTCAACGTCTTCCCGATGTGGCTCAGTGAGGAACACCATGCACGACTGTCGTCCGTCTTCGCGCCGCACATCGGGCATCCATATTCGGAAGACCTTGACGCGGAATATCTCAACGTCTTTGAGACGCGGACGAGAACGCCATTCTTTCAGGACGTGTATGTAGACGGCGTACGCGTCATGCTCATCATCGGGCCTACGGGATCGGGCAAGAGCGTGATCGGCAATTCCACAGTTGCTCTTGAGCAGAAGTACGCCGGTTTCACCTATATCTTCGACATCGGCGGCAGCTATGAGAGCGTCGTCGAGTTGTACGGCGGGCGTGTGGACCGGATCGGGAAGGACGGTCCGCGCGTCGCCCCGTTCGCGCTAGAGCCGACCGAAAGCAACATCGCGTTCCTTTACAGCTTCATTAAACTCCTACTCACGAATGGCGGCGCAGAGCTGGAGCCGGAAGACGATGATGTGATTCACAAGGCCGTTCAGGACATCTACCTGCTCGACTCTGAAAATCGCCGCCTCTCGAATCTCTTCCTCCCCAAGAAGCTCGACCGCTATCTCTCGAAATGGATTGGCAAAGGCGTCTACAGCGCCATCTTCGACAACGTAGAAGATAGCCTCTCGCTGTCTCACGTGCAATGCTTCGACTTCCAGGGAGTGAATAACCAGCAGAATGCCGACTTGATCGAGCCGCTGATGGTATGGCTGTTGCGGCGGATCAACGATGTGCTCTATGACCCCGCCAATCTCGGCGTGCCCAAGCACATCCTCATCGAAGAAATCTTCTCTTCGATGAAGAATCGGCAGTTGCTAGAAGGCGCGCTTACCTCCATCAAGACTGTCCGCAAGAATCTTGGTGGCGTGACCATGATTGGACAATCTGCGGAAGATTTGGGCGAAAACGCCGACAGCATCGTGAATTCGTGCACGTCATTCCTGTTTCTGAAAGACGCGACGTTCAACCGAAAGCGGTACGCCGAGCTGTTCAAAATGACCGACCAGCAGCTTGCACTATTCGAGAGCTTGCAGGACCGCGAGGCGCTGTATATGCGCCGCGACGGGCCGACAAAAATCGTCCGGCTGAATCTCGACAGCCGCAGCTATGCGATTTTCTCCACCAAACCAAAAGACCGGATACGCCGGTCGAAGCTGATTGCCAAGTACGGACTCACCGAGGGCATCTCTCGATTCGCCCAGGGAGAGCCCGCATAACGGAAAGGACCAGAGAAACATGAAGCCGCCCATCCCCGTTGTCCTCGCCTGTGGTCTCGCTCTCAGCGCATCCGTTGCCTCTGCGTCCGGGCCCACAACACCCGAGCAGAAGCATCTCCAGCCGAACGCGCCCCGCACCATCACCGTGTCCGAGGCGGACACGCCGCCTGTGGTCCGCGCCGGCGTCTTGCAATCGACGCTGATTCTGCTCCCTGCCGAAGAGAAGGTTGCAAATGTCTTTGCCGGAGACACGGTAGATTGGGTGTTCGATGGCGGCCACGTCGCCAGCCGCTTCGTCAGTATCAAGCCCAAGCTAACGAATAGTACGACAGACGTGCATATCGTCTCCGATCATGGCAACGAGTACACTTTGCAACTCCAGGAAGTCTCCGGTGACGACGATCCGCATTTCGATTCCAAAATCTTCATCGCGCCCGGCGACAAGGCCGCGAAAGACCGGCTTGCCGAGCTGCCGGTCTTCGTGCCTGCGACCGAGTTGGACAAGGTGAAGCAGGAAGCGGCTGCAGCCCAGGCCGCTCAAGCCGTGACGCTGAAATTGGAAAGGACGCAGGAAGAGGCGTTCCGCAGTCAGTACCCCGGCTCGTTGCATTTTGACTACACATGGGACAAATCCAAAGGCAAAGAGCTTGGCCTTGAGCAGATATGGCGCGATGACAAGTTTACGTATCTGCGGGGCAGTTTCAGGAAACGCCCGCCCTCTATGAAGTGAAGGATAAGAAACCCTCGCTCATCAATTTCGATTTCTCGAACGGTCTCTATACCGTCCCGAAGGAGCTGGACAACGGGTATCTCGCCATCGGCAAACAGAAGGTGGAATTTCACCGTGCCGAGGAAACGAGGTAGCCATGCCGGAACCGGATCAGAATGTCCCTGCGACTGTGCCCGAGCAGCCGGAGTCCAAGCCTCCACTGCGGAAGAGTATGCCGGTGGTGATTGCCCTGGTAGTCATCCTCGGGCTTATCGGTATCGCCAACCTGTCCAGTCTTCTCAGTGGCAATAAGAAGAGTGCTCCTGCCAGCACCATGCCGA
>JASHPJ010000091.1 GCA_030038195.1 Acidobacteriaceae bacterium
AGCGCAACACCCACAGCACACCGTTGACGAACTGACGGTTATCAACAGCCGTCCGCCCTACGTGCTCCACCCGACCAGGCAGCGTGTCCTTGATCCGTTGCCACTGCGCTTCGTTCAACTCATAGCGGCTTGCCATATCCGCAAGTCAAACAAATCAAATCCCAGATGCATAGTCTATATGTGGATACGCCCTAGAGCGTGTTGCAAGATACGCCGCAAGCGCGCTGCCGGCCGCCCCGCGTCAGTCACGATCAAACGCGGGGCAGCCCGCGAGTTGCTCATCCGCGCGCATGGAGTAATTCCTCACTCCCGTCAACTGCAGCGCGATATGCCACAGGAACGCCGTGTTGCGCACATTCCGCCGCCACAGGCGCGCGGGGTCCTGCGCCAGGCGATGCAGCCAATGCAGACCGGCGCGCTTCATCCACGCGGGACACAGTCGAATATGGCCGGTCAGAAAATCGAATGCTGCGCCTACTCCGAACATCATACGGGTATCCAGGCGAGGAAGCATTCTCCGCATCCATAAATCCTGCTGCGGCGTACTGATGCCCACCCAGACGATATCCGGCTGGCGGCGACGGATGTCCGCGACAAGCTCTTCCTCCTCGGCGGGCGCCAGCTCTCGGAACGGCGGAGTGTATGTGCCCGCAATCTTTGTCCAGGGAAACTGCCGGCAGAGCGTTGCGGCCAGCTCATCCGCGACCCCAGGGTTTCCTCCATAGAAGAAGTGCGAGTATCCGGCAAACTCAGCGCGGCGAAAGATCTCCTGCATGACGCCGGGGCCTGTCACATGGTCCATTGCGTGAAAGCCCTGCGCCCGCCCCACCCAAACTGTGGGAGTGCCGTCAGGCAATGCAAGGGTCGCATGCGCATAGGCGTCCGCCACGGCCTGGTGTCTTATCGCCTCCAGCACTCCGCGCACATCCACAGCGCAGACATAGCCCTTGGGCCCATGACGCAGACGCGCGCCAATCATCGCCAGCGCCCGCTCCATGTCAACGGCGTCGATAGAGACTCCAAGCACATTGGCGCACTGCCGCGGTGAATCATTCGCAAGAGCCTTTGGCACAGTGTCGTATGAAACCGTGCAGGACGCACCTTGTCCGCGTGCATCCGCAAACAGCGGCAACCGGCTCGCGGAATCTGGCTGCGCGGAGCGCTGCATCCGCCGACTGGCCAGCGGGATATAAACAAGCAGCGCCACGCAACCCGGCAGCAGCCGGCTAAAGGCAACTCCGGCCAGGCCAAAGCGCGGGATCAGCAGCACCAGCGCACCGGCCATTGCCAGTCCGCCGACGATGTTGAGAATCGCTACCGCGCGCGGCCGCCCCATGGCCAGCAAAGCATAGCTGCCGGTGACGGAAAGAGCCGCGAGCGCCGATCCACACGCCGCAATGGGCAACACGCTCGCGGCCGCGCCGGCAACGGATGCGCCCATCCAGTGCGCAAGGATCATCCTGCCGAAGAGCAGCAGGACCGCGAGCGCCAGCGCAACGAAGGTGAAATTCGCGGCGAAGGCTGCAGCAATCGAGCGGCGCAATGCGCGGTGCGAGCCGTGCGCGGAGTCCGACGCAAGAAGCGGAAAAAGGAAATGCAGCCCGGCGGCCGTAATTCCGTAGATCGGCTGCGCCAGTTGCACGCAAATCGCGTAGATCGCCACCGCCGACGCCCCCAGGGCGACGCCCGCAACCAGCCGGTCAACCTGCCCCACCAGCAGCCCGGCCGCGGCCTGCAGCCAGGTAAAGACCCCGAATCCCAGCAGGCCGCGCGCTGCCGCAGCGCGCAGCACCGGCGTGATCCGCGCGGCTCCCAGCAGCCGCTTCAACTGGCACAGTTGAATGCAAAGAGCCAGCGCGTTCGTTGCCAGCGTTGCAGCCAGCACGGCAGTCACACTTTTGTCAAAGCCGGGCACAAGCCAAGCAAGAAAAAGAGAGACGACGCGCGCCGACGCGCTTACCTCAATCGCCGTTCCGTAGCGGTTAAATGCGCGCTGCGTGCTCACGCACACCGTCTCCAGCGCGCGCAGCAGGATGAGTCCGGCGGTGATGCGAAGCGACCACAGGCAATCGCCGGCAAGCTCTTCCCGCATCTTGACGGCCGGGTGGGTGAGCGCAGGCGCAGCCAGCCACACCGCGCTCGCCACCAGCACTCCCAGCACAAGGTGAATGCCAAAGGCGCTGCGAACGGTCACGATCAGCTCTTCACTATCGCGTCTGGCCCGCGCCTGCGCAACCGCCCGTATGTTTGCGTCGCCGAAGCCCGAGGCAAGAATCGCGCCGATCATCAGCACCGCATTGTCCAGCGCCCAGATGCCGAAGCGGTCGATGCCAAGCGCGCGCAGAATCACCGGCGCCAGCAGCAGCATTCCGGCGGGGTAGGCGATGTAATCGAGTGCGCCAAACGCGGCGTTGGCAGCATACGCTCTCATTCTGCCGCCTTCTGCGCCATGCACTCGGCGCAGCCGGTCGCCGCGCGTGAATGGGCCGCTGTGCGCTCGCCGGTTTCATCTGCCGCGCCTGCCTCCTGCGCCGTGTGGCCAAGCCTGGCAAACAAAGATGACGCAAGAACGGCGATTACCGCGTCGGCAAAGAGCAGCACGCGATAGCCGTAAGCGACAATGCACACTCCGGTAAGCGCCGCTGCCCCCGCCTGGCACAGCGCGCCGCACAGATTCTGGAGCGCCGAGGCAGAGCTGCGTTCCGCTTCCGGAATCCGCTCCATCAGCATCTGGTAGATTCCCGGCCCGCACATGAACTGCGCGGCAAAGTAGAACACGTAAAAGCAAACCGCCGCCGGCACAAAGCGCGTGCCCGCGACCGCAACCAGCAATGCCGCCGTAGCCAGTTGCACTAGAGAGATTCCGCGCGCGATGCCGGCTCGCCGGAAGAGCAGTGGCGCGCCCAGCACCGCAACGAACTGAGCCAACTGCGAGGCGGCGAAGACAGCTCCAAGTCTGCCGAGTGGAATCCACAACACTTTCTGCAGATATACGGCGCCAAACAACGGAAACGATCCCGTCACGACGTTCCACGACACGAAGGCCGGTAAAAAGCGGCGCAAGTAAGGATGAACGATGCGCAGACGAACACGCTTTGGAGGCGCGCGGTACGCGAGCGCAAGCCTGCTGAGCGGCCACAGTCCAAGGGCAACAACCGCGCAGGCCAGCAGCAGCACAACCCGGATGCCATCGACGAGGCCGAGATGCAGCGTGCTGGCGCGCAGAAGCTCCGGAAGATACCCTCCCGTAATTCCGGCAAGCGTGCCCAGGCCGATTCCCGCAGCAAACGCCATGCTGAAGCCGGCGGCGCGGTTCTCTTCGCTGGTAACCTGCGCAATGACTGGCGAAAAGCAAATCGGCCATCCGCAAAGCGCCGCGCCGGCCAGGAATGCCAGCGTGAACTGCGCCGGCTCTTCCAGAAGAAAAAGGCGAAACCCAGAGACAATCGGAACGACCCCGAACGTAAACAGCAGCAGCGGGCAAAGGCCGAAGCGCCTGGCTGCAACCATCGCGGGGATCGTGCCGGCCACATTACCCAGCGTGAAGCACGCAAGAATGCGGCCGATGGCCTGCTCGTCAAAGCGAAGATCGGTCAGATAGAGATTGAACAGAAAGACATACAGTCCGAAGCCGAGATCCATGCAGAAGGCAGCGAAGAAGAACGCCCAATAGTTGCGGTTGAACCGGCCTGCGAACACGCGAACGCGGTGCAGTTCCATCCAGGCATCGCGGCGCACCGCGCCTGGCGCCGGCTCCATCACCGTCCCTCGCGCACAAGCTGTGTGAGCCGCGCAATGGCCCACTCGAGTGTGTTGTAGCGAAGCTCGAAGATTTTTACATCCAGCAGCGCATCCATCGCCTCCAGGTGCCGGCCCGTCTCGTAGGGCATGCAGTGCACGCGCTGCCACAGGTACATGCGGCCCACCTCGCGCGGAAACGGCATCAGCTCCTCCCGGTCGACATTGCGCTTAAGAAAGACCATGTAGCGGACCATGGCCGTCGCCGATGTGCGAATGGCGCCGCCGGCGTCGATCGGCAGCTCGATGGACGGTTTCCCCACGCCGGCCCGCTGCATCACTTCGTGTCCGTGCAGGTGCGGGAACAGAGCTTCCGCCGACGGGCGAAATCGCACCTGGTGGCAGTTGCCGGCAACCAGCCGGCCCGTCTCGCCATGCACAAGATAGCTGCCGTCGTCTGTCACATACGTCCAGCCCGCGCGCGCGCATGCATACGACAGCGTCGTCTTTCCCGCTCCGGACTCGCCGCACAGAAGAATCGCTTCATCGTCCAGCGCCACGCATGCGGCATGAATGGCCGTTGCGTAGCTCGCACTGATGCATGCCATCGCCGTTGACTCGAGGAAGAAGTAGCGGAAGTAGTCGCGATGCCGAACGGCCGCCGCCGTGACCCAGATCGTCGCGGACAGCTTCGACAGGTCGCTCACGGCAAAGTTGTCGCCGTCGGCGATGTTCGTCACGATGTGGTCGCGCATGCGGCACACCGGTATTGGAGGACAGGTCCTGGAGCCATCCTCGACCACCGTGACCTGCAGACGGATCGGCACCGTATCGAATCGGCGTGCAAAACATCTCCAGCTTGCATGGGCCGCGTCGAGCACAGCCTTCGCGTTGGTGGCCACGCTCACCGGGAATCCGAGCGGAAAGAACGTAGCGCGGAGGGGCAACTGCGTGTGCACCAGAACCGGATCGCCGAACTCCACCGGCTTCGACCGCAGCCACGCCTCTTTCATCTGCTCGATGGTCAACAAATCCTTCGCCGGCGTGTGCTCTTCCCGTTCCGTTTGCTTCATGGCCTGTCCCGCTAGAACTGGTATTTAAGCGCAAGCTGAACGATGCGCGGATTGTTCGATTTCGCCGTGATCTTGCCGAAGGCCTGGCCCGTCCCCACCATGTTGCTGGGATTGGCAAAGTTCGGCGTGTTAGTCAGGTTGAAGAACTCAGCGCGCAGATGGATGCTGTGCGAGTCCGCGATGCGCAGCGCCTTTTCCAGGGCCACGTCAATATTGCGCTGGCCCGGGCCGCGCACAATTCCGACTCCGCTGTCGCCAAAGTCGGTGTCGCTTGCGCTCAGGCCGTTGGGCGCAATCGGAGCTGCGGTAAACGCCGCGGCATTCAGATAATGTCCCAGCACGCGATCGCGCAGTGAGCCGCTGGTGACAATCGGCTCACCGCTCAGTTGCGCGCGATTTTCGAATGAATAGTTGCCATAAACGGCGCCCGCGCTCAGATCGAGAATTGTGATGGGCGTGCCTGATTGCGCAACCAGAATTCCCGAAGCCTGCCAGTGCGAAGCAGCAACGCGAAGAATCGCTGAGTGATTGCGAATACCCGGCAGATCGTAAGTGAAGTTGAAGACCGCGCGATGGGTGCGGTCGAAGTCGGTGGGGCCGTAACTCTGGCGCGGATCGCGCTGGTTGTTGGTCAGCAGCCACAGCTCGAAGACCTGGCTGCCCGAGGAACCGCTCGTCTCATCCAGCGTGCGCGACCACGTGTAGCTGCCGAGGAATTGCAGTCCGCGGCTCAGCCGCTTCGTCACGCTCGCCTGCAGCGCGTTATAGCTGGCGGCAAACGCCGTCTCGGAAACCAGCGATCCCGGCGCAATGCCCGCATAAGGAACGCGCTGGATCACGTTGTTGGTGGTATTCGTCGTCTCTCCATTGATGGGATCGTCCGGGCTTGCCAGCAGGGCCTGGTTGAACTCCACGGTGCCGGCGACATGCAGCGAGCGCGTTCCTACATAGCCCGCCTCCGCCAGCGTGTTCGCTCCCAGGCCAACCTGCAGATTCAGGTTGTACTCTTCCGTGTAGGGGTCCTGCACGCGCGTGGACACCCCAACTACCGTCGGCCCCCCTCCCGGAATGCGCGGCGTGAAGATCGGATAGCTTGAAAGGCTCGGCAGCAGCGGTGTAAACGGCGCGTCCAGCGTGGCCGGACCGTTCTGCGCGCCGGAGATGAACTGGAATGTGGAGTACGGCGCCTGCGACACCAGGTTCTCCGCCAGCCCGGCCGAAAGACGGTCGAAGTAAATGCCATAGCCGCCGCGCAACACCAGCTCGGGATGCCTGGCCATCTCGAAGGCGAATCCCAGGCGCGGCGAGAAATCCGTATAGCGCGTTGGCCACAGACTGCGCCGGTTGACCTTGACCACGCCGGGCGGCACCGCACCCGCGAAGTTGGAGGTAACCACATAGCCGCTCAGCGTGCCTTCCGTCGGAGCGGCCATCGACGCCAGCGCCGGATCGAAGGTCACAAGCCGGCCGTGAATCTCTGAGGGAGGGCCGAAGATCTCGTAGCGCAGGCCGGCATTCAGCGTCAGCCGGGGAGTCAGCTTCACATCGTTCTGCACAAACGACGCAAAGTCGGTGTAGCGCTCGTCCTTGCGAAAGATGCCGGAGCTGCCGTTGCTCAACGTCACGTTGCTCAGGCCATCGGGACTGCCGTTCTGTTGCGCGCTCTGGCCCAGCAGAAAGTCGCTGAAGGTCCTGATGTCGAGTAGGCCGTCGAGAGAAAACGGTGCATTCACCATCACCTGGTGGCGCTTCACCTCAGCGCCGGTGCGGAGGAAGAGCCTGCCGCGCGTAAGCGACACCATGTCCTGCGCAATATAGCTGTTCGTCTTCTGCTGCTGCGAAGGCGTGCCCGCATCGCCGATTGTGAAGAGGCCGTCGATGGTGATTCCCGGTGCCGGAATCCCCGCGCCGGAGAGCCCGGTCGGCGACACTGTGCCGATATCCGCCGCGCTGATGGGATTGCTGACTGCAGCGATGCCGGAGAAGCGCATGAACCCGAATCGCGCCACGTTCACCAGGTTTGCGTTGACTGTGTGCGTGTCTGAAACAACCCCCATCCCGTTCCTGTCCGTTTCGTTCGTGCTCCACCCCGGAACATTGGCGGCATTTTGCGAGAACGGCTCCAGCGTGGGAGCGCGCGAGTAGAACAGGCGCGCGGTCAGCGAGTTTTTCGCGGTCACAGCGTGGTCGAGGTTCAGCGAATACTGATCCTCTCGATAACTCGCCGGAATTGCGTATGTCGACTCGCCGATGGGCATCTGTGCCGGGTCACTGGAAGGAAGCAGAATCTGCGGATTGGGAATCGCATATTGCCCGTTAGCCAGCTTGAAGTTCAATAGCGCCCGCGCAACAGGATGGATATCCGATCCATTGCATGCCACCTGCGTTCCGCCGGCAAACGTTGGATACGCGCAGAACTGCTCGCCCAGCGTTGCCGCCGAGCGGTCATCGGTCAGTTGCGGCAGGTTCACCGTCACCACGTCGCCTTCGCCGTTGCTGGAGCGCAGCCCCTGGTATGCCGCGAAGAAGAACGTCCTGTCGCGCACGATCGGGGCGCCGAGAGACGCGCCAAACTGGTTCTGCTTCAGCACCGGCCGCGGCTGCCCGGTCAGCTTGGTGAAGAAATCGTTGGCGTTGAGCAGATCGTTGCGCAGAAACTCCCACGCGCTGCCGTGCCACTGGTTGCTTCCCGACTTGCTCACCACATCGACGTTTGCGCCCGTTCCGCGCCCATACGTCGCGTCGTAGTTGCCCGTCTGCACCTTGAACTCCTGAATGGTGTCGGGGGCGGGCACCGCCACGCCTACCTCCTCCAGGTCGTTCATGGCCGAATTCTGCGCCAGGTTGTTGGCGTCTACGCCGTTGAACTGAATGTTGTTGGCGGTCGTCTTTCCGCCGTCCGCAATCACATTCTGCGTGCCGCGCCCCAGCACCGTTGCGTCCGGCAGCCCAACCAGCACGCCCGGCGAGAGGGAAAGAATCTGCGTAAAGTTGCGGTTCGCCAGCGGCAGCGATTGAATCGCCTCCTCATTCACGGCCCGGCCAAGCGTTGCGCCCTCGGTATCGGCTATCTCCTGGCGCGCCATCACTTCCACGCTCGCCGTTGCCGCGGCCACCGCCAGGTGAAAGTCCACCGTGCTGGTTTCACTCACCACCACCGTCACACGCCCGGCTTGCGCGCTAGCAAATCCATCCGCGGTTGCGGTTGCGTTGTAGCTGCTCGGCGCCAGCATGGCAACGCCATACTCGCCCGAGGCCGATGTATACACAATCCGCCGCGTGTGCGTCTCTTTGTTTTCAATCACCACCGAAGCATTCGACACGGCGCGTCCGCCCGGATCAAGCACCGTGCCACGAATTGCGCCCGTCCCCGGAGCCTGCGCGCACAGCGCAGGCGAGAACGGGATAAGCCCGGCAAGCGCCAGGACGCCCCATCGCACGATTCCCTTCATTCCGTCTACCGCCTCGCTGCGAATCAAGCCTGAGGCCAGCTTACGAGCGATCAGAATCGCGACTTGTCAGCAACCTGTCTTTGGATTGTCATTTTGAGGATTCAGCCGGAGGGCGAGCCGATCCCGTACGCCGGCGTGGAGCAAGTCGGACCTGGGGCGTCCGGGTGCGAGGCCGGTTTTGCCTTTTGCTGTTAGAGCGTTTTCGCTTCACATGTTGACATCTTTGGAGCCGCTCAGCATCGCACGTTCTGTCCACAGCAGAATCGAAAACGCTGTAGCGGACGCCTACTCCGCAATCACGCCGATCGTCTGCAGCCACGTCTCCACTAACTCAGGCCATGCCGTGGCCGGAAATTTTGTACGCCGCAGGCCGAAGGCGTGGCCACCTTGCGCGTATAGATGCATCTCCACGGGAACGCCGGCGTTCTTGAGCGCAATGTAATAAACCAGCGAGTCGTTGACGTTGTCCACGTGGTCGTCTTCGTTCTGCAGCAGGAACGTGGGCGGCGTCTGGCGGGTGACGGGAACGGCTGGATTCAGCTCAAAATGCTTTTCGTCGATCCACAGATGGCCGGGATAGATGGCAATGGCAAAATCGGGACGGCAGCTTTCTCGATCGGCCGCATCGACAGGCGGATACAAACGCTGCACAAAATGTGTGCTGATGGCCGCTACCAGATGACCGCCCGCCGAGAAGCCAAGCACGCCGATCTTGTGCGGGTCGATGTGCCACTCCGCGGCGTGCAGGCGCATCAGGCCCACGGTTCGCTGCGCATCCTCAAGCGCCATGGGCGACTGCGGATAGGCGCCCCAGTCGGGAGACGCGCGCGGCGCCGGCACGCGGTACTTGAGCAGCACGCAGGTGATGCCACGGGGCGTGAGCCAGTCGCAGACCTCTGTGCCTTCAAGATCGATGGCAAGAATTTCATAGCCTCCGCCAGGAAAGACGACGATCGCGGCGCCGGTATTTTTGCCTGTCGGCGCGTAGACCGTCATCGTAGGCTGCGAGACGTTGCTTACCGC
>JASHPJ010000007.1 GCA_030038195.1 Acidobacteriaceae bacterium
GTAATCGCAAACAATCGCGCGAGTATGACCGCGAACTGTACAAGCAGCGCAATCGCATCGAACGATGCTTCAACAAGCTCAAGCACTTCCGCCGCTTCGCCACCCGCTACTGCAAAACCATCGCCGCTTTCTGTTCCTTCACCGCTCTGGCATGCGCTTGGCTCCGCCTCAAGCTATATGTGGATACGCCCTAGCGGTTCTGCAATAGGTGTAGAGCGAAGCCGCGGCTCTATAGCATTTTCGGAATGGCTGTAGACCGAAAGTGCGCGCTCAAGTGGCTTTTTTCTCAAGAAAAAGCCACCTTTCACACATCTCAAAAAGTCTACGTATATTCCGAAAATGCCCTGGAAATTGACTCTTTCCTTAAAAAAGAGCTACCTGGCACATCCGTTCAAACTGCGCATAAAAGAAATCACGCTACGCGCAGCGCGCGCGAGAAGTATTTAATTCATTGTGAAGAAGCGCTTTCTTTCATCGCATCGATTGCGAGGGCCGAATGCGCAATAGCTGCACCGGCGCGCATCTCAGCGGCAACCCAGATCGCTTCCATGATCTCCTTCTCGGAGGCCCCTTTGGCTCGTGCGCTCTTGGTGTGGGCGCGGATGCAATACGGGCACTGCGTTACGTGAGCCACCGCAATCGCGATGAGGTCCTTCATTTTTGAAGGCAGTGCGCCGTCGGCGAATGCCTGACGGCTGAACGCCCGCCAGGCATTCAAAGTTTCAGGGGCAAGCTCTTCGCGTTTTTTCGCGATCTCGAGCGTTGCAACAGGATAGAGTGACTTTTCCATAATCCAGACTCCTCATTTCATAGGATGCTGCTGATCGCGGATTGAATCATGCGGAGTAATGGCGTGGGATAGACTCCGAACCAAACCAAGAGGACGGTGAGCACGGCCAGAACCAGCGACAATCCTGGCGCACGTCGCGGAAGAGGTTCGGGGACCTGGACATCCGAGACCGGTTGCTGATACAAGGCAGTGACGACGCGTAGATAGTAGAAGAGGCCGATGGTACTGGTGATCACGAGTATAAGAATGAGCAGCCATGCTTGGGAGGCCACGCCAGCAGCCACGATGTAAAATTTGGCAAGGAAACCGGCAGTGAGCGGAATACCGGCGAGCGAGAGCAGCATGGCGGTGAAAACCAATGCGAGCACCGGCCGTCGCCAGAAGAGTCCGCGGTAGTCGTCAAGTTGATCGGCATCGCGTTGTGCGCTGGAAAGCACGGTCACAACCCCAAATGCGCCGAGGGTCATGGCGAAATAAGCCACCAGGTAAAAGGCCACCGCGTTTGTGCCCAGGCGGCTGCTCGCTTCAAGCGCCACCAGCAGGTAGCCCATGTGTGCGATCGAAGAGTAAGCCAGGATGCGCTTGACATTGCTTGAGAAAAGAGCCAGCAGGTTGCCGGCCAACATGGAGGCGATGGCGATGATCGAGAGCACGAGGAGCAGGCGGGGGAAGCGGTTGGCGCCCGATTGGCTGAAATAGCGGAGGAGCAGCGCGAACATGCCGCCTTTCGAGACCGTGGCCACAAAAGCAGTGACCGGCGTGGGCGCGCCCTCATAGACATCCGGCGTCCACATGTGGAACGGTGCAAGCGCCAGTTTGAAGCCGATGCCGGTAAGAATCAGGACGGTGCCGGGAAGCAAGAGTTCCAGATTCATGCTGCGTTGGGCAGCAAGGAGTTGCGCTACCTTTGCGAAATCCAAGGCTCCAAGATCGGCATACACCAGGGCGATTCCAAAGGCCAGAAAAGCGGAGGAAGAGCCTGCCAGAACCAGGTATTTAATCCCTGCTTCGAGCGGAAGTGGACGTTCGCGGAGGTAGGCAATCAATCCATACAATGCGACGCTCAGGATCTCGATGCCGAGAAACAGCGAGGCGAAGTGGCCGCTCGCTGCCAACGCCATGGCTCCAAGCGTGGCGACCAGCAGCAAGACATAGAATTCCTCCTTGTTGCCTTCTCGCGCCGCCAGGTAGCCATAGGCTGATAACGTTATGGAAAAACTGGCCGCCGTAAGCAGTCCCATGAAGAAGAGCGCATACCGGTCAATGAGCAACAGTTGCGTTACTTGGCTTGGAGGGGTAAAGAAGGTGGAGCAGAAGCTTGCCGCCAGGCCGGCGAGCGTGAGCCCAAATGCAACAGCGTGATTACGCCGGATTGCAATCGCCAGAAGCACCGCAACAGAGGTCGCGGCGACGATCAACAGCGGCGAGAGCGAGATCAGGCGAATGGCATCCATAGCTCATCTCCAGAAGGCTTGCGCATGGCTCGCAGTCTGCGCCAGGGTCCGGAAAACCGGCTGTGGGTAGAGCCCGAGCCAAAGTAACGCGATCATCAAAGCTCCCAGCACCGTTGCTTCGCGTAGGTTCAAATCCGGCAGACGCCAGGAGTGAAGATTCGATCCCTGGAATGCGTACTGTACAAAGCGAAGCGCATAAAAGGTTGCCGCGAGAACCCCGCACGCAGCTACGGCAGCCGCGGCGATGTGAACCTGATAGGTTCCTATCAGAATAAGGAACTCGCCGATGAAATCGCCGAGGCCGGGAAGTCCCAGCGCGGCCAGCGCAAAGAACAGGGCCACTCCGCCCAATCTGGGCATGGTATCCCACAACCCACCCATGGTTTCGATCTCGCGCGAGTGCAATCGCTTTTCGAGGGCGCCGGCGATCAGGAAGAGTGCACCGATGCTGACGCCGTGAGCGAGAACCGTCATGACCGCGCCCTGGAGCGCTAGCGGGCTGCCGGAGAAGATCCCGAGCAGGACAAAGCCGAGGTGACCGATGCTGGCATAGGCAATCAGCCTCATCAGGTCGGTCTGGGAAAAAGCCAGGACAGCGCTATAGAGGATTCCTATGATGGCAAGCACGATGATTACGGGAGCGATGGCGCGCGCCGCATCCGGAAACAGCGGAAGAAGGAAGCGAACCATGGCATATGCTGCCGTAGCCGCCATGAGGCTGGTCAGCACCAGGTTGGTCGCCGTGGAAGCTTCCGCGCAAGCATCGGGAAGCCAGGTGTGGAAGGGAAAGACCGGAAGCTTGACAGCAAAAGCAGCGAAGAAGCCCAGCATGATCCACATTGCCATATGAGGACTAAGCTGCGTACCGAGCAGATCCTGGTACTCAAAGGTGTAAATCCCGGTGGCCTGATGATGCGCAAAGTAGAGAGCCAGGATAGCGATGAGCATCAACAGCCCACTGAGTTGGGTAAAGAGAAAGAATTGAATCGCCGCATAGGTGCGGCGTTCGCGTCCCCAAATGGAGATAAGGAAGTACATGGGGACAAGCATCAGCTCCCAGGAGAAATAGAAGAGGAACAAGTCGAGCGAGAGCAGGACGCCTAGGATTCCACCAAGAATCAACAGCAGGTGGAAGTGATAGAAGCCGACAGCCGTGGTGATGTCGGACCATGAGATCAAAACCGCAACCATGCCCAGAAAGAGCGTGAGCAATACAAGCAGAAGACTCAGGCCATCCAGGCCCAGATGAAACTGGATGCCTGACTGCGGAATCCAGCTCCAATTCACTTCTTCCAGCCACCGGCTGCCAACAGCGTGCGCAGCGCCAAAGTCGCATACTGCCAGAATCAAAGCCAGGACCAGGTCCACGATCACGGCGACGAGCGCAATCGAACGGCTGAGCAACGGATGCAAGCGCGCGAACAGCCCCGCAAGAACACCACCGCCGAGGAGGACGACCAATAGCCAGACAAGGATCATAGAAACATCACCACCGCGATGAGGACGATCGATCCAGCCGCGATGCCGGCAACATACCAGCGCAGCCTGCCTGATTGGGTTCGGCTCATGCCACGCCAGGTCAATTCATTCAGTCTGGCCACCCCGGTGTAGAAGCCGTCAATGGCATCGTCTTTGCCGGTTTTTGCGGCCCAAACTACAGGCCGTACGAAGAGCCGGTCATAGAGCCAGTCCATTGCCCAATCCGAGAACCAGAAGCGGTGCAGCACTCTTCCTGTCGAGCTCGAAGCAAGCGCCGCAGCATAGTCGCGTCTCCGCAGGAAGAAGATGTAAGCGGAATACAATCCCAGCAGAAAGATCAGCGCAGTAATTCCTTCAGAAACGGTTTCGCTGAAGGAGACGCCTTGCATTGCTCCTGGACTCCAGGAAAGTACTGGACTGAGAAAATGTGCGAAGGGGGATTTTATGTAGCCACCGGCGATAGATAGAAACGCGAGGATAATGCAGGGTATGTGCATCGCATGGCCCGGCCTGTGCGCTACTTGAGTACGCTGCTCGCCAAAGAAGACCAGAAAAATCATGCGGAAGGTATAGAGAGACGTTAGAAATACACCGGCCAAAGCGCTGGCCCACAGCCAAACGCTTCCATTGGCCGCGCTATAGGCGCCCCACAAAATCCAGCCCTTGCTGAAAGCGCCGGCGGTGATCAGAGGAAGGCCTGCAAGAGAGCATCCTGCAACCAGAAAGGTCCAGAATGCGACGGGAAGCGGCTTCCGAAGTCCGCCCATGTGAAAGATGTCATGCTCGCCATTCAGGGACTCAATGACAATGCCGGCTCCAAGGAAGAGCAATGCCTTGAAGAAAGCGTGGGTCATGAAATGGAAGATGGCCGCAGGCCAGGCGCCGACGCCCAGCGCAAGGAACATGTACCCGACCTGGCTGATCGTGGAATAAGCGAGAACACGCTTGAGATCATGCTGCGTGAGCGCGCTGAGACCGCCCATCAGCAGAGTTGCGGCGCCGACTACTATGACTGCGAACTGTGCCTGCGGCGCAAGCGCGTAGAGAACATGCAAGCGCGCAATCAGATATACGCCGGCTGTAACCATTGTGGCTGCATGAATCAGGGCGCTCACCGGCGTAGGGCCCGCCATGGCGTCGGGCAGCCACGTCTGCAGCGGCAACTGTGCAGACTTGCCGACAGCGCCGCCAAGCAGCAGGAGTGCGGCAGCAGTAGCAACGACAGAGCCAGCGTGCCACTCAGAGGCTGCCCGGCGCATGAGCTCCTGAATATTCAGCGTGCCCAACTGACGGAAAAGCAAGAACAGGCCGATTACCATGGCCGTGTCGCCCACGCGGGTCACGATGAATGCCTTGCGGCCGGCACGGCCATTCTCTGCATCGCGATACCAGAATCCGATGAGCAAATAACTGCACAACCCAACGCCCTCCCACCCGAGATAGAGCAGGAGCAGATTGTTGGCCAGAACCAGGGTCAGCATGCAAGCGACGAACAGGTTCATGTAAGCAAAAAAGCGTCCATAGCCGTCATCGCCACGCATGAACTCCGTTGCGTAAAGGTGGATGAGGAAGCTGACGAACGCGACGACCACCATCATGATGATTGAGAGTGGATCGAGATAGAGCGCGATCTCGGGACGAAGACCGTCGACGTCGAACCATTTCCACAAGACCTGAATGCAGGCGCCGGTAGAGGGGGGATTGGTCAGAAATTGGATGGATACGAGAAGAGAGATCACGGATGATGCGGCAATCGAACAGGTGGCAATCCACGCCACGGCCTTTCGCGGCAGACGCATTGTGGCCAGCGTGAGCGCGCTCGCGAAAGGGATAGCCGGAACCAGCCAAAGCAGGCGGAGCATCCTTAACCTCTCATCCTGTTCAAGGAATCTGCGTCGAGTGTCTGGCGTCGATGATAGAAGCGCAGGAGCAGCGCCAGGCCGACCGCCACTTCTGCCGCCGCTGCAGCCAGAATGAAGAGAAACATCACCTGGCCGTCAGGTCGTCCCCAACGGCTTCCTGCCGTGACAAACGCGACGCCTGCTCCGTTGAGCATGATTTCGATCGAAATCAGAAGGAAGAGCAGATTACGGCGCAGCAGGAGACCGGCAAGCCCCAGTGCAAACAGAGCTGCACCCAGGATCAGCCCATCGGCCATGGGAACTGCTGTCATCGTTGCGCCTCCGTTCCAGGAGGCGACGGCCGCCCCAGGTGACAGGCGCCCACCAACGCGCCCAACAGCAACATCGAAGCCAGCTCGGCGCCGAGCAGGTAAGGGCCATAGAGCGCCATGCCAACTTCTTTCGGAGTGGTTGCGCCCGCGACGCTTCCTGACACCTGTGAGCGGATGATCAGATAGATCACTTCGGCAAGGAGAACCGCGGAGAGGATGACAGGGCCAATCCAGGCGCGCCCTGCGAGCCATGGGCGCTCCATTTCGCGGGCTTGTGTCCCCACGTTCAACATCATCACAACAAAAACGAAAAGGACCACGATGGCTCCCGCATAGATGATGACCTCAAGCGCAGCCACCAAGGAGGCGCCCATCGTCCGTGAAGTTGAAGCGCGGAGCGCCCGCCAGCTTGCGCAGCACTGCATTCACCATGCCTGCGGCGAACTGCCGGCCGGCCTGCTTGGCCAGCTCCACGCTTTCACCAATCGCCGCATGCGTGGG
>JASHPJ010000092.1 GCA_030038195.1 Acidobacteriaceae bacterium
CCCTCGGCAATGCAGAGGAGACCGAGCGCTACCGGCGCGTCTTCGGCCTGGCCGGAGTCAAAGACGTTCCCGTCCTCATCTGAAAAATCGCACAGAAACAATCTGGCCGCGCCGCGGTTTCATCTTCTTCATGCGCCTACTCTGACGGCATGCGCTTCGCATTTGACCGCAGTCCCTGCCGAACCTAAAATGGGGAACCGGGTTTCTTGCGAATCATCAGCTTATCTGTGCAGCATCTGCGGATGCGCGACCCCGCGGCCACACAAGCTTCATTTGCGCTCCATCACCACACGAGGGTATGCATGCATTCAAATCGCCCCGCGCTCGCCTCGCTCACCCGGCGAAGTTTTCTTGCTAGCTCGGCGCTCTTTCTGGGAGCCACGGCTCTCGATGGCCTTGAGGTTCGCACCCTGCCCGTAAAGAACACCGGCTTTCCGCGCGGCAAAGCCCGCAACCTGCTTGCCAGGCAATGCAGTCCCGATGCGCTGAAAGCCAGCCTCATTCCCCTCGACCAGTACAAACCCTATCCGAAGATCGGCGACCCGGCCTGGGCGAATCTGCGTCCTGAAACCCGCGCCGCGCTGCTGTCTCAGGGTGGGCCGTATCTGCATCACACTTATGAGGCAGCCTCGGCTACGCTGTTCCTGAGTTATGTCCGCACCGGCAACCGTTCCAACTACGAGCGTGTCCGTAATAACAACCTGAATGCTCTGCGGGCCGTCACCTTCGCCGAGTGCGTCGAAAACAAGGGCCGCTTCGTCGACGACATCATCAACGGCCTCTGGTGCATCTGCGAGCAGAGCTTCTGGGGCGTCCCCGCGCATCTCTACATCCAGAAAAAAGGCCTCGGCCTGCCCGATCCGCACGAGCCCATCGTCGATCTCTTCGCTGCGCAAACCGCCGCAGACGTCGCCACCGTCGTCTACCTCGTTGCCGACCGCCTGAATGCCGTCAATCCCATCATCACCGAGCGGGTCTACGTGGAGGCCGAGCGGCGCATCTTCAATCCGCTGCTCGCGGAAAACTTCATGTGGATGGGCCTTCCCAACGCCAAGCGCCGCGACGATCTTCCCTGGGATGCCACGCCTCCCGGCCAGATCCAGCCCGTCAACAACTGGGACTCATGGATCTGCTCCAACTGGCTGCTCACCGCCCTGCTGCTCGATCGCGATTCTGCCCGCCGCGTTGCAGGCGTACAGAAGATGATGGTCTGCCTCGACAACTTCATCAATACTTATCCCGACGATGGCGGATGCGAAGAAGGATGCTCCTACTGGAACGAGGCACCCGGCACCATGCTCGAGTGCCTCGAGCTTCTCGGCTCGGCTACCAATGGCCGCGTGAACATCTGGCGCGAGCCGCTGCTGCGCCGCATGGGCGAGTACATCGTCAAAGCTCGCATCGCCGGCAACCTGTACATCAACAGCGGCGACGCGCACTCCCACCAGGTCCTCGACCGCGACAAGCTCTTCCGCTACGGCAAGCATACCGATAGCGCGCTGATGGTCGCGCTCGCCACCGGAGACTTCCCGGAAAACTATGTCCCGCGCACCGTCGTCGCCATCTTTGGAGAAAAGGCCCTGCGCGCCGAGCCGCCGTCCACATCGCCGCTGCTCAAGGATGTATGGCTGCCTGACACAGCACTGATGGCCGCCCGCATGCAAGCAAACAGTGCCGAAGGTCCCTATCTCGCCTGCATCGCGTCGGACAATGGCAAGAGCCACAGCCATAACGACACGGGCAGCTTCTGGGTCTATCTCGACGGCGAGCCCGTCATCATCGATCTCGGCGGCGAGTCGTATCAGAAGCAGAGCTTCGACGAGCACCGTTACGAACTGCCTTCCACCGAGTCGGCCTATCACAACCTCCCCACTATCGGGACCGTGCAGCAGGGCGTCGGCTCTGCCTATCGCGCCACGGACCGCCGCTACAACGCGGACGGTTCCACGTCCTCGCTCGAAATGAATCTCGCCCTGGCTTATCCGGCCGAAGCCAATCTGCAGGAGTGGATACGCGGCGTCTCGCTCGATCGCAGCACGCGTCAGATCGTGATTCGCGATCGGTTCACGCTCCGCTCCAATCCCACGCAGATCACCTGGTCGCTGATGACCTGCCGCGAAGTGCGCACTGCCGACGGCAGGCTCAGCTTCCTTCCCCGCAAAGAAGATCGCTCCGGTGAGATGACGCTCGATTACGACGCCTCCCTGCTCACCGCAGAAGTCGAAACCATGAATCTCACCAATGCGGGCCTGGTTGCAAGCTGGGGTCCGGTCGTCTATCGCGTTTTGTTAAGGACACGCCAGCCCATGACCCATGGCGAAAGCCGCATTGTCTTCAAGCCCATTGCAACCTAGGAAAACTCTGATTCAATCAGATTTTGAAAGGGCACGACTTTGTTGATTCCTGCATAAGTAATGTCCCTGCCATCCTGAGCGAAGTCCGCCGCGGTCCGCCGCGGCGGAGAGTCGAAGGATCTGCGGTTGTCCTTCTCCTTTGCTGATAGGACATTTATTTTGCAGCTTTCAATAGCCTCGGCGGGATATTTCGCGACCAGATCGACTTTTTCAGCAGTCTCTTCAGCCCACGCATGAGCTGGAAGGGTACGGGCTTCAGCCCGTACATAAGCCCCGCCAAACAACGAGGCCTTCAGGCTCTGAGGGAATGCTTTTCCGCAATCTGCGCAGCGCCCTCTTTCGCAGCTCGTTATAGACTGCTCAGCATGACGGCTCTCTCAGGCTGGTACGCGGCGCAGCTCCGGCAGGAGTTGCTGCTGCGCAACCGGCGCCACGCCTGTGGTCGCGCGCATGTGGAGAGCTACGGCAATCCGCCGGTCATTGTCTACGTGTCGGAAAATGGCCGCCACGGCAACTTCTTCGATCCCGCCTACGCCGCCATCGTCGCCAATCCGCAATGGATGCGCCGCTTTGACAAGATACACGCGCAGGCCGCGCGTACGTTGCCCAAAGCCGAGCGCAGATGGCGCGAGCTCGACTCCTGCGTGAGTTCCGACGCGCTGCTGATGAACATCTTCTGCACGCCCGGCGTCGCAGAGTCGCCAATCCTGCGCAGCGCTCTCGGTGTCGAGCCTGAAGCAAAAATGATCTTTGGTTGGAAGGCCCGCGTGCCGCTCAGCAACGGCCGCTTCGACCGCACGGAAGTCGATATGCGCTTCGGCTCGCTCCTGGTAGAAGCCAAGCTCACAGAAAGCGACTTTCAGACGCGCATCACTCCCGTCGTCGAAGCCTATCGCGACTTCGATCTTGTCTTCGACCGCAACCTGCTGCCGCGCGTCGAAATCGCTGCATCCAGGCCAAAGCGATCCAGCGAATTTCCTGAAAATGATTCGCAGGAGTTTGAGAGCGTTGTCACCGATCCTGCATCCTTCTCGGTCATCGATCCGCTTATCCGCCCTCATGGCCAGGCTGGCTACGCAAGTTATCAGCTCATCCGCAATGTTCTTGCCGCCCACGCTGGGCAGTGCAGTTTTTGCGTGATGCACGACGAGCGCCGGCCCGATCTGCGCGAGGAATGGTTCCGCGTGATGATAGCGGTAAGAAGCGCAGACCTGCGCTCCCGCCTGAAAGTCCTCACTTGGCAGGAACTGGCAGCATACCTGCCTGCGGACCTTCAGGAGTTCCTCGACCAGAAATACGGAATCGTCGCTCCGGGAAAAATTTCTTCGCCCATCTCCGACTGACGCGCCGCTACAACCCCAGAATCCTCCGGTTGCGTTCCGTATCCGCTGCGCCGCCGGCAAAATCGTCAAACGCCCGGTCCGTCACGCGAATAATATGGTCGCGCACAAACACCGCTCCCTCTGCCGCGCCCGCCTCGGGATGCTTGATGCAGCACTCCCACTCCACCACCGCCCAGCCCGGATAATCGTACTGCGCCATCTTGCTGAAGACCCCGCGGAAATCGATCTGCCCATCGCCCAGTGAGCGGAACCGCCCCGGCCGGTCGATCCAGCCAAGATAACCGCCATACACTCCCGCGCGCCCGCTCGCATGAAACTCCGCGTCCTTCACATGAAACGCGCGGATGCGCTCGTGATAGAGATCGAGAAACGCCAAGTAATCCATCTGCTGCAAAACCATGTGGCTCGGATCGAAGAGAATGTTTGCCCGCGGATGATCGCCCACGGCCACCAGAAACCGCTCGAAGGTCGCGCCGTCGTGCAAATCCTCGCCGGGATGCAGCTCGTAGCAGACATCCACCCCCACCTCGTCGAACGCGTTGAGAATCGGCGTCCACAGCCGCGCCAGTTCCTTGAACGCTTCCTCGATCAACCCCGCCGGCCGCTGCGGCCACGGATAGAAAAACGGCCACGCCAGCGCACCGGAAAACGTAGCATGCGCCGTCAGCCCCAGGTTGCGGCTCGCCGTGGCGGCATATTGCAACTGCTGCACAGCCCACTCCTGCCGCGCCTTGACCTTGCCCGCCAGCTCCGCAGGCGCGAACGCATCCAGCAGCGTATCAAACGCCGGATGGGCCGCCACCAGTTGCCCCTGCAGATGCGTAGAGAGCTCCGTGATCGCCAGCCCATGCCTAGCAGCAATGCCCAGAACCTCGCTGCAATACTCCTTGCTTTCCGCGGCGCGCTTGAGATCGAAGAGTCTCCGGTCCCAGCTCGGAATCTGGATGCCTGCATAACCCAGTCCCGCCGCCCATCCCGCCATGCCCTCGAGCGTGTTGAAAGGCGCCTCATCGCCGGCAAACTGCGCAAGAAAAATTCCCGGCCCCTTGATCGTTTTCATCTCGCCTGCTCCTCAAAAGTACTCTGTGCCGCGCTCGTGCAGATTACTGTCCTGTCCCCTTCGCATCCTCGCCGTGCGTCAGCAGCTCAAAGACCATCATGTGATCGTCCACCGGCAGCGGCTCCGTGAGCAAGTGATCGAGCCACTCCCGCGTCTCCGGCAGCGGCTGGCCGAGGCGATTGTGATATTCGTTGTAGCCAATCCCGAACGTATATCCCCGCCCATAACGAATCGTTCCGCCACACACCGCCTTTGGCACCGGCTCCTTTTTCAAAAGCAGGTGCGCATGAAACTCCAGCGCGCCAATCAGCCTTTGCTCCTGGCTCTCGTACAGCTTGTCGCCCTGGATATGCGCCGTCTCCGCAGCTGCCATTGTCGCGGCAATCGAGTAACCCGTATGCCCAAGATCGCGGCACGTCTCTGCCGAAATCCCGTTCGTGCTTGCATCGAAGACCGTCTGCCCGAACCATCTCTCGTGCGTCATCGGCACAAGTTCCTTCGGATGATCGCCGTCGAGCGTCGCATTGTAGAAATACGATGGCACGCGTTTGCTCCACATCTCTTCGGCATGGTTGAGCAGGGCGCGATCGTCCGTAAAAACAGCAATGCCCATCATCCCCTCGATCATGCTCAGCTCCCAGTTGCCCACGTTGTGCGGAGCCCCGTCGTGAATCAGCGGCAGAATCACCCCAGTCAGCATATCGCTGAACGCGTTTACATCCTCGTGCTTCCATCCCGCGCGGCTAGAACGGATAATCTCCGCCGCGCGCGGCCACATCTCCGCGCTCCACGCCGCCTGCAGATGCGCGTTCGCGCCAGTGTACCCCTTCAGGCTGCGGCTGTAAGTATTCATGATGCGGATGGCGTTGGCCGCATAGCGATGGTCACGGCTGACCCACCACAATACCGCCTGCAGATAAGCCGCGCTGGCATCCTCGTCTTCCGCGTGGCACCCATGATCCGGTCTCGAATACGGGCCGCAATCGATAATGCCCGTCTCCGGCGGTCCCAGCACCGTGTAATTGAACGCAGCATAGGGGCTGGCGACCGCTTTCACATACTCACCGTAAATCGGGTCCTTCTTTTCCCGCACCTGCTGTTTGATAAAGTCCAGTTGCTGCCGGCTCACCAGCACTCCGGGATGCTTCATCGGCTGCGCAGCCGCCGCTCCGCACACAACGCACAACCAAAGAACAGCACTCAGCCGCAGCCGCATCGCTGCCTCGCATAGAAATTCTGCAATCGAAAGAGCGCAGGGAAGTATAGCAGTCGCATCGCGCAATTGTGCGTGCTCTTAGAATCTATCCAAAACCTTGATGCCTTGCCCGGACGAGTTTTTAGACAGGCTCTCAGAACTCCACCCACCCTTCTCTGCTGTTGCTCTCGATCACGCGTTCGATGAACCGCATTCCGCGCACGCCGGCCACAATCCCCGGCAGCGTCGCCGGCAGCGGATTCCGGTTGCCGTCCTTCCATGCCGTCAGCGCATCGGCAAACTCGCGGTACAAAATGGCGAACGCCTCCAGATATCCCTCCGGATGCCCCGAGGGCACCCGCGCTACCGCCAGCGCGTCCTTGCTCAGATAACCCGCCGCCGCATGATGAATTTCCTCCGGCCCATCGAGCCATTTCACAATCAGCCGGTTCGGGTCCTGCTGCCGCCACTCGAGCGAGCCTGTCTCGCCATAGATGCGCATCCGCATCTCGTTCAGCTCGCCCGCGGCAACCTGCGAGCAGGCCAGCGTGCCCTCTGCGCCGTTATTCATGCGCACAAACGCATTGCAATCGTCGTCCAGCCTGCGTCCCGGCACCACCGTGCGCAGCGTTGCGTTGATCGCCGTCACCTCCAGCCCGCTGATGTACTCCAGCAGGTGAAACGCATGCGTGCCGATATCGCCAATCGCGCCGCCCTTCCCGCTGCGTGCCGGATCGGACCGCCACGCTGCCTGCTTGTGCCCCGTCGTCTCCAGCGGCTTGCTCAACCACCCCTGAAAATATTCGACGGCGACTTTGCGAATCGCGCCGAACTTTCCCGCCGCGCACATCGCCCGCGCCTCGCGCACCATCGCGTAGCCCGCGTAGGTATGCGTCAGCCCGTATGGCAGTCCCGATTTTTTCACCGCCGCTTCGAGTGCGAGCGCTTCCTCGTATGTCGCCGTCGCAGGCTTGTCGCTCATCACCGGAATGGCCGCCTCGAGCGCCGCCAGCGCCACCGGCAGATGCAGATGATTCGGCGTCGTAATCACGATGAAGTCAATTCCATCCGTGCGCTTGCTCTCCGCCGCAATCATCTCTTGATAGTTCGCATACGCCCGCGCCGGATCGATCCCAAACTTCACGCCTGCCTCGCGCGACCGCTCCGGCGACTGCGAAAACGCACCCGCCACCAGTTCAATTCTGCCGTCCAGTTCCGCCGCAATGCGATGCACCGGCCCGATGAACGCGCCGGGCCCTCCGCCCACCAATCCCATGCGCAGTTTGCGCCGCTCTGTCATTCCGCCTCCGCTCGATCCGTTCCAGGTGAATTCGGCCCCGCCACAACCAGCCAGCCAATGCACACAGCAGTTTACGCTGCCGCCCCGCATCCAATCACCAGCCCTCCCAACCAGCGTCCCACACCGCGGTTCTATCACAGACCGCGCATGGCGCAATGCGATAAATTATTGGGTGACCATGAATAGTCTCTCGATTCCTGATCCTTCTCGCCGCTGGGACTGTCTCAGCCTGGGCGAGGTCATGCTCCGCCTCGATCCCGGTGAAGGCCGCATCCACACTGCACGCCAGTTCCAGGTGTGGGAGGGTGGTGGCGAGTACAACGTGGCCCGCGGCCTGCGCCGCTGCTTTGGCCTGCGCACCGCCATCGCCACCGCCTTGGCTGAAAACCCCGTCGGCCGCCTCGTCGAAGACTTCATCCTCCAGGGCGGCGTCGATACATCGCTCATCCGGTGGGTGCCCTACGATGGCGTAGGCCGCACCGTGCGCAACGGCCTCAACTTTACCGAGCGCGGTTACGGCGTGCGCGCCGCCGCCGGATGCTCTGACCGCGGCCACACCGCCATCAGCCAGGTCAAGCGCGGCGACTTCGACTGGGACGCGATCTTCGGCCCTCAGAATGGAAATGGGAACGGCGCGCGCTGGCTGCATACCGGCGGCATCTTCGCCGCGCTCTCCGCTTCTACCGCCGACGTCGCCGTCGAAGCCATGGACGCGGCCCGCCAATACGGCACGCCCGTCTCCTACGATCTCAACTACCGCGACTCGCTCTGGAAATCCATCGGCGGCAAAGCCAAGGCGCAGGAGGTCAACCGCGAGATCGTGCGCAAAGTCGATGTGCTCTTCGGCAACGAAGAAGACTTCTCCGCCATGCTCGGCGTTCAGATCAAGGGCGTCAGCGAAGACTTCGCCGAGCTACCCATCGCCGGCTATGAAGAGATGCTGCGCGAAGTCGCCGCGGCCTATCCCAACCTGAAGCTCATCGCCAGCACGCTGCGCACTGCGCACACCGCCAGCCGCAACGCCTGGGGTGCTATCGCTATCTACGAAGATAGGATTACGCACGTGCCGCAGCGCGACATCGACATCCTCGACCGCGTGGGCGGCGGTGACAGCTTCGCCTCCGGACTTATCTATGGCATGCTCGCTGGTAAAGGCATCGAATGGGCCGTCCAATGCGGCGTAGCCCACGGCGCTCTCGCCATGACCACCCCCGGCGATACCAGCATGGCCACGCTCGCTGAAGTCGAACGGCTCATCAAGGGCGGCTCCGCGCGCATCGCACGATGAAAGGCAGACCATGCTAACTCGCTAACTCGCTGACTTACTAACTTCGCTAACTTCGCTAACTCCGCTAATCCGCCGCGGCGGACTAACTCCGCTATCTTTGAGGTGCTTACAGATGCCAGAAACCACGCAGCAAACCATCGAGCGCGTCGGACTCATCCCCGTTCTGCGCGCCAAAAGCGTCGCCCAGGGCCGCGCCGTTGTTGAAGCCATGATCGCTGGCGGCATCACCATCGTCGAAGTCACCATGACCGTCCCCGGTGCCGTCGACTTGCTCAAAGAGCTTAAGAAAGAATACGGCGCGAAGCTCCTGCTCGGCTCCGGCACCGTCACCACGGCGGACCAGGCCCAGGCCACCATCGACGCCGGCGCCGAGTTCGTCGTCAGTCCCAGCCTTCATCCTGAAGTCATCAAGGTAACCAAGGCCAACAAAAAAATCTCCTGTCCCGGCGCGCTCACGCCGACCGAAGCCCTCACCGCATGGAACGAAGGCGCGGACTACGTAAAAATCTTCCCCTGCTCCGCAGTCGGTGGCGCAAGCTACCTGAAGGCGCTGCTCGCGCCTTTCCCGCATCTCAAGCTGATCCCCACCGGCGGCGTTACGCTGCAAACGGCGGAAAGCTTTCTGCGCGCCGGCGCACGCGCGCTCGGTGTTGGCAGCGATCTCGTCAACCTTGCCGCAGTCGATGCAGGCAAGCCCGAAACCATCATCGAAACCGCGCGCGCCTATCTGAAAGTGCTGGCCGATGTGCGCAGGAGCTGAAAGCACCCCACTATGACTGATTCGTCTTCATCACAATCCTTCCGTCTCGACGGCCGCCACGCCCTCGTTACCGGCGGTGCCAGCGGCATCGGCGAAGCCACCGTCAAGGAGCTCGCCCGCGCCGGCGCCTTCGTCTGGGTCGCCGACATCAATCTTGCCGCTGCCGAAGCGCTCGCCACCGCAGTTGGCCCGGCGAAAGCCCTGCATCTCGACGTCACCAGCCCGCAGTCGATCCAGGCAGCCGTTGCGCAGCTCGACCGGCTCGACATCCTCGTCAACAACGCCGGCATCGGCCACGTCGGCTCCATTGAAGCCACCGAGCCCGATGACTTCGACCGGCTCATGAATGTCAACGTGCGCTCCGTCTATCTGGTCACGCGCGCCTCTCTGCCGCTGCTGCTCGCCGCCGCGCAGCATCATGAAGCCGTCGGCGCCATCGTCAACATTGCCTCCGTCTCCGGCCTCGTCGGCATCAAACAGCGCTTCGCCTACTGCACCACCAAGGGCGCAGTCATCGCCATGACCCGCCAGCTCGCCGTCGAATATCCCAGGACCCTGCGCGTCAACGCCGTCTGCCCCGGCACCGTGCAAACGCCCTTCGTCGAGAGCTACCTGGAAAAGTTTCACAAGGACAACAAGGAAGAGACCCGCGCCGAGCTGCGCGCGCGCCAGCCCGTCGGACGCCTCGGTCGTCCCGAAGAGATCGCTTTCGCCGTGCGTTATCTCGCCTCAGACGAGGCCGCCTTCGTCAGCGGCTCTCTGCTCACCATCGACGGCGGCTGGACAGCCGCATGACGCCGTATTGCATGCCCTTTTCCTGATTCTGGAGGTTTCTCGAATGAAGCTCGTATCGTTCTCAACCGCCGACGGCAAAATCCGCCCCGGCGTACTCGTCGAAGATCGGATTGTCGATCTTTCCGGCAGCCACGCCGATGCGCTTTCCGTCATCGCCGCCGGCGTTACGACCATCGGCAAGCCCGGCGCGCATCCAAGCTACAAGCGCAGCGAAGTGCGCCTGCACGCACCGCTCGCCAATCCACCGCGCCTCTTCGCCATCGGACTCAACTACCGCGAGCACGCCATCGAATCCAAGATGGCCTTCCCCGAGTTTCCCGTCGTCTTCTTCAAGCTGCAGACGGCCATCGTCGGCCCCGGCGACGCCATCGTGCTGCCCAAAAACTCCGCCGAGCCCGACTACGAAGCCGAGCTGGCCTTCGTCATCGGCAAGGGCGGATTCCGCATCCCCGCCGCATCCTGGCGCGAGCACGTCTATGGCTACACCATCGTCAACGACGTCAGCGCCCGCGACATCCAGCGCTCCACCTCGCAGTGGTCCATGGCCAAGAGCTTTCCCACCTTCTGTCCCATGGGCCCGGCCATCGTCACCGCCGACGAAATCGCCGACCCGCACAAGCTCTCCATCGGCCTCAGCATCGACGGAGAAGTATTGCAGAACTCCACCACGGCCGAGTTGATCTTCAACATCCCCGCTCTCATCGAGTACCTGTCATCCATCGCGCCGTTGCTGCCCGGCGATATCGTCTCCACCGGCACGCCTTCCGGCGTAGGCATGGGCCGCACCCCCAGGCACTGGCTCAAGCCCGGCGGCAATGTCACCGTGACCATCGAAGGACTCGGCTCGCTCACCAACCCCGTCG
>JASHPJ010000093.1 GCA_030038195.1 Acidobacteriaceae bacterium
AAGCCAGCCCTGGAAGTGACATGGTCTGACTGGAACCAGGTCCTCAACACCAACCTGCGCGGCACGTTTTTCGTGGCGCAGGCCGTCGCGCGGCGCATGATCGCCAAGGGCTACGGCCGCATCATCAATATTGGCTCGGTCACCAGCGTGTTTGGCTACGCGGGTCTTGCGCCTTACGGCGCCAGCCGCGGCGGCGTGCGCCAGATGACCATGAGCCTAGCCGACGACTGGGGCAGGCATGGAGTCACCGTCAACTGCCTCGCGCCCGGCTGGTTCCGTACCGAGCAGAACAAGGTAATGTATGAAGATCCGGGCTGGGTCGAGTATCTCGTCGAGCGCATTCCAATGAAGCGTCCCGGCCAGCCGCACGATCTGGATGGCGCCGTGGTCTTTCTTGCCTCCGAGGCCAGCCGCTACATCACCGGCCAGACCCTGCTTGTCGACGGCGGCATCACCACCGGCTCCACGCGCGCAACCGTAGCGCCGAAGAGATGAATAGCCGAAGAAGTGAATAGAAGACCGGTTCGCAGTTTTTTGCCACGACCCAACCAGCCCAGGATGTTTTTCCCATGCTTAGAGCGTTTTCGGTTCCTATGTTGACAAGCCGGCATCGTAGAAGGTGGCTTTTTACTGAGGAAAAAGCCACTCAGCGACATCAACTCTGTAAAGACTTGAACCGAAAACGCTGTAGTTGCCGATCGAAGATCAGTCTCTTTGCCCTTCTTGCTTGCATCGCTGGTTCCAGCCTCGTCGCTCAAGCTCCTTCCGCAGATGACCTGTTGCTGCAGAGTTTTCAGAGCCCGCCCAACGGCGCGCGCCCGCGCGTCTGGTGGCACTGGATGAACGGCAACATCTCCGAGGAAGGCATCAAGCTCGATCTGGACTGGATGCATCGCGTGGGTCTGGGCGGCGTTACTATCTTCGAAGGCGCCATCAACACGCCGCAGGTTGTGCCCGAGCGGCTTATCTATATGACACCCGCGTGGAAGCATGCCTTCAACTACGCGGTCACCACGGCGCGCAGCTACGGCATGGAAGTCGCCATCGCCAGCTCGCCCGGATGGAGTGAAACCGGCGGCCCATGGGTGCCCGCATCGCAGGGCATGAAGAAGATGGTCTGGTCGGCTACGCGCATCGAAGGCGGCAAGCCGTTCAGCGGCATTCTGCCGCACCCGCCGGAGGTTTCCGGAACCTTCCAGAACTTCCCTTTTGACGGCGTTCGCACGGCAGATGGCCAATTCATCCGGCCACCGCAGTTTTATACCGAGGTTGCGGTAATCGCTTACAAGATTCCTGACGGCGACAAGCCGCAGTCCGAGCTTAATCCGCGCATCACGTCGAGCAGTGGAGATGCGAACGCGGCGGCGCTCTCTGACGGCGACGTGTCTACCGTGGCGCTCGATCTTCCGGCGCAGGCCTGGGTGCAGTTCGACTATGGCCATCCGCAGACCATCCAGGCTGTGACTCTTGCAGCCCTGAACGATGCAATCAGCGTCTTCGATCATGACAGCGACGCGATTCCGCCCGATATAGAGTCAAGCGACGATGGCGATCACTTCCGCAAGATTGCGGACATTCCCTTCAGCAGCGTTGTTGAGAATACTGCCTCGTTCGATGCCGTCACGGCGCGCTACTTCCGCGTCGTTTTCCCTGCGCAGCCCGCGGGCGTGCGCGCGCATGCGCATCGCATCACCGAGCTGGCGCTCGCGAGCGGAGCGCGCGTCAACGAGTTCGAAAAGCGCGCCGGCTACGCCAACGCGCGCAACTTCTACGCGATCACCGACCCGCATGTCGCGCCTGCATTCATCGTTGCGCAAAAAGATGTGATCGACCTGGCCGGCAAGATGAAGCCCGACGGCACGCTCGACTGGACTCCGCCTGCCGGCAACTGGATGGTGCTGCGCATCGGCTCTTCGCTCACCGGCCACGAAAACGGCCCGGCGCCTGCTGAAGCGACCGGCCTTGAAGTGGACAAGCTCAACCGCGATGCCGTGAAGAATTACGTGGACGGCTATCTGAAGATGTACGCCGACACGGTAGGCGCAGGCCGCATGGGCAAAGACGGCATCAGCTTCATGCTGACCGACTCGATCGAAGTGGGCCCGCAGAACTGGACCGACAACATGCTAAGCGACTTTGAGCGCCTGCGCGGCTACGATGCGCGTCCGTGGCTGCCGGCGCTGACCGGCGTCCTCATCAAGAGCGTTGCCGATACGGACCGCTTTCTCTGGGATTTCCGCCGCACCATCGGCCAGCTACTTGCCGAAAATCACTACGGCGAAATAGCGGACGACTTACACGCGCACGGCATGGGCTATTACGGAGAAGCACTGGAATTTCACCGTCCCTCGCTCGGCGACGACATGGAGATGCGCAGCAAGACCGATGTGCCGATGGGCGCGATGTGGACCTGGGCGGGCAGCCCCGGCCCCGATGTGGATTATCTTGCCGATCTGCGCGGCGCCGCGTCTGTAGCCCACATCTATGGGCAGAATCTTGTCGGCACGGAGTCGATGACCTCGCGCGGGCCGGCATGGTCGTTCTCTCCGGGCAGCCTCAAGAAAGTTGCCGATCTCGAGTTTGCGCTGGGCGTGAATCGCTTTGAGATTCACGAGTCCACGCATCAGCCGGTCGCCGATATGGCGCCCGGGCTCACGCTTGGACCTTTTGGTCTCTGGTTCAATCGCAATCAAACGTGGGCCAACGAAGCCGGCCCGTGGGTCGATTACCTGGCGCGCTGCTCTTATCTGCTGCAGCAGGGCCATTTCTATGCGGACGTTGCTTACTTTTACGGCGAGGAGGGTCCGCTCACTGCAGTTTTTGGCTGGAAGCCGATGCAGGACGCGCCCGATGGCTACGCATTCGACTTTGTGAACAGCGATGTGCTGCTCCATCACATGTCATTCCAGAATGGCCGGCTCGTTACTCCTGGCGGAACGAGCTACCGTATCTTTTATCTCGGCGGACGCAGCCAGCGCATGACGCTTCCTGTTTTGCGCCAGTTGCGGGACTTCGTCGCGCAGGGTGCGGTGATTGTGGGCAACAAGCCAACTGATTCGCCCAGCCTGGCCGACGATGAAGCCGAGTTTCACAAGATCGCCGATCAATTGTGGGGGAAAACGGCTGAGACAGGCCAATCGGTTCACAAATTCGGAAAGGGAAGAGTCTACTCTGGCATGACGGCCGACGAGGCGCTTGCCACGCTCAATGAAGCTCCGGACTTCCAGTACACGAAGCCCGAAGCAGACACGGCGCTTCTGTTTGTGCATCGCAAGCTTGCAGACGGAGACCTCTACTTTATCGACAATCGCAACGACCGCGCGGAGAGTGTGGAGGCAACCTTCCGCGTGGAAGGCAAAGCGCCGGAGTTGTGGGATGCAGCAACCGGCGAGGCCCAGCCCGCGTCGTATCGCATTGCCGACGGGCGCACTACGGTTCCGCTACGCCTCGATCCCTGGGGAACGGTTTTTGTCGTCTTCCGCAAGCCGGCGACATCGCCCTCTGTGCAACTGCCCGAGCTGGTTGAGACCGCTCTGCCGCATGCAGAGAGCGAGTTGAACCGCGGCTGGAATGTGACCTTTCCGCCGACCCTGGGCGGTCCAGTCAATCTCATAGCTTCTCCCGAATATTCAAATGCTCCGCAAAGCATCAGGTTCGAGCGGCTTGCCTCCTGGAGCGAGAACGCGAACGCAGGCGTCAAGTACTTCTCCGGCACGGCTACCTATCTGAGAGCGATTCAGATTCCTGCGAGCGCGCTCAAGCCTGGCGAGCACCTCTGGCTCGATCTTGGCGACGTGAAAGACGTAGCCGAAGTAAGCGTGAATGGCCAAGATCTGGGCATCTTGTGGAAGACGCCTTACCGCGTTGACGTGACCGCGGCTCTCAGGCCCGGCAACAACGCGTTCCGCGTCAAGGTGACCAATCTTTGGGTCAACCGCATGATCGGCGATCAGCAGCCATGGTCGCTCAAGAAATACACCTTCGCAGACTTCACGCCTTACAAGGCCGATTCGCCTTTGCTGCCTTCGGGACTGCTGGGGCCGGTGCGGCTTTACGCTGAAGCCGCACAGAGGTAGCCCCAGCTACTGCACGTTCACCGTGATTGTGGTTGACGCTGAAACCGAGCTCGACGTGCCGGTGATCGCCACGGTGTAAGTTCCGGCCGTTGTGCCGCCCGAGGAGTTGACCGAGCAGGAAGAACTTGGCGCCGGTCCGGTGCAGGCGGCCAGTCCGCTGGCCAGGACGGCGCAGAGTATAGCCATGCCCAGCATCGCGCGCCATGCACGGCGCCGCGCCGGGATTCCGAAAAGCAGCAGGCACGCCAGCACCGCGCTGCCGGCAGGCCACAGGGATTTATGCTGCTTGTCGGTAGTCGCGGAGCATTGCGATGAGCTCGACGCCGTTGTGGTGATCGTCAATGTGGCCGTCTGTGCCGATGTGCCGGCCAGACCTACGATGTTGTTTGTGCCAAAGCTGAACGTGGGTGGGTCAACCGCGTTGGCAGGGCCTGAAGCGATGATGGCCCCCAGGCTGACGCTTCCGGTAAAGCCAGCCACGGGCGTTAACGTGATGGTGGATGTATTGGTCGTCGTGCCTGTCGAGATGGTGGCATTGGTGCCGGCGATTTTAAAGCTGGGCGTGGCCGAGGTGGAAACAGTTACCGAAGCGGTGCCGCTGGAAGCGTTGTAGATGGATGAGCTTGTTGAATCGGGTGCATAGGCGGCTTTAAGCGTGTCAGAACCAACCGCAAGCGCACCCGCAGGCACGGTGATCGTGGCGCTTCCACTGCTCAGCGTGGTTGCCGCCGAGGTGTAGCTTCCGCTTGAGAGCGTAATCAAACCCGTCGGTGTGCTATATCCACCGGCGCTGGCTACGGTGATGGTGACAGTAGTTGATTGTGCCGTCGTGATGCTGCTGGGCGAGGCTGAAACGGTGACCGCGGGCGTGGCCTTGGCCGAGACGGTGACGGAAGCGGTACCGGAAGATGGGTTGTAGTATGCCGAACTGGTCGAGTCCGGCGTGTAGCTTGCGGTC
>JASHPJ010000094.1 GCA_030038195.1 Acidobacteriaceae bacterium
GCTGGCGCTGGCCGGGCCTGCGGCCAACTGGGCGACCGCACTGGTTCTGGCTGCGGCCATTCTGGGCGCCAGCAGCGGCATACGGCTCTTCGACCATCCGTTCATCACTTCAGCCCACCTGCTGCGCAGCATGGTGTGGATCCAGGCTCTCCTGGGCCTGCTGCACCTGCTGCCCGCGTATCCGCTGGACTGCGGCAGGCTGATCCGTTCAAGCTTTGCGCGCCAGCACGGCTACGCGCCGGCCGGTCGGGCCGCCGCCGGACTGGGCCAGGCGCTGGCGCTGGCTGCGATGCTGGGCGGCATGCTGATCCACGATTACTGGCTTACCATCGCCGGGCTGTTCATCATGGTGGGCGCGCAGATCGAGGACCAGGGCGTCTTCTTCCAGTCGGTGGTGGACACGGTGCGCATGCGCGAGGTGATGCTGACGGATTTCGCCACGCTCTCGCCCTCTGACACGCTGGCCGACGCGCTCTTTCGCTGCGTGCACTCGCTGCAGGAGGATTTCCCGGTGGTGCGCGGGCCGCAGCTTGTGGGTATCGTCTCCCGCCAGCGCATCCTGGAGGCGCTGCGCAACGAGGGCAACGGCTACGTGCAGTCCGTCATGTCCCGCGCCTTCCAGGTGGCACGGCCCGAGGACACGCTGGGCGCCACCATCCGCCGGCTCACCGCGGGCCACGGACTGGGGCTGATCCCGGTTACGGAAAGCGGACGCGTGGTGGGCATCGTGAGCGTGCAGAACCTGATGAGCTCGATGTCGCTGCTGGCCGAGCAGCGCCGGCTCGAGCGGCAGGAATCAGGAGACTGAGGCCGCCGATGGCCGCCGGCTCCGATTTGCCACTGACTCCGGGTCTCTATGTCGTCGCCACACCTATTGGCAACCTGGGCGATATTACCCTGCGTGCGCTGGACGTGCTGCGTCATGTCGATCGCATTGCCTGCGAGGACACGCGCCAGACACAAAAGCTGCTTAATCATTTTCAGATCGCCACGCCGACCGTGAGCTGCCACGAGCACAACGAGCGCGAGCGCGCCAGCGCATGGGTGGAGATGCTGAAAAACGGTGCGCGCATCGCGCTGGTCTCTGACGCTGGCATGCCTGGGATCAGCGATCCGGGCGCGTGGCTCGCCGGTGCGGCGATTGCTGCCGGCGTGCCGGTTTTTCCCATTCCCGGCGCCAACGCCGCGCTCAGCGCGCTGGTGGCCTCAGGCCTGCCGGCGGCCGAGTTTCACTTTCTGGGTTTTCTTCCGGAAAAGGCTGGCGCGCGCAGAACGCGTCTTGAAGAGCTGGCGCGCGCGCCGCGTGCCTCAGGGCAGACACTCATCTTTTACGAAGCGCCGCACCGCATCGCGGAGACGCTGGCCGATCTCGAGGCCGCCTGGGGGCCGGAGCTGCGCATCGCCGTGGCCCGCGAACTGACCAAACTGCACGAGGAGTTTCTGCGCGGAACGGTGGCCGAAGTGCGCTGCGAGCTGGCCGGCCGCGACCGCATCCGCGGTGAAATTACGCTGCTGGTTGCGCCTGCAGTGGAAGACGCCGCCGCGGGCGCGGCGGCGCACAGCGAGACCCTGCAGGACCGGATTGCGAGCATGCAGGTCGAGGCCGGAATCGACGAGAGGGAAGCGCTGAAGCGGCTGGCGCGTGCGATGGGCCAGTCCAAGAGCGAGCTTTACCGGGAGCTGCAGCGGCAGCGGGCACGCCGCCGTTGATGTCTTTTCAGGCGCACGCCCCGGCGAAGCTCACCGGCTGGCGTGGCGCTCGCCCGGTCCCGGCGATGGATTGAGCTTGCGTGGAATCAGTGCCCATCCGCAAGCTCCCACGGCCGCACGGCTGGCGGCTGGTGCTGCTCGCGGCCGCTGAGCCGGTCGTACTGGTACAGATCGCTCGTCGTTCCCAGCGACTCGTTGTAAAGGCTGATGGCGCCGGTCAGTTGCTTCAGCTCCTCGCTGAATGCGTGGATGGCCTGCAATTGCGCCGCCGAGGCGGGAATTTCGTATTGGGAAGTCTGAATGAACTTCTGGTAGCCGCGATCGAGCAGCCGCCCGACCTCACCTCTCACCAGGATGCCAGGAGACACGGCAAATGCCGCCGGCTCATCTTTGGAGCTGGAGGCGACCAGCACCGCGCCGGCTCCGTGCTTGCTCACCAGCATGCCGCCCCGGATGCCGGCAAATGGCGCCACTGCGAACGCGTGCGCGCGCAGTTGTTCCAGGGTCTGGTCAAAGTCAGGATGGCTCGATCTTCTCTTCATGTCTGCATTCCGATCTGCGCAGCGATGAACCGGCGGCCGCTTCGCACGGTGGCCGGCGAGCTCCGCTTCAAGCCGCCGCGCGGCTCCTGATTCCAATCTCGCATACCCTTGGCGCGCACAGCAATGCGGCGGTGAGCGGCGGGCGAGGAATCTTCTTTACTCTCCGCGGGAGCCGGCAGCATAATCGCATACACTCTTGGAGAACCTGGATTTTGCCCCTGTTCCTCTCATTCCCCCATCGCCAGGGGTCTCTGAGCCAATCAAAAGGGGGTTTCCATGCAAGCAAGAATCATTCGCCCAGTTCTGTGGGCGTTGTCTCTCGCGGTTGCAGGCAGTTGGCTGGCCGCGGCGCAAGAATCTACCACCCCGCCCAAGGTTCTCACCATCACGCGCGAGTTTCTCAAGCCCGGCAAGTCCGGCATGATCC
Organism: Acidobacteriaceae bacterium; assembly: GCA_030038195.1. Classification (GTDB taxonomy): domain Bacteria; phylum Acidobacteriota; class Terriglobia; order Terriglobales; family Acidobacteriaceae; genus Telmatobacter. Next base: position 2,680 of record JASHPJ010000094.1, read on the forward strand.
ATGATCGCTCGGAGAGCAACTTTGTGCAGGCCATGGCCCGCGCCAAGTGGCCCACGCACTACATCGCGCTCAATTCCCTGTCCGGCAAGACGCGCGCGCTTTACCTCACCGGATACCCCTCCTTCGATGCCTGGCAGAAGGACTACGATGCCGTCGACAAGAATGCGGCGCTCTCTTCCGATCTCGACCGGCTGGAGGCCGCTGACGGCGAGTTGCTGGATGCGATGGATCAGTTTGTCTTCTATTACGACGAGGACACCAGCTACCGGCCGCATAGCGACCTGTCTCACGCGCGCTACATGGAGGTCACCTCGTTCCATGTGAAGCCCGGTCACGGCAAGGACTGGACCGACCTGGTCAAGCTGGTGATCGACGGGCATAAGAAAGCCGGCACCAGCGCGCACTGGGCCACCTACGAACTCGCCTACGGCGGCGGGGACGAGTATGTCGTCCTGAGCTCCGACGATTCTATGGCCGAGATTGACCAGGGCTTCGCCGAAAGCAAGCAGTTCCGCGACGCCATGGGCGAGGACGGCATGAAGAAGCTTACAGACCTTGTCCAGGAGACAATCGCAAGCTCCGACTCGCAGTTGTTTGCCATCAATCCCCGCCAGAGCTACGCGCCGGAGGAGTGGATCAAGGCCAATCCGGACTTCTGGAAGCCGAAGATGGCTGCGCCGGCCGCCAAGCCAGCGGCTCCGGAAAAGAAGCCCGTGCAGTAGCCAAAGACGACGGGGCGCAGACTGCTTCGCGCCCCGTCGCGATACCTTCCTTTGCAGCATCCCGGCTGAGCTTTCAACGCCCGGCAGCAGACCTCACGCCGTTTCGCTCATGCGGCCGTTCTCTTCCATCTTGCCGAAGATCATCTTGCCGCTGGCCGTCTGCAGCACGCTGGTTACCGAGATGTCCACGGACTTACCGATCATGCGGCGGGCGTGATCGACCACCACCATGGTGCCGTCGTCGAGATAACCGACGCCCTGGTTGTACTCCTTGCCTTCCTTGAGCACCACCACGGTCATCCGCTCGCCGGGCAGCACCACCGGCTTGAGGGCGTTGGCCAGATCGTTGATGTTGAGCACTTCCACGTGGTGCAAGTGGGCCACCTTGTTCAGGTTGAAGTCGTTGGTGACCACCTTGGCTTCCCACTTCTTGGCCAGCTCCAGCAGCTTCAGGTCGACTTCGCGGATGGAGGGGAAGTCATCGGAAACGATTTCCACGTGGAGGTTTGCGTTCGACTGCATGCGCTGCAGCATGTCCAGGCCGCGGCGGCCGCGCTGGCGCTTGGATGAGTCGGTGGAGTCGGCCACCACCTGCAGCTCGCGCACCACGAACTCCGGCACCACGATCATGCCGTCAATAAAGCCGGTTTCGGCGATGTCGGCAATCCGGCCGTCGATGATGACGCTGGTGTCCAGCACCTTGGCGCTGCGCCGCGCCGGCCGGTCGCCGGTAAACAGCATCCCCAGCGCAGCGGGATTCAGCAGGTCGCCCTTGCTGGCGCCCACCAGCAGGCCCACGTAGGTCATGAGCAGCAGCACAAAGATCTGCAGCGCGGCCGAGTTCACGCTGGCAAGCGGGGCGGAGCGCAGCACCAGGCAGAAGAGCGCGGCGCCAAAGATGCCCAGCACGCTGCCGGCCACCGCGCCGATCAGCCGTCTCAGGCTGAGCGCGCGCACGCGGAGCTCAAAAACGATCACCGCGCACGCGGCCAGAGCGCCCGCGCCTGCCGCTTCCCATCCGTTGTTCATCCCAAAGGGATGAAGGAAATAACAGACCCCCGCAAACAGGGCAACAAAAAGAAGACGAATCAGTATGAGATCCATACAGCCAACTTTCGCCAGCAAAAGAAAAAGAACGCCAGCCCTGACACAATTGGCGAGTATGCCCACAGGCCCGTGCGGTCGTCAAGGGGGACAGGGGAGCGGCCAGGAAATAGGGAATAGGGATCAGGAGTCAGGGATCAGGGGGATCAGAAAGCCGGGAGTCAGAAGCGGACATACCTCAATCTCCAGTTCGGAACGCTGGGCCGCCTGTCCGGAGCACCTGTGAGATACAAGCATTCACGCTCTCCGCAGGCTTTCGAAGCCTATTCCCTATTCCCTATTGCCCTGTTCCCCGACTCCTGCTTTTTACGACGCGGCGGCCAGCTCCGACGGCGGGGCTACGCGCTGCGCGCCCTTGCGCGGCCCACGCTTGCGCGCGCTCATCTGCTTGATCTTTTCCAGCAGGTCCTGCGGCGAACAGTTTCTCTTGGCCAGCAGCGCGTCCGCCACGTGAATTTCGCCGCCGGTCCCATGCAGGTCGCCCAGCAGGATCATGGGCACATGCGACGCAATCGCTTTAAGCCGATGCACAAGCTGGTCGCCGTTCATCGGCTGCATGTTGAAGTCGGCCAGCACCAAGTCAACCTGGTTCGCGGAAAATGCGCTGATCGCCTCCTGGCCGTTCGAGGCTGCCACCACTTTGTATCCATTCGTTGTCAGCATGAACTTGAGGACTGATAGCTCTTGTTCGTTGTCATCTACGCACAGAATTACTTTTTTGGGCCGCATGGTGTGGGGATTTGCTCCTTGCTCTGGTTCTCTTACTTCTGCTTCGGTTTTGCGCCGTCTTGAGGCAACAGAACACCCCTGCTGCTCTGAGGCAGCATGGCGCGTGGTGCAGTAGCCCTCGGCAACTGTCTGAAGAGGCTGAATGCCGTTCACCGGGAGGGTTGCAGCAGACGGCCGCGCGTCCATGCGCGGTCTGCGGCACAACACTCCGCGGGAAGGTCAGCCCTCATGGGCGACCAGCCCACAGGAACTGGTCGCCGCGCAGGGACTCCCGGTAAAAATCCGGTGAATTGTTCCCTCAATGAGAGCCAAGATTACGAGTACAGGCGTTTTCATGGCTAGAGAGAAAGGCAGGCGAATAAAGCGATGAAAATCCGACTGAAACAAGTGGAAATCGCCTAGCAGAAACATCTGCCGTCACTTGCCATGATGAATATCTGTTGAAAGCATGTGCATCACGGCAGGAAAAGGCGGCCCTTTGCTACAAGAACAGTGCTGCCGCCCACGCGAACATCGGTCACCCTGGCGTCAACCGCCTGCCGCGGGTGCGAATTTTCGCAGCGCGCGCTCAGCCGCAGGTCGCTGGGACGGCCGATTTCCACGCCCTGGCGCAGCCAGATGGCTTCTCCGGAAGCCACGGCTTCCCGCAATGCAAGATAGCTTATCGCACATCCTGCCGCCGATCCAGTAGCCGGATCTTCGCCGCCGTAAAACTGCATGCGCGCGCGAAACGCGGGCTCCTGGCCGCCGGTTGGGGCAAGCACGTAAAACCACCGCGCGCCGCGCTCGCGCAGCCACGGCGTCGCTTCATCGTGATTCACCTTGAGGCGCCCAAGGACCTCAACCGAGCGCACCGCTACGATCGCAAAAGCCGTTCCTGTAGACACCACCTGCGGAGGCAGCGCAGGATGAAGATCGCCCGCACCGAGTCCACAGAGGCGCGCCACGGCGGCGCGATCCAGCTCGGCGCCGAACTCAGGTTCCTTTTGCGTCATCTCGCCGTCCAGGCCTTCGCCCGCAAAGCGCACCGGTACGGTGCCCACATTCAGCTTGAGCCGGATCGTGTCTCCGTCAGCAGCTTCAGGCGCCGCAAGCCGCAGCACGCTGGCCGTGCCCAGCGTCGGATGCCCGGCAAAGTTCAGCTCCTCCTGCGTGGTGAAGATGCGCACGCGCACGCCCTCAGTCCGCTCCAGCTCGATTGCGCCATGCTCCACGAAGGTCGTCTCCGACAGGTTGAACTCGCGCGCAATCGCCTGCATGCAGCCGGTTGCGAGGCTAGCGGTATTCATCACCACCACCAGCGGATTGCCCTGGAGCGGCACCGTGGTAAAGACATCGACGAGGAAGTATTCGAGTTCGTGGCTCATGCGTATTTCGATTCGCCCCCACGCGCCCGCGATTTATTCTTTGTCTTCCTGCTTGGCGGCGGCTTACAATCCGGTCACCGGAAAAATCCCGTCCACGGAGCCGGCGAAAATCGGGCCTTGCGCACGCGACGGCAAATGAAACGCGCGCGTATCTCGCGTCACCAGAATATGCGCCGGTTGCCGGGCACAGCTTCAAGAAAACTCCGCTGTCTCAGCCAGGCCACTGGATCTTTGTCTCCGCACCGTAAAGGGCAAGAGGTGAAAGGCAAGTAATGAAAGGCAAGGAGGTCGTGCAGTATGGCGCAGACCATCAACATCGCGCAGGCGGGCGCTGCTTCCGCTGTCGCGGCCGACATCAAGATCGATGAGATCGTGCTGGGCGGCGTAACCATCGGCCAGCTCAGCCTGGAGGGAGCATCGCTCGACCTCGGCTCGGGCAGCGCATCGCTCCAGAATGTGCGCATCGTGCTCACGCTCGACTTCCAGTTCGACTGGTGGATTAACCTGGGCTTCTGGAGCGACTCGGGCTCGGCCGACCTGGGCAGCCTCTCGTTCGCGCTCGATCTGGGCAACATCGCCATCCCCTCGCTGGGCAACATCCCGCTCGCGATTCCGAACATCGCGCTGGCCAGTCTGAACGCGGCCTTTGCGCCGGTCACTGCGATCGACCTGGGCGGCGGCAATCTTGCCGGCATCGCGGCCACCAGCATCACGCTGCCGAAAGACGGGTTCACGCTTACCGGCCTCGGTGTGGGCGCCATCAGCATCGCCAGCGTCCAGGTTCCCGCAGGCGTCGCGGCGCAGTTTTCCATTCAGGAGTTCCATCCCAATGCCAGCATGGTGCTTCCCGGCGCAACGCTGGGGCCGGTGCAGATTCCTTCCGCAAGCGCAGCCGATGTGCAAACCACCGCGCCGGTCAGCTTCACCGGCGCGGCCTCGCAGCAGGCGCTGTCGCTTTCGCTCGGCGTGCTGGGCGGCAGCATCAACGTTACGCCGACGGCCTTCGTCAGCATCGGCGCACTGGGGCTGCACGGGGTTGCGCTCAGTGGAACGGTAACCCAGGCCATCCTGAACAACATCGGCGTGCCGGTAGACATTCGCGGCCTCAGCCTGAACGCCATTGACATTGCGCAGATCACCGCGACCAACATCACTGTTTAATGCGCATCGCGCAGCAGGAGACTCTCCATGCCGCACTTCGACCACGCACAATTCGAGGCACTCTGGCAGAACGTGAAAAACCAGCCGCTGCTGCGCCGCGCGCAGGCAGCGCACATCCAAGCCGATCTCTCTCTCACCGGCATCCTGAGCCACTACATGGCCATGGCGCTGGAGCAGCGCGGGCAGGGCAAGCTCAGCCCGCAGAACTACAACGATCTGGAGGCTGCGGTGAATGCGCTCAAGGTGGTCCTGGCGCGCATTGGAGACAGCGAGCTTGTGGCCGACGCAGCCGCGCAGAACGCGGCGACCATCCAGGCCAAGCTGGCGCGGCCGGGAAACTGAACCGGTGGCTATGCGGGAAGCCCGTACCCTGCAGACCGGCCCATGATCGGGTCAGTGCGCGACGGTCAGTGCGCGACTTGACAGGCGCGGCGATTCAACCTACGCTACGAATGATCGGCAAGGTTGATGCGTGCCGGTCTAGGAATCGCTTCAAGGAATTGCTTGAAGGAATCGCTGCGAAGAATCGTAATGATCGGCTACTCCACTGTCGCGAACTGTTCGTGCTACTGTCAGCGTGCGGTCGCGCGGGTGTACGCGGCGGTCTAACTCGATTCGCAGGATTTCGATTCAGGCCAGCCCACCCGCTCCAGGCGTGGTGGGTTTTGTATTTTCAGGCATCGGTGGCGAAGTGGCTAACGCGCAGGTCTGCAAAACCTGTATACGCGGGTTCGATCCCCGCCCGGTGCTCCAGATTTTTTGCGGACAAGCGTGCACAGCGAATCGACGGAACGGTTAAGGGAACGGTTAAGAGCAAGGTCCGGGGAAAGGTCAGAGCGCGATAAGCGGACGCGGCGGACGGGTTCTGGCGCGGTCGAGGAAGATGTGCAGGCGCAGAGCCTCAGCCCGCTGCGCGACGACGAGACGCATCTGCCGGCGGATGTGATCAGGATCTTCGAGCTGGGCCACCATGGCTTCATCGCTGGCGGCGTCCTGCTCCAGGCGCGCAATCCGCTCCTCCACGGTCTGGCGAAACCGCGGACTGATCTCGTAGCCTTCATCGACGGTGCAATTGATCTTCATGGCAGGCTCCTCACGGGAATCAACGCAGGGCCGAAAATTTTTTACAATCGGCCTCAAGTTTTCTCAACCACTGCCGATGCTAGCGAAAGACCGGCCTGTGCGCCAGATTACGATGTAAGTCTCCAAAGGTAATAATCTGTCCGCAAATAAGACACTTACGAGGGAATTTTTCCACCTCGTTCCCTTCGTCGCCGCGCGGTGTCCTGCATGGAGACAGGGAGTGGCCGCCGCCGGAACATTTTTGACTGGCGTTTCAGACCCCTGGGCGTAGGCGCGGAGGGCGGTAAGCATGGACCGGCGGATTGGCCGGGGCTATTGATCCTGCGGCGCGGTGGCGTAATAGCCCTTGCGCACCTGCACCTTCATCCCGTCGCCGCATTGCACGGCGATATGCCGGAAGGTGCCATCGAGCTTGGTGTTGGTGGGCGTGTAGCTGGCCACGTACTGGGTGCGCAGCTCGTCCTCAATCTGCTCGAAGGCCGCCTGCAGCTTCTGCCCGTTGTTGCCCACGTCGATCAGCCGGCCGCCGGTTTCCTCTGAGATGCGCTTGGCGGCGGAGTAGCCGTAATAGCCCATGCCCTGGCTCCAGTACATCGCGCGGTCTGCGATCAGGATCACGTAGATGATTACGTTCGAGCGCTGCGCGGCGGCGATTGCGGCGGCGATCTTGGTGCGGCTGCCCTCATCCTCGCCGTCGGTAAGGATGATCATCGCCTTGCGCCCGGACTCCTGGTTCAATTTCTCCGTGGAGGCCAGGTAAATTGCATCGTAGAGCAGGGTTCCCTTGGGATCGCCGATGGTGGGTACCGTTCCGCCGCCCGCGCCCGGGATGCCGGCCGCGCCGTTGCCGCCAGCGGTGTTGATCTCGGCCTTGTCCATGGCGTGGGCCAGCAGACGCGGGCTGTTGGTGAAGTCCTGCAGCAGGTCCACGTTCACGTCGAATGAGAGCAGAAACGCCTCGTCCTTGGGGCGCAGCACCCGCTCCAGGAACTGGCTGCCTGCATCCTGCTCGAGCGGCAGGACGCGCTGCTGGCTGCCCGAGGTATCCAGCAGGATGCCCAGGGTGAGCGGCTGGTTGGTTTCTGCCACAAAGTTCTTCAGGGTCTGCGGCACCTTGTCTTCCAGCACCGAGCAGTCGTTCTTGGTGAGGTGAGGCACCAGCGCGCCGTTCTTGTCTTTCACGGTGAAGAACAGGTCAACGAGGTTGACGTTCACCTTGAAGGTGGCCACCGGGGTCTCATCGGGCGGAGGAGCCGGGGCGGTGCTCACCGGCGGGGCGTCCGGCGACGGCGCAAGCTGGGCCCACACCACCGCCGGAGCCGCCGGCAGCCCAAGCAGAGCCATGGCAATTGCAAGCCGCATCCTCATGCTGGCAGATTAGACGAATTTTGTGCATCGAAGAAAGCGGATTCGCCTTTTGCGGCGCCGGGGATGAAGCGGCGTTCCGCAGGGTCTCCCGCTCATGCGTTTGCGCCGGGAAGGCAACCTGTGCGGCCCTGGCGCGTCTGATACTCTGTCAGATGCAGGACCTGGGCGTTTGTGGCCATGGTCTTGCGCCTGGATTTCGCTGTTTTCAGGCGGAATGGAAGGCTTTCAGGAGGATGAAGCAACTGTGAGATCTGGTTTGGCGGCATTGGCGCTGGCGGTATCTGTCGGCTTGAGTCTGAACATGGACAGGGCGGCCCTGGCCCAGACCCAGCAATCCGTGCCCGATGCTCCCACGCCGCAGGCGCCGCCGCCGCTGCCGGGCGTAAGCAGCGAGGGGATTACGCCGGGCGAGGGCGCCGGTCCGGCGGCCTCCAGCTCCTCGTCCACTGCTTCGCCCGCCACCGCTCCAGCCGCCGAGGAGCCGGCTGCGCCTGCTGCCCCGCCACCGGCGCCAGCCAGCCAGCCGCCGGCGAGCGCGGATACTTCCCAGGGGCCGCCGCCGGCCGGAGGTAGCATCGCGCCGTTCGTCATCGACGTAAACTTCGTCCAGGTTCCGGTCACGGTGAAGGACTCGAAGATGCGGCAGGTGGCCGGCCTTACCTGGCGCGACTTCAAGGTCTACGAAAACGGCAACCTGCAGCACCTGAGGTTTTTCAGCGTGGACTCGCAGCCACTCTCCGTCGCGTTCGTGATCGACCAGAGTCTGCCCTCCAACGTGATGGACAAGGTCAATACATCGATGGGTGCCATCCAGGGCGCGCTCACGCCCTATGACGAGGCGGCCGTATTTACCTACAGCAACGGCCCCAAGGAGTGGACCGGATTTACCGGCGCGCAGGGCAACCGGCTGCCCGCGGTGCTTTCGCTGGCACAGTCTACCGGCACCGACCCGATGGTGCCCATCAACGACGGCCCGCTTGCCGGCTGCAGCATCCGCGAGAACGGCAACTGCGTCGATCCCAATCTGCAGCCCGGCCGCTCGGCAGGCAACAGCACATTCATGACCATCCCCAAGGAGATTCATACCCTGAACGACGCCATCCTGGCCGCGGCAAAAGAACTTTCCACGCGGCCCAAGGAACGGCGGCGCATCATCTACGTGATCTCCGACGGCAAGGAATACGGCAGCAAGGCGACGTGGCGCGAGGTGGTGCGGTACCTCGAAACCAACAAGATCACGGTTTATGCCACGCTGGTGGGCGACTCGGCGCGCTGGGGCGAGGGATGGGTGGACCGCTTCCATCTACCCTTCAGCATGTACGACAACATCCTCTACAAGTACACCGTGGCCACCGGCGGCGATACCGATACCGAGGGCGGCATCAACGGCATCGAGAAGAGCTACGCCAAGATTGCCGACGAGGCGCGCAACCAGTACACGCTGGGCTACCTGAGCCACGAGTCGATCTACGACGGCAAGTATCGCAGCATTGAAGTTCGCGTCGATCGGCCCGATCTGGACGTCATCAACAAGCACGGCTACTATCCCTCGGCGCAGGACTATCGCTGACCCGTGGCCGGCTCGGGAGCTGCGGCCGGCCTGGGGCTGATCTCGGCTGTCTCATGGGGCGGATCGGACTTCGTGGGCGGCCTGGGCGCGCGGCGTGCTCCGGCGCTGCTGGTGGTCATTGCCGGCCAAGTATTTTCGCTGGCCGTCCTGGCGGCGCTCTGCCTGTCGTTGCGCATTCCCGCTCCCGGCCGCTCCGCGACGGTCTGCGCCATGGCGGGCGGATTTGTGGGCGCGCTCGCGCTGGCCGCCTTCTACCGGGCGCTGGCCATGGGCGCCATGGGGCTCACCGCGGCGCTTACCGGGCTACTGACAGCCGCAGCTCCCGTCGCTTTCTCGTTCCTGCACGACGGCCTGCCTGCACCGATGAATCTAGCCGGGCTGGCCGCGGGTGCAGCGGCCATCTGGCTCATCACGCAGCGGCCTGAAGCACAGCCGGAGTCTTCAGCCAGGATACATGCGCAGCACAATACGCTGTTGCTGGGGGCGGTCGCAGGCTGCGGCTTCGGAGCGCAGCTTATCCTGCTCAAGCTGGCCAGCGGCGGCGGGGTTCTGTGGGCCATGACCTGGACCCGTGCCGCCGGCGTGGCGGCCCTGTTGCCGGTGGTGGCGGCCATGCGGCCTAAAGCGCCGCGGAATGGCTTTCTATGGATTGGCCTATTTGCCGGAACGCTGGATACCGCGGGCAATCTCTTTTACATGCTGGCTGCGCGGGCCGGGCGGCTGGACGTGGCGGCGCTCGTCGCCTCGCTCTACCCGGCGATAACCATCCTGCTGGCTGCGCTGGCGCTGCGCGAGCACCCCACGCGGCGCCAGATTGCCGGCATGGGGCTGGCGCTGGCTGCCGTGCTGCTGCTCAGCGCGTAGCAGCTTGCCGCAACGCACAAAGGCCTGTGCGCCGGCACAGGCCTCTCGACGTGTCGTGATTCCACTTGCAGATACGGCCATGGCCGCGTTTCTTCCGAAACGGCTTACTTAGGCTCGATCGGCGTGGAGCTCACCGGGGTTGCCGCAGCAGTATTCTGCTGCACCGGCGGCGCGGGCGGAGTCGGTTCGGTCACGCCGCGAATGCCCTCTTTGAAGCCCTTCAATCCCTCACCTATTCCCTTGCCCAGCTCCGGCAGCCGCTTGGCGCCAAAGAGCAGGAATGCAACCACTAACAGCACCACCAGGTGCCAAGGCTGAAGCAGATCGCCCATGGATATTCCCTCCGCATGCCACAATTCCCCGGCATGCCAACTCAGCAGTTATTGTCGCACAGAACCGCGCACGCGCGCGAACCGGAGTGAGAGATCGGATTTCAGCCGGCGGAAAACGGCGGGAATCAGTTCACCTGGGCGGGCCGGCCCAGCCGCTCCATCACCATGGCAAAAAAGCTGTGCAAGTCTTCTTCCTCGCCCGCGGTCAGCCTGCGGTAAACCTTCATCAGCGGAAACAGCCGCGATCCGCGGACTTCCACGGCCGGAACGGCGGTTGCGCCGCCGGGATAGACGGTCATCTCCCAGCTTCCCGCATAGCGCCGGCGCAGAACCTCGCCCAGGTAGCTGCCCCACAGCCGCACCTCAAAGTCCATGTCCAGCTCAGGGCTTTCGCCCACCATCACGAGAATCTCGTCGAGGCCGTCGATGGATTCGGCGCTGAAATCCAGCTTGCGCTGGAATTGCGAGAAAGCCAGATCGGCTGCCGCACGCGCGTAGCTCTGCATCATCGCTTCCAGGTCGGGAAACGAAGTGGATTCGAGCCGTTTGCGGAGAGCAGCGTGATCGGCCATGTGTTCAGAATATATCCTGCGGCCGGACGGAGAGCGACACCCAATCAATCGACCTTTACGCTTACCACGCAGCCTTTGCCATACAAGGGCTATTGCGGGGTGTCGTGGGCAAGAGACAACGGTGTGTTCGTCGGGCCAGTTCTTCCGCCAACGACTTCTCGAAGGAGCAATGTGATTACCCGATCACTGTGAATCCGACAGGCGGCCCAGGTCTTGAGGATGCAAATTGGATCACAAGACAAGGATGCCCCAGGTCTCTGAGGAGACCTGGGGGCAACCCTTTTCGTGCTGGATTGAGTGCCCCAAGACCTGGGCCGCTCGCCATCGGCAACGAGATACGTTTTTATGGTCTCGCGTTGAACGACAACGGGACGCTCAAGATGGATTGCGCCCAGGTGAATGACGGAGTCGCACAGTAGTGGCACCTTGCATGCTTCATCTCTTCTGCTTTTGACCCGCCGCCGGCGTAGCGTCGATCTGGCCCGGAATGCGGTGATTGTGGCAGACTGAAAAAGGCTGTGGAGGTCGTGCATCATGAAGGCTATTTCATTCCTGACGGTGGCTGGGTTGTTTGCGCTTGCGGCCGGCACCGCGCATCCCGCCGGACGCATTATCTATCCCGATGCCGGGCAGGCGCGCGCTGATCTGGCTGCCGCGCTCAAGACTGCCGCGGCCACCCACAAGCGGGTGCTGCTCGACTTTGGCGGCAACTGGTGCGGCGACTGCCAGGTCCTCGATATCTACTTCCACAACCAGCAGAACCTGCCCATTCTCGAGTCAAACTTCGTGCTGGTGCACATCAACGTCGGCCACATGGATGAGAACGTGGACATCGCGCAGCGCTACGGCGTTCCGCTCCAAAAGGGTGTGCCTGCGCTGGCCGTGCTGAGCGACCAGGGCAAGCTGCTCTACAGCCAGAGGCAGGGCGAGTTCGAGGCCATGCGCCGCATGGAGTCCTCGGCCGTGACCGCGTTCCTGGTGCAATGGCGCGCGCCCCGAGCCGGCTGCTCCACGGTGATGGTGAACTGCTAGTGTCCTGTCTCTGAAGTTCGTGACATAAATACTGCTGTCATCCTGAGCGAGGGTCACCGCGGTCCGCCGTGGCGGAGAGTCGAAGGTCAAAGATCCGCCGTGGCGGACCTGTGGTTTGGGATGTCAATTTAGGATACGAACTTCTGGGACAACATGCTAGAGCGGTTTCGCTTCCCATCTTGCCCTCTGAAGAGCGTGTCCGCCGTGGCGAGCGGCTTTTTCTTGAGGAAAAAGCCGCTCGGCAGTCTCGGTTCTGTCCATACTTGAAGCGAAACCGCTGGAGCAAGGAACCGGAAGCCCGATGCAATTCGATATCGATGCAATCCCCCGCAGTTCTGTCTATAAGCTGCTGGTGGGGCTGGTGGCGCCGCGCCCCATTGCCCTGATCACCAGCATGGACGAGCAGGGCCGGCTCAACGCCGCACCCTTCAGCGCGTATAACTATCTCTGCACCGATCCGCCCATTGTCGGCATCGGCGTGGCCGACCGGCCAAGCGAGCACTTTGTGCCCAAGGATACGGCGCGCAATATTCGCCGCACCGGCGAGTTTGTGGTGAACGTGGTCACCGAAGATATCGCGGAAAAGATGAACCTCTGTGCCACGGATTTTCCCGCCGGGATGAGCGAGGTGGAGATTGCGGGATTTACCACCGTGCCTTCGCAGAAGGTGAAGGCGCCGCGCATCGCCGAGGCGCACGCCGCGCTCGAATGCCGCGAGCACACCACGATGGAGATCGGCCGGTCGCGCATCATCCTGGGCCGCGTGGTGAACATTTACGTCGAAGACCGCTATGTCGACCCGGCCGGCCCCTATGTCCACGCCGAAGAGCTGCACGCCATCGGCCGCATGAACGGCCTGGGCAACTACGTACGCACGCGCGACGCGTTCCTCACCATCCCGCGCATTTCGTATGAGGAGTGGAAGAAGAAGCAGCGCTAGGCCAGCGGCGCGAGGTGCTTGGTGTTGGCGTAGGTGTAGGTGATGCGGTGGATCACGGTGATAGTGGCGAGCACCGCCAGCACCCACAACACCGGTCCCATGACGCCCCAGTGATTGAACAGCGCGCCCAGGATCACGAGCACGATGCGCTCGGGCCGCTCCATGAAGCCCACCTTGCAACTGCCGATCAGCGCCTCAGCCCGCGCGCGCGTATAGCTCACCATGAGCGACGTCACCATGACGAACGCCACCAGCACCACGTAGCGGAAGCGATTGATGCGGCCATAGTAGACCAGCAGGCCGAAAAAGAGCACCACGTCCGAGTAGCGGTCGATGACCGAATCGAAGAACGAGCCGAAGACCGTGACCTGGTTGGTGCTGCGGGCCACGCGGCCGTCCACCATGTCAAAGAGGCCGGCGCCCACGATCACCATGCCGGCGTAGAAAAACATGCGGTCGCCGTTGGACGCGTTCGCGTGCCCGAACAGGAAGGCCGCAGCGATGTTGATCACCAGCCCGATGAACGTAAGCACGTTGGGCGAGATGCGGGTGAGCGCCAGTCCGTGCACGATGCGGTCGAGAAGCCAACCGCAGGCGCGGCCGAATGCGCTGGTCCAGGTCATTCCAGCTTTCAGCTCCTTGCTTCCAGCCGCCAGCCCGTGCCGTGGCCGGATCTGATCCACTGCTTCACCGCGAAAGAGCTAGGAGCTAGAGACTGGAAACTAGCAGCTAGTTCTTCCCCGGCTATTGCTGTTCGCCGGCCGCATCCTCGTCGTCGGCTTCGTCGTGGACGGTTGTGAGTTTCAGAATCTCGAGCTCGCGCTTGCCGTTGGGGGTAACGATCGTGGCTACGTCGCCCACGCGCTTGCCTACCAGTCCGCGCCCGATCGGCGAGGTGGTCGAGATCAGCCCCTTGGCTACGTCCGACTCCTCGCTGGTCACCAGCCGGTACACAATCTCCTCGTTCTTGGTGGCGTCGTAGACCACCACCGTGGAGCCAAAGCCGGCCTTGTCCCTCGGAATATTGGCCAGGTTCACCAGCGAAAGCTCCGCCATGCGCTTTTTCAACTGGCCCAGCCGCGCGTTCACAAAATCCTGCCGCTGCTTGGCCATGTGATACTCAGCGTTCTCCGACAGGTCTCCCAGGGCGACCGCCTTTTTGATCTCGGCGGGTAGCTCGTGGGCGAGCTCGTATTCGAGCTGCTTGATCTCATCGAGAAGTTTTTTCTTGATGTGTTCGGGCATCGATTGTCCGTTGCGGCGAGCGGGGATACTCGGCCCGCGAGGTAAAAGTGCTTGACTTTCCATTATACGCGGGGCAGGGGCAGGGAATAGGGAATAGAAGATCTTCGTGCTGCAATCGACTGCATCAACTTTCGCAAGTCCACCCAAAACGACTGGTCTTCCGTGCTATCGAGGGTTCTTCCCTGACTCCTGACTCCTGACTCCTGACGCCTGACGCCTATTCCCTATTCCCTGATCCCTGTTCTCTGCCCCTGCCTGTCCAGAAATTCCTGCAAGATGAGCGCGGCGGCCACCTGGTCCACCACTCGGCGATGCTCCTGCCGCTGGTGGCCGGCCTGGTAAAGAATCCGGTGCGCCTCGCGGGTGGTCAGCCGCTCGTCCCACAAGTGGATGGGCAGGCCGGTCAGCTCGCCGAGCGCCGCGGCAAAGGCCTGGGTCCTGGCCGCCTGCGGGCTCAGCCCACCGGAGAGATGCAAGGGATTACCGACCACGATGCCCGCCACTCCAAAACGGCGGCAGAGACGCGCCAGCGAGCGCAGGTCCTCGCGGGCGCTGCGCCGGCGTTCCAGGGTCATCACCGGCTGTGCCGTCAGGCCCAGCTCGTCTGAGACAGCTACACCGATGCGGCGGTTACCGACATCGAGACCGAGATAGCGTGGATGCCTGGCCGATTCCAGATCTGCGCCCTCTGCAACCAGCTTAAAGGTCGCCACACCAGGCGCAACCCGCTACCCGGTACAATGAAAAGATAGAGAGTCCGGAGGGGCGCCTGACGCGTCCTAAGTGATTGAAGGATTGAAACCAGCCGAATGGCAAGGCGCACATGGAAGAGTCGGCGAAAAAAGGGCTCGCGGGTGGCAAAATTCCTGCTGGGAGTTTTTCTCCTTGGCGTGCTGTGCGCGGGCGGTTTGGGCTGGCTGATTTTTGCGCCCTACGGGCCGGCGGCTGAGACGTTCGTCGACCTTGCGCCGGGCTCTTCCGCACTGCGGATCGGTCAGCAACTGCAGGCCGCCGGGGTGCTCCGCAATGAGTATGTCTTCTACCTGCTGCGCGCCTGGAAGCGTGGAACGCTCAAGGCCGGCGAATACCGGTTCGATCGCCCGGTAACGGCGCTCGAGGTCTACGACCGCATTGCACGCGGCGATGTTTACACCAGGGCGCTGGTTGTCCCTGAGGGCGCAAACATTTTCGATATTGCCACGCGCGTGGAACAGGCAGGCTTCGACACACGTGAGGATTTTCTGGATGCGGCCGTCCGGCAGGTGGGGTTGGTGACCGATCTCGATCCAGAGGCAAAGAGCCTGGAGGGTTACCTGTTTCCCGATACATACTGCTTTGCGCGCACAACGAAGGCCCCGCAGATTGCCGCCGCCATGGTGCGCCGCTTCCGGGCCGTCGCCGGGCAACTGGGGCTGAAGGAGAATCTTCACCAGGTGGTGACCATTGCCTCATTGGTAGAGCGCGAAACGGCGGTCGATGCGGAACGGCCGCTGGTGGCCAGCGTCTTTGAGAACCGGCTCAAAAAGAGCATGCCGCTGATGACCGACCCCGCGGTGATCTACGGCCTGGAGCTAGAGGGCCTGTGGCACGGCGCGATCTATCAAAGCGACCTGAGCCATAACACCGCTTACAACACCTATCTGCACCCCGGCCTGCCGCCCGGCCCGATTGCCAACCCCGGCATTCCTTCGCTGCGGGCCGCCATGCATCCGGCCGACACCAGCTACCTCTACTTTGTGGCTGCAGGAACCGATGCGCAGGGCCATTCGCTGTTTGCCAGCACGCTCGACGAGCACCACCGCAATGTGGTCAGCTATCGCCGCGCAGAAAAGAAGGCGGGTGAGCCATGAGGGCCGCGCGCCTGGCGCAATCTGCGTCCTTTTTCCTGCCGTTTTTGCTGGTGGGCTGCAATATTCTGCCCACCACGCGCCATCTGCCGGTGCCCAAGGCTCCGCCCATGGTGCAGGCGATTTCTCCTGAAGACCTGGTCAAGCAGCTTAACCAGCGCTGGGATACGCTCCATACGCTCACGGCTACCGTTGAGATCCAGGCCACCGAACTCAAAAACTCGGAAGGCCTTGAGAAGGATTTCCCTTCGTGCCGCGGCTACATCGTGATGCGCAAACCCGGTATGCTGCGCGTGGTGGGGACGTATTTCGGTCTGAAGATCTTCGACATGGCCAGCGACGGCGCCCAGTTCACGCTGGCCATGCCCACCAAGGATACGGTGATTCGCGGCTCCAACACGGTTACGGAAAAATCAGCAAACCCGCTCGAAAATCTCCGCCCCGACTTCTTTCTTGACGCGATCACGGTCCGGGGCCTCGATTCCGACAATGAGTACATGGTCGCCGGCGACTCGGAGACGATTGAAGACACGGCCAAGAAGCATCTGTACCTGGAGCCCGAGTATATCCTCAGCGTCATGCGGCCCAAGTCCGGCAATGAGAAGCTGCCCGTGCGGGTCATCACCTTTCATCGCGACGACATGCTGCCTTATGACCAGGACATCTACGACAGCGCCGGAAACCTGGCCACGCAGGTGGTCTACAGCAACTACGCCGAGTTCAGCGCCGGCAAGTATCCTTCCAGGGTGGTCATCAAACGGCCGCTGGAGGGGATTCAGCTCGTGCTTTCCGTCGTGCGCGTTCAGCAGAACGTCGATCTGCCCGCCGATGAGTTCCAGGTGCAGATTCCCGCCGGGGCAAAGATTCGCGAGCTTCACTGAGGGGTTGCGCCCAAGCCGGAGTTGTTCCAACCCGGATTCTGTTGCGACGCGGTGGCTTTCCCCTCAAGAAAAAGCCACCTTGCTCAATTACAAAAGGGCACGCAAACCCTGGAAGTGCCTATTGGGGCGGAGCGGACGGTTGGCCTTCACGTGGAACGCGTGAATTCTGCCCCTGCATTGCGCCCATATCGCCGACTGTGGTCGCGGTAAACACGCCATCTTTCACCGCACCCTCGGCGCGGACTGTATCGCCTACCTGGATATCGGCCAGAGTGATGGGGTCACGGCGGCGGCGGAAGGTGGTGTTCTCGTCTGCCACAAAGCTGTGCGCCGCGTTGTCCATCATGCCGGTCAGCGTGACCTTGACGCCGTCAATGGCCGTAACCTTGCCCATCAGCCAGGTCTTGCCGTAGCTGGCCTCCATCTCCTGCATCTGCCTGGCGCGCTCCGGATCGAGCAGCACGACGGTTGTGGCGCCCACCGATTTGGCCGTGGCATCCACGTCGCCCATGGAAGAGATGGCGTCGCCCACCTTGATGTCCCCGGCCTTGATGGGCTCGGGGGGATTGCCGCCGAACCTGCGGCCCTGTCCCCATCCCTGGCCGCGGTCTTCGCCTTCCGCCTGCCCGCCGCCGCGCGCGCCTGCACCCTGTTTCATGATCCGGGTATTGGCGTCAAAGTGGATGGTATAGGTCTCGCCGCTGAAGCTCTTCACGGTGTAGTGGTCGGCGGCAACCTCGGTCACGGTGCCGGAGACCCCGCGGCCCATCATCCCCATGCCGCCGCCGAACCCGCCCCGGCCGCCGCGGTGGCCATAACCGCCTGACTGGCCGGCGGAACTCTGGTCAGCAGGCGAAGCTGCGCTGGAATCGGAACCCTGGCTTTGCGCCGACGCCGCCACTGTAAGCGCCAGCGCGAGCACGCAAGCCGCAGCCAAACGAATCTTCATGGGTATGCTCCTTGCCCGCAGAAGGACGGCAGGCATTTCTATAGCCATAGACGCAACAGAACAGGAGCGGGACGACACAGGGATGGCCCCCTGCCGGCGCCGGCATTCTTCACGCAGCGTGGTTACCGGGCCTGGCCGCCATGCGAGCTGCTCTGCGCCGCGAGCATCTGCTTGAAGCCGGGATTATCCCGCAGGCTGGCAAAGGCAATATCCGAGGCCACCTTCTTGGGGCTGGTGAAGCCTTCGTCCAGGGCCATGCGCAGGTACTGCAGCGCGCAGTCGGTCTGCCCCATGCGGGCGCAGCCCAGCGCCATGTAGTAGTTCATGGCGCCGCGCTCGGCCACCGTGCTGGGGTTCTGTACCTGCGGGCTGTTCCGATCCTCGAATATCTGCGGATCGAGGGCCATCGCCTTCTGGTATTCTTCCCAGCCGCGGTTGTACTTGTGCTGCGCCAGCAGATTGGTTCCCAGATTCTTCAGGATCAGCGGCGACCTGGGGTCGGCCTTGAGCGCCTTGCGGTAAAGATGCTCGGCCGTTCCGTACTGCTTCTGCGAGTCGTAGACCGTTGCCAGGTTGTTGAGCACCTGCGAGTTATGCGGATCCAGCTTCAATGACTCCCGGTAGTACCGCGTTGCGTCTTTCAGGTTGAACATCATCTGGTAGGCGATGCCCATCTTGTTCCAGAGGGTGGCCGAGGGCACGGCCTTGGCATACTCCGCGATGGCTGCCTGATAACGCCGATGCACAGTCAGCGTGTCACCCAGCTCTTCGTGGGTGGGCGGCGTGACGGGCTGAGCGGACATAGATACAGACGGGGAATCGGCCGGGGCTTGCGCCGGCAAGAAATGCGGCGCGGAGGCCAGGAATGTCATCAAACCCAGAGTCAACCATGTACGGGGTTCAGCAAACCTGAACATAAATTCCTCCCGATTGCGCTCCTCGAAAAACCGGCAGAGCAATCCAGAGGGCGATTCAACCGTAAGATCGTCCGCAAGCATTAAAGCACTAAATCGCAGCAGTGAAAAGCAACGGACGGGAAGATGTGGCGAAAAAGCCGCATCCCGGCTGTGAAACCAAACCGGCATTTACTGGCTCCAAGAAGGTGAGCGCTACACTGCAATGCAACACGGGAGGCGAGAGACCGATGAGTCAAGCCGCGGGTACAACGATAGAAATCGGCACGAGCATCGAAGAGCGGTTCAAGGCAGTGCGCCGGCGCACCGCGGCGCTCTGCACTCCGCTCACGGCTGAGGACATGATGGTGCAGTCCTGTTCCGAGGCATCGCCTGCAAAATGGCATCTGGCCCACACGGCGTGGTTCTTCGAGTCTTTTGTGCTGCGTGAGTTCCTGCCCGGCTACCATCTCTTCAAGGCCGATTTTCCCTGGCTCTTCAACAGCTATTACGAAGGCTTTTCGGCCTTTCCGGAAAAACGGCTGCGCGCGTCGTTCTCGCGTCCTGGACTGGAAGAGATCCTCGCCTATCGCGAGCATGTGGACCAAGCCATCGAGCGGCTTTTCGAAAGCGACCCTCCGGCTGAAGCGCTCCGGCGCATCGAGCTAGGTGCGAACCACGAAGAGCAGCACCAGGAGCTGCTGCTCACCGACATTCTGCATGCTTTCTTCACCAACCCACTGCGGCCGGCCTACGCACAACGCGCAACTGCAGCGCTTCGTTCGCAAGGTCCGGGCCCGGCCGAGCCCGGCTTCCAAAATTTCAAGGGAGGGTTACGGCAGGTGGGGTTCGCCGGCGACGGCTTCTGCTTCGACAACGAGCTGGGCCGCCACCAGGTGTGGCTCGAGCCTTATGCGCTCGCCGACCGGCTGACGACCTGCGGAGAATACCTGGCCTTTATGGCCGACGGCGGCTACAGCCGCGCCGAGCTGTGGCTTTCAGCCGGATGGGCGACCGTGAAAGAGAAAGGCTGGCGTGCGCCGCTTTACTGGTCGCAGGAGGGCGGCGATGCGCGTGACGATTGGACCGTCTTTACGCTCGGCGGCAGCCTGCCGCTCAAAAGCCTGCTCGATGCGCCGGTGAGCCACGTGAGCTATTACGAGGCCGACGCCTACGCCCGCTGGGCCGGCTGTCGGCTTCCGACCGAGTTCGAATGGGAGGTTGCAGCCGAGGGCCAGCCGGTAGAAGGCAACCTGCTGGAATCGGAACGGCTGACTCCCGCCCCGGTCACAACCCTGGTCCAAGGTCAGAGCCCCGGGCAGTGGCAGCGCTGGGGAGACTGCTGGGAGTGGACGGGCAGCGCGTATCTGCCCTATCCGGGCTTCAAGCCGCTGGCCGGCGCGCTGGGCGAGTACAACGGCAAGTTCATGAGCGGCCAGATGGTCCTGCGCGGCGGATCGTGCGTTACGCCACAGCGCCATATCCGGTCGAGTTACCGCAACTTCTTTGCGCCGGAGACGCGCTGGCAATTTTCCGGCCTCCGCTTGGCATCATAGGACATTTTCGCGCATCGAAACCTTTACATGACTCCCGCGGCTTCTACCCCAACCGAATGGCAGATTGACGAGCAGGTGGCCGCGGCCGTGCGCGCGGGGCTTGCCTCCACTCCCAAGCGGCTGCCTCCCTGGCTGTTTTATGACGAGACGGGCTCGCGCCTCTTCGACCAGATTACCGAGCTGCCCGAGTATTACCTGACGCGCACCGAGCGCGCCATCCTCGCCCGCCACGCCGGCGCAATGATCGCGCAAGCCGCGGGCGCCCGGAGCCAGCGATGTCCGCGGCTGCGCATCGCCGAGCTTGGCGCCGGATCGGCGGAAAAAACCCGCATCCTGCTGCGCGCAGCCGTCGAGCTGCAAGGCAGCGTGCTTTACCAGCCGGTGGATGTTTCGGCGACCGCTTTGCTTGCCGCACAGGCACGCATCGAGCGCGAGATTCCCGCCGTGCGCGTGCGGCCGCTGGCCATGGATTACACGAACGGGTTTGCTTTCGAGCCCAGCGGTCCCGGCGAGCGTCGGCTGGTGCTCTACATCGGATCGAGCATCGGCAACTTTGAGCCGGAAGAAGCTGCGCATTTGCTGGCCAAGGTGCGCGCGCAGCTCCATCCGGGCGACGGCATGTTGCTGGGCGTGGACCTGGTCAAGGACGAGCAGATGCTATTGGCGGCCTACGATGACAGCGCGGGCACAACCGCGGCCTTCAACAAAAACATGCTCGCGCGTCTGAACCGCGATCTTGGCGCGAACTTCGATCCCGATGCATTTCTCCACCGCGCCGTGTGGAACCCAGGGCATTCCCGCATGGAGATGCATCTCGAAAGTCGCCTGGCCCAGCGCGTTCAACTTGCCGCGCTCGACTTCGTCGCTGACTTTGCCGCGGGCGAAACCATCCACACCGAAAACAGCTATAAGTACCAGCCGGGGCAGGCCGAAGCGTTGCTGGCTGGAGCGGGCTTTGCGCCGGCTTCCGCCTGGACCGACGAGCGAGGATGGTTTGCCGTTCACCTCGCCCGCGTGGAATAAGGCTTCCTGGAAAACGCTGGAGTTCGCAGCGCCGCGCTGCAAGCTCTACTTCGGCGACGCGATCCTTACCAGCAGGATGTTACGGCTGGGAATCTCAAGCGGCATGTTGTCGGTAAGCTGCATCTCCTTGCCCGTCCACAGGTCCTTTGCCTGCTGCGGACCGTGCAGGCCAAGCCGCGCCAGGTCCAGGTGGAAGGGATGGGTGGAAACGCGCTCGCTGCCAGCGTTGATCACCGCGATGGCCATCGCGCCGCCGGCGAGATGCCGCGTCCACACATCCACTTCTCCTTCAGAGTAGATGCGCGTGCCTTCGCGTCCCAGCTTGTCCTGGTCGATGGCGATGACGTCCCGGTTGGTCAGGATCGCCTTGATCTCCGGGGTCATGTTGGGCAGGTCGTTGCCGGCCAGCAGCGGTGCGGCAAGCATGGCCCACATGGAAAAGTGAACCCGGTTCTCGCCCAACGTGAGCTTGCCGTTGCCTACCTCCAGCATGTCCGGATCGTTCCAGTGGCCCGGCCCGGCGTATTTGGCCAGCCCCGCCTGCATGTTGAGGATGGTGTAAATGCTGTTCCAGTTGGGCTGGATATCGCCGGTCGTGCGCCACAGATTCGCGCCCACCTTCGGTCCCCACTCCCACACGGCATCCCATCCGTACTGGCAGAGCGAGTAGACGATCGGACGGCCGGTGGCCTTCAGCGCGTCATCCATCTTCTTATAGGCCTCTTGCATCAGCCGCATCTGCTCGGCCTTGTCATCGGGAGCCTTGGCATTCATGACTGCAGGACGGAAGCTGCACAGGTCGTATTTCAGGTAGTCGATGCCCCACGACGCGTAAAGCTGCGCGTCCTGCACTTCGTGGTCCAGCGAGCCGGCGTAGTGAGCGCAGGTCTGCGGGCCGGGCGAGGAGTAGATGCCCAGCTTGAGCCCCTTGGAGTGCACATAATCGGCGAGCGCTTTCATGTCAGGAAACTTCGAGTTGGTGTGCAGCACGCCGTCTGCGTCGCGGTCGCCTTCCCACGTGTCGTCGATGTTGATGTAGATGTAGCCCGCATCGCGCATGCCCGTTGCCACCATCTGGTCGGCGGCGTTGCGAATGTCCTGATCGGTTACCCGCCCGGCAAAGAAGTTCCAGCTATTCCACCCCATGGGCGGCGTCTGCGCCACTCGCGGCGCTGCGGATTCTGCGGCGGAGTGGCGCGGCGCAGGCCTGGCTTGGGCCGGGACAGTAAACGTTGCCAAAGCAAGCACGGCAAGGGTAAGCGGAGCGGGAAAACGCATAGAGTGGAATTCTCCTGAAAACTTTTTCAGTGGAATACTACCTTCTGGATACGGATTCGGCAATGGGCGATGCAATTCGAACTGAGACTCCTCCGCAAACGAGCCTTCAGCCGAAAAGGCTGTCGATTTTCTGCTGGAGCGCGCTTACTGCCTGCCGCAGCTCGGCGACGGTTGATTCCAACTGCGCGATGCGCCCGGCGTAAGCCGTTCTCTCCACGGAAGGCTCCGCGCCGCGCGCCGGCTCAGCCTGCGCAGCGGCCATCGACTCGACCGCGCCCGCAAGCAGATGCACGTAGCGTGACTCCTTGGCGCCGGGCTGGCGCGGCAGCATGGCTACGAGCGCCGGCTCGCGCTCCATCAGCTTCTGCAAAGAAGCAAGCACGTCGCCGATCTCGTCAAAGCGATGCATGCGCTCGGCGCGGCTGCGCAGCTCGCCCGGCGTCTGCGGCCCGCGCAGCAGCAGCACGCAGATGAGCGCCGTTTCCGCGCGGCTGAAGTTGAAAGCCTCGCCCAGCCAGTGCTCGTACTTGGTCACGCGCCCGTCGGCTGAGCGCGCGCGGCCGGCGAGACGGTCGTCTTCGAGCCCATGCAGCGCCTGGCGCACGTCGTCTTCGTCAAGATTCATCACCGGCTCGCGGTTCGAGCGCTGGTTGCAGGCGTTGACCAGCGCATGCAACGAGAGCGGATAGTACTCGGGCGTGGTTACTTCCTTTTCAATGAGCGCGCCCAGTACACGGGCCTCAGCAGCGGTGAGATGGAAAGGCGGTTCCGGCAGCATGATTTCATTGTCCCATTGCGACGCGGCGCGAGAAAACTACACAGCTTCTTCAGCCGGTGCGGCGCGGGTGCGCGTGAGCAGGAAGTAGACCAGGGGTGTAATTACCAGGCTCAGCACCATGGAGACGCACAGCCCGCCTATGACTGCAATCGCCAGCGGCTGCAGCATCTGCGAGCCCGCGCCCAGCGCGAACGCCAGCGGCAGCATGCCCGAGACCGCGGCCAGCGCGGTCATCACGATGGGCCGCAGGCGGCGCTGCGCCGCGCGCAGCATCGCATCGCGCGCCGATGCGCCCCCGGCGCGGAACCGCTCGTCGGCATCGAGCAGAAGAATGCCGTTCTTGGCCACGATGCCGATAACCATGATGAGCCCCATGAACGAGGCGACATTAAATGTAGTGCCGGTAACCAGCAGCGCAAGGATCACGCCGGAGAGGGACAGAACCGACGAGGTGAGGATTGCGACAGGCGCGGGGAAGTTGCGAAACTCGGCCAGCAGCACGCCGAAGACCAGCGCCAGCGCCAGCACCAGGACGCGCAGCAGATCGCGGAAAGATTGCTGCTGCTCCTGGTACTGGCCGCCGTACTCGACGCGCACCGAGGCGGGCAGATGCATGGCGGTCACGGTCTGCTTGACGCGGGCAATGGCCGTGCCCAGGTCAGAGCCTTCGAGCCGGCCCGTCACCGTAACCAGTCGCTGCAGATTCTCGCGCAGAATCTCGTTCTGCGGCGGAAGCTGCTCGATGGTTGCCAGCGAGCCCAGCGTGGCCGCGTGGCCGGAGCTCGAGTTGAAGACCGTGTTTTCGATCGCGTCGAGCGAAGCGCGGTGCTCATCGCTGAGACGCACACGGATGGCATAGGGCCGGCCGTTGGCGATGAGTGGGTTGGCTGCCGTTACGCCGTCAAGAATCGCTGTCGCATCTTCAGAGACTTCGCTGGGCGTGAATCCCATGCGGGCGGCAACCGATGGATCGACCTGGAAGTTCGTCGCCGGACCGCTGATGGTGTTCTCGATGCCGTTCTCGACGTCCACCACGCCGGGAATCCTGCCAATTGCGTCGCCGATGCGCGGCCCAAGCCGGGCCAGCAGCTGCGGGTTGTTGGCAAAGATCTTGATCCGGATGGGCTCGGGCGCATTGGAAAGATCGCCAATCATGTCCTGCAGGACCTGCGTGAACTCCACGTCGAGCTCCGGCTCGGTGGCACGGATCTTCTCGCGCACGTCTTCCATCACTTCATCGATGGAGCGGCTGCGATGCGCTTTGAGCTTCACGGTAAAGTCGCCGGTATTCGCCTCGGTCACCGCGGCCAGCCCCATCTGCAGGCCGGTGCGGCGGGAGGTGACGTCCACCTCCGGCTCGGAGAGCAGAATCTGCTCCACGCGCTCCAGCACGCGATTGGTCTCGGTGAGCGAGCTGCCGGCAGGCATGATGTAGTCGAGAATGAATCCGCCTTCGTCCATCTCGGGCAGAAGATCGGAGCCGAGCGCCTGGTAGCCAGCCCATGTGCCGATGGCCAGCAGCAGGCAGATTCCTCCCGTCCACAAGGGCCTGGCCAGGACCCAGTCGAGCACTTTGCGATGAAGCTCAAGGACGCGCGTGAGGAAGCGCCCGGCGGCGTGGCCGTCATGGCGAGAACGATTGCCCCGCTCGCGCAGCAGCGCGTAACTCAGTCCCGGCGTCCAGGTGAGCGCGAGCAGCAGCGAAGTAAGCAGCGCCGCCGTCATGGTGATGGCCAGCGCGCGAAAGAAGCTGCCGGTCACGCCGCTCACCGCCACCAGCGGCAGAAAGACCACCACCGGCGTAATCGTGGAACCGACCAGCGGCGTGGTGATCTCCTGGAGCGCCTTGCGCACCGCTTCCGCGCGATGCTCGCCGGCATCGCGGTGCATCACGATGTTTTCAACCACGACGATGGCGTCGTCGATCACCAGGCCGATGGCGGCGGCCAGACCGCCCAGCGTCATCAGGTTGAAGCTCTCGCCGATCATCCATAGCACAACAATGGTTATGGCGATGGTCACCGGTATCACCAGGCCGGCGATGAGCGACGAGATCCAGTCGCGCAGAAACAGAAACAGGATGACGCAGGCCAGCACCAGCCCGATGAAGATGGCGTCGCGCACGCTGGAGATGCTGTCGCGCACCAGCTGCGACTGATCGTAGAAGAGATCGAGCTTCACGCCCGGCGGCAGCTTCTTGCGCAGCCCGGTTATCTGCTGCGCTACGGCACTGGCCACGGCCACGGTGTTGCTCGATGGCTGGCGCGCGATGTTCAGCAGCACGGCGTTCTTGCCGTTGGCCGTCACCGTGGTGTAGACGGGCATGGCCGCCTGCTCGACCGTTGCCACATCGGCCACGCGCACTGGCGCGCCTGCAGGCGTGGTTTTGACGACGAGCTGGCGCAGGCCGTCCACATCGTGCACCGGCGCGCCCACCAGGCCCAGGATGAGCTGGTGATTCGCTTCGTAGAGTCCCGGCGAGTCAACCATGTTGGAGGCGTCGATGGCGTTTACCAGGTCGGGGATGGTAACGCCGGTGGCCTGCAGCATGGCGAGGTTGGGAGTGACGTGAAACTCGGGTACCTGGCCGCCCTGCACCACCACGGTGCTCACGCCGGCCACGCGATTGAGCGGCGGCTTGAGATCGTAAGTGGCAATCTCCCAGAGACGCGCCTGCGAAACCGTGTCGGAAGTAAGGCTGTAGCCAAGAATGGGGAACGTGGCAAAGGTGAGCCGGTTGGTGGTGATGCGCACAGTCGAAGGCAGCGTCTGCTCCACCTTGGCGAGCGCTGCGTCCACAAGCTGCAGTTGGCGCACCATGTCCTCATGCCAGTCGAAAAACAGGCTCACCTCGGCCGAGCCGCGGCTGGTTGTGGAGCGCACGAGAACGAGCCCCGGCACCGAGTTTACCGCGTCTTCAATGGGCCGCGTGATGGCCACCTGCATCTGCTCGACGGGCATCACGCCGTTGTCAACGCCGATGACCACGCGCGGAAAATTCGTTTCGGGAAAGACGGCGATGGGGACCTGGAATGCGAGATAGATGCCGGCGCCGGTGAGCATCGCGGCAAAGAAGAAGATGGTGCGCGTGGAGCGCGCCAGCCAGAAGGCTTCGCGCGCAGGAGCCTCGCCGGACATCAGTTGCCGCCTCCGCTTGCGACATCGCTGCCGGCTGGCCCGACTTTCACTTTCGTTCCTTCCTCGAGACCGTAGGCTCCGCCGGTAATGACCTGATCCGATGGCGCGAGGCCGCCCAGCACCTGCACATCCTTGCCGTCGGTGATGCCAAGCGTCACCGGCTTGCGATGCGCGGCTCCGTCCGTGCCCACCACCATCACGGATTTACTGCCGTCCTCTGCGGTCAATACAGCAGAGCCGGGAATCTTCCATGCGTCTGCGACGCCCGCGGCGGAGAGGCTCACCTTCACCGGCGTGCCCACCTTGAGCGCGCCGGACTGGTTGGCGATCCTGACCCAGACTTCTACGGTAGTGCTGCCTGCGTCGAGCGCCGGACTGACCAGCGAAACCTTCGCTGCCACCGGACCGCCACGGCCGGGCACAAGTACCTGCGCTTCACCGCCGACCTTCAACTGCTGCGCAAGGCTCTGCGCAATGTGCGCCTTCGCAATCAGGATCGATGTATCCATGACCGTGATGAGCGGCGCGCCCGCGGCTGCGGTTTCACCGGCAAAGAGAGGACGGTCTGTCACCACGCCGTCCATGGGGCTGCGAATCTCAGAGTAGCTCAACTGCGCTTCTGCGCCATCGTATTTTCCTCGCGCTGCAGTCAGGTTGCCCTGCGCGGCCTGGAGTGCTGCTGCACGACTCACGCCGCGCAGCGAGTCAAGATGCTTCGCCGCGGTATCGTAAGCGGCCTGCGCCTGCACCAGCTCGGCTTCCGCCGTGTCCAGGTCGCGGCCGGGGATGGCGCCCTCGGCAAAGAGCTGCTTGCGGCTCTTCACGATGCTCTGGCTCAGCTCAAGATTCGCTTTCGCCTGCGCCAGGTCCGACTCGGCCTTGAGCGTATCTTCCGGCACCTGCGCCTTGGTGGTCGTGGCATACGCAGCCTGTGCGGCTATGTAGGCGCCCTTGCTGTCCATCACCGCGGCGGTGAGATCGTTGTTCTCGAGAGTGGCCAGCAGCTCACCAGCTTTTACGTGCGCGCCGCGCTGCACGTAAAACCGCTTCACCGGCGCGGTGATCCTGGGCTCGATGGCCCCCTGCGCAACGGGCGCCAGCACCGCGTCGGCAACCACCTGCGCAGAAATGGCTCCCTGCACGGGATGCTCGGCCTGCACGGTGACTTCAGTCTCCGGCGCTGCCTCTTTTTTGCAGCCGGCTGCAGGCATCAGGACAGCAGCCATGGCGCACGCCACCGCGCAATGCGCCCGCAGCGCTGCATTTTTCTTTTCACTCCCGCTCATCTTTGCGCTCATCGTGTCTTCATTCCAGGCTTACCGGTTTCCGGTGAGAGTTTGCAGCGCGGCCCGCGCGGTTTCATAGCGCACGCGCCCGTCTTCGCGCGCGTTCTCGGCCTGGACAAAGGTGTTTTGCGCATCCACGACTTCGAGCACCGTTGCTTCGCCGCCTGCATAGCGAAGCCTGGCGAGGCGCAGGCTCTCGGCGGCCAGGGACGTGCTCTGATCGAGCGAGGCAAGCTCGTCGCGCGCCGCTGCGGCCTCGGAGTACGCCTCGTCGAGCTCGGCAATCAGCCGGCGCTGCGTGGCGCTCAGGGCAACGCGCGCGGCGTCGCGGCGAATCTCGCTCTGCTTCACCTTGTGCGCCGTCGCGAGCCAATCCCATACGGGAATATCGAGCGTGACGCTGGCCGAGTAGCCAAGGTTGCGCACGCCGTCCGGTCCGTTCGCGGCAATCTGCGGAGCGTCGATGCCATAAGTGACATTCATGCCAAGATCGGGCAGATACGCCGCGCGCGCGGCCAGCACATCGGCGTTGCTCACGTTGAACGCGGCCAGCGCGCTTTTCAGCTCGGGATTGTTCCTGGCCGCGGCCTGCTCCACGTCTTCGCGCGCGGCCAGCGGCGGCGCGGCGTCGGGCGCACGCAGCGTGTACGGCGCGCGCGGATCGGGAAAGAGCAGGACTCCAAGCTCGAGACGCGCTTTTTCGGCCGCAACGCACGCGTCTTCCAGATCGCGGTTGCGCTGCTGCTCTTCGAGCTGCGCCTTCACCACGTCAGCGTGCGCAGCCTCGCGAGCCTGCTCGCGCTCTTGCGTGAGGCGGGAAAAATCAGCCGCTTCCTGCCGTGCTCGCTGGGCAACGACGAGTTTGTGATCGGCGGCGAGCGCGCTGAAGAACAGGCCGGTAACCCCCGCAACCAATCCGCGCCGCGCGATTTCAAGCTCGGCTGCAGCCTGCGCGGCGGCTGCATCGGCGCGGCGGATGGCGGCTGCGCCAGCGAGGCCGAACGTTTCGTTGATCGAGGCCTGGCTGGCGTACTCGCGCACCGCGTTGTTGGCGATGAATCGCGGCGCCGGCTGCGCGGATGCGCCCTGTCCGGCCTGATTGAGGAGTCCGTTGGGCTGCGTGTAGAGCGCCTGATTGTGATAGACAACGCCCGGCAGCATGCCACCGCGTGCAATGGAGCGGTCAAGCGACGCTGCGCCGCGGTCTGCTCTCGCCGCCGCGTATGCGGGATCGCTGGCCTCGGCGCGATGGATCGCTTCATCGAGCGTAATGACGACGGGCTGCGCGGCATCAGCGAGCTGCGTGGCCTGCCCGTAGCCCAGGGCCGACGCTACGAGAAGCAGCGAGGCAACGGTAGAAGTCCAGACCGGCAGCGAACCGCGCCGGTTCCGATTGTCCTGCATCTTCACACCAAGAAGGATACAGACCGATCCTGAATTCTTCCTGAAGATCGGATGGCCCGCCTAGGATGCAAGCGGCCTGCGGCGGCCGGGCAGCGCGTCCGGGGCGAGAATCGCCAGCGCGCCCGCAATCCACAGCCAGTGGCCGATGAGCGGCGCGACCTTTTGCAGCGCGAAAAACCACCACGTCGCAACCATGCACAAAAGGACGAAAATGCCCAGGACCCTGCGCAGGACGCGGAGCCTGGCAAAGAAGCCGGTCAGCAGGACGAGAACGACGAGCGGATTGATCCAGCCGCTGAAGATCACCAGCAGAATGGGAAGCGGAGGCGGCCAGGGAACTGACTTGCCGAAGAGCCCCACTGTTTCAGTCAGCGCGATGGAAGCGCACTTCCAGCCGGGAAAGAGGGTGGCGTCAGGGCCCGGCGCACCGGTGCGCACCGCCGGCAGGAAAAAGGCCAGGACAAATACGGCGAGACCGATGAAGCGAAGAACCCACGCAATCCAGCAATTGGCTTCACTCGAGGTATGCGATGACATGGCTGCTCCCCTGGATTCTGACACGATGATACGGAACCGGGCCCCCAAAAACAGCGATCGGGCGCGGCGCATGCGAGTTTTTTTCTTCATGCGAGCGCCCGGCATCGCGCCCCGCTCTGCGATACTTGTGTGTTATGCCCATCGACGACCTTCAGCAGGCTGCACAAAAGATTGCCGGGTTTCTGAGCACACTGAATAAACTGGGTGGCATGCGGCTCAAGTACCGCATCACCGCCGGCGATGGCGCACGCGACCCCGAGGGGCTTGAGGCGCGCCAGATTTACGTCGAGCTGGGCGGGCCCGACGTGCCGCTGGTCATCCAGCACAACGGCGAGCTGCTGCGGGCCCTGGAAACCATCGCTGCGCAGATGCTGCGGCTGGAGCAGCGCGAGCACGACCTGGTGAGCTTTGACGCAGCCAACTTCAAGGCGCTGCGCGCGCAGGAGCTGCGGCTCTCAGCCGAGACGGCCGCAGAAAAAGTACTCCGCACCGGCGTGCCGTATAGCTTTCCGCCGATGAACAGCCGCGAGCGCCGGCTGCTGCACCTGGCCTGCCGCGAGCTCGAAGGCGTGGAGACAGCGAGCGTGGGCGAGGGACTAAATCGCTTCCTGGTCGTGTATCCCGAGGGCAAAACGAACCTGCCCGTAACGCCGCCTGTAAAGCCGCGCGGCTTCGGGCGCAGGTAAAAACAGGGATCAGGGGTCAGTTGCCACGCTAGAGCATTTCTAATTTAGGTGTATACATACTGTGCGATACTATTCCTGCCGTTTGGAGGCGGCCGGGATGCATAGCTATTCGCAAGACCTGCGTGATCGTGTGCTTTGGGCGCTGGAGCGGGGAGAGCGGCCTTCAGACATTGCACGGCGGCTGGAGGTGGGCCGCGTGTGGGTATATCGGGTGCGGGATCGG